>CAZHZQ010000018.1:4354-25056 GCA_964537235.1 uncultured Actinomycetota bacterium | reverse complement strand
GGCGCGTCAACCGTTCCCGGGCCGGCTGGAACGCCACCGCCACCACCGCCGTCGCTGCCACCGACAGCGCCAGGTTCGGTTCCCCGCCGGCGCCGATCACCGCACCCAGCCCGGCGACGATCGCGACGTACACGACCCCGATGAACCCGGCCAGCCCCGTGTACACCAGCGTCTTGGAGATGACCAGATCGATGTCGTACAGCCGGTACTTGAACACCGCCACCGCGATCGCGACCGGCAACCCCAGCACACTCACGTTGACCAGGTGGTCGACGGCAGTCATCGCCGCGCCGGGCAAGTCGACCACCCCGTCGGCGTCCAACACGCCGATGATCTGGGACACGACCAACAGACCTACCGACATCGCTGCGGCGAACGCGAACCACTTCAGCTGGTAGCGCCGCTCCCCGGACGCCCCCCGGTAGCGGAACAGCAGCGATACCGCCCCACCCAGCAGACCGGCCAGCATGAACACGGCGTAGCCCACCTGCGCCACCGGCAAGAGCCACTCACCGACACCCGCGCTGACCCCGAAGGGGTTGACCGGGTTGAGGGTCGAGAGCGGGGACGTGTCATCCAGCGGTCCGGGAACGAACGGCCGCACCGTCAGCATGACGAGCAGCCCACCAGCAGCGAGCCAGGAAACCTTCCGCCACCGGGCCGACGGCAACCGGCCGTCCGGGAACGTGTACAACAGCCACGCCACCGCCCCCATCATCGGGATCCACGACCACGACGAGAACCACGCAGCCAGCAACGCACCGGGCAGCGAACCGGCCGTCAGACCGTAGATGCCGTAGGCGTCGGTGACGTACCCTGCGGCGAACACCAACCCGAGACCACACAACACCCACCCGACCAGGTTGCGCTCACGCGCCGCGATCAACGCACCCACGCCAGCCAGCCCGACGACGAACGCCGACACGTCGAACGCGTCGCCCCTGATGGTCGCGAACGGACTGACCCTGCCAGGCGTGGCCTCCTGGAACACCAGGCCCGCCGCCGCCAGCGACAGCGCGAGCCCCCACAACGCCCACGGCACCCACCGCACGGTCACCGTGCTGCTCCTACCAGGCCCGCTCAGGCTTCACCCCTCGTCCCGCCGATCATGATGCGGCGATCCAACCACCGTACAGACCCATCACCCCAAAACCGCTCGCCACCTGTCCGATGATCGACGCCACAGCCCGGCAAGCCAGCCACGAGCAGAGCCAGAAACGGACCACGCGCCGGCGTGCACTGGCGTTCTCGATCATCGTCGTGATCGTACCCCCGAGACCGCGACACCGACCTGCGGGTATCCGCCGATCGCGGCTGCCCTCGGAACGAGCGGATCGCGATCGTTATCGACCGTCTGTCCGCCCGTCGTTGATCTGTTCACGTAGCCATCGGTCGATGCGCTCGAAGTCAAGCCGGCCCTGCTCGAGGGCACCGACGATGAACTCGTAGGCCTCGATGTCGTCGACGTCGAGCACGATCCCGTTCATGCGCAAGAACACGTCGGTCGCCGCGAACGCGGTGCGCTTGTTCCCATCGACGAACGGGTGGTTCTGGACCAGGCTCTCGAACATCGCGGCGGCTTCCTCGACCACGTCGCGGTAGTAGCCGGTCTGCGGACGGAACAGCGCTGACTCCAGCGCCCCGCCGTCACGCACCCCGGTCGCCCCACCGAACTCCTCGATGAGCCGATCGTGGATCGCGAGCAGCTCCACGAGCGTCAGGTACTCGGGCACCGCTACTCCGCCAGACGCCGGTACAGCTCTCGGTGCTCCTGCACGGACGCCTGCAGGTGCGCCAACACCTGCTCGCGGGGGCGCTCACCGCGCTTGCGTTCGACGTACTCGCGCAGTGCCTCTTCGATCACCGACTGGAGCTGGCGCCCCTCGTCGTCGGCGATCGACCGCACGGCTTCGAGCACGTCCGGCGCGGCCTGGGATGCGAACTTCTGGCGTCGCTCAGTCATATCGCAAGTATAGCTAGCGGTTTCTTGAAATGGCGAGACAGCCTGGTGACACGCACCGGGTCACGTAGGTCCGCAGGAGGAAAGCGGGGGCGCCATCGAAGGTACGGAGAGGTCGCAGAAGAGATCGTTGTGGGCATCTTTCCCTGAGCCAACGACAACGGATACCCGCCGATCGCGTGCGGTTGCCTCGGGCCAGTGCTCGCGCGATGTGATCTGCGACAGCACGGTGGACGGTCAGGCGGACGGGTCCATGACTCTGCCGACGAACAGCACCGCTCCAGTGTCGGTGTGTCGGATCAGGTACAGGAACGGTCGGTCGGCGCGGATGGTGACGTCGGCCGCGGGCGGGCCACTCTCATCGAAGCCGAGGGCGGTGGCGGCTGCGGCGACGGTGCCGTACTCGTCGACGCTGATGTCCGCGGCGTGGACTGCAGACTCGAGCGTGATCTCCGGCGCGATCCCGTCCCACTGTCCGTCTCCGCCGAACACGTTGCTGACCCCCATGCTGCCTTCCAGGGCCTCCCGCAGGTCGAGGTTGGTGTCGCTGTCGAACCGGGGCAGCCACAGCTCGACGCTGCCCTCGCCGGCGGTGGCGTCGATCTCGTCGACGACAGAGGGCAGCCGTTCCTCGACGTCTCGGTAGTGATCGTCGCGGGGAACGATGACCAGCATCGACAGCTGCTCGTCCTCGTAGGGGACCTCCGTGGCGGCGTAGGTGTCGGTGTCCACGGCCGGTCCGGTCAGCTCCAACTCGTGCATGAGCGGCACGGTGACCGTGGATCCGTCGAGTCGGGTGAAGGGGGCGTCCTCGGTCGGGTACTTGCCGAACTGCCGCGCCCAGTCGGCCTCCAGGTACAGGGCGTTGACGAGCACCATCACGGAGTTCGGGTTGATCATCCCCTGGGGGACGAGTTCGGGGATCAGCTGCTCGGTGCGTTCGGCGACCCACTCGTTGATCCTCGCCCGCGACGCCTCCGGCTGGGTCTGCAGCGGCAGCGGTTCGATACCCGAGCCGAACCAGCGTGCCAGCCGTTCGTCGTAGCCCTCGACGGTGTCGAACGACTCGTCCGGGAACTGGCGGTTGGCGAGCCGAACGATCGGTTCACCGACGTCGGTCACCGAGCGGTCCAGGGTGTTGAACGCCGACCACCGCGCCTCCCCGTCGACCGGGTAGCCGAACAGCTCCTCCAATGACTCGGCCGTGGGGCCGGTCGCGCCCACGTCGGCCATCCCGAACGCCAACCCGATCGACAGCGGAGACAGCACCACGTCCTTGTTCGAACCTTCGGTCGCGACCCCGAACAGGTCGTAGCCGACCTGGTTCAACCCCGACACCAGATCTGCGACGTCGGGGGAGGTGGCCGGAGGACGTTCGACCGCGACCGGTGACGCGGCCGGCCCGGAGGACGGGCTACCGGAACCGGCCACCGGACCAGGGGCGTCTGCAGCGCCACCACAAGCCACCAGAGCCGCGATGAGCGCGACGAAGACGACCAGCGTGCGTCCGATCCGCATCCCCATCCGATCCATCCAGCCAGCGGTTCACCTGTACGACGTCATCGCACGCCGAACCGTTCCGAAACAACCCTGCCACTCCTCACCCAGGACGGCTGGTAGCCGACGTCGAGTGACCTCCTGACTCGACGGAGGCGCCTCTCCTTCGCTGCGGTCGTCTGCGCGCCCGGAGTCGCACGCTCTATCGTCGATCGGGATGCAACCTGTCGCTTCGTACGCGGAACTCGAAGATCAGCGCATCGCCTATTACGTCATGGGCGAGGGGCCCATCGACGTGGTGTTCGCGGTCGGGTTCTTCTCGGCCTTCGACGTGGAGTGGGAGGATCCGCGGATCCGGCTGTTCCACCGGCGGCTGACGAACTTCTCGCGGGTGATCAGATTCGATCGGCGGGGTGTCGGTGCCTCTGATCCCCTCCCACTCGACTCGCTCCCGCCGTGGGAGTCCTACGCGCAAGAGATCGAGTGCGTGATGGACGCCGCCGGATCCGACGAGGCCGCGGTGATCGGTTTGGCGGACGCTGGGCCGGCCGCGCTCCAGTTCGCTGCCACGCGGCCGTCACGCACCAGAGCGCTCGCCCTGTTCGACACGGCGGCAAGGATGTTCGAAGCCGACGACTACGCGTGCGGGATCGCACCCGATGAGTACGAGCAGGCGATGCAGCGGATCGCCGACCACTGGGGCACGGACACGGGCGGGGAGTCGCAGGCGGAACTGTTCTACCCCAGTCGGACCTCCAGTTCGCGGTTCACCCAGTGGCTGGCGAAGCTGCAGCGGGGCGTATCCAGCCCTCGGGCGGCCTGGCGGTACCTGGAACAGAGCGCGACGGCTGATGGGCGGTCCCTGCTGGGTTCGATCCGCGTGCCAACACTCGTCATGCAGCGGGAGGACTTCTGGCTGTTCCCGCTGGAGGCGGGGCGCTATCTCGCGGACAACATCGACGATGCCCAGCTGGTCGAGATACCGGGCAGCGATTGCGACCCGTACTGGGAGCATGCCGAGCTCACGTTGTCGACGCTGGAGCAGTTCCTCACCGGGATCGGACCCGAGCCGTCCTCGGACCGGGCACTCGCGTCGGTGCTGTTCACCGACATCGCCGACTCGACCGCGCTCGCACAGCAGATGGGCGACCAGCAGTGGCGGACCCTCCTCGACGTGCACGACGAGACCGCTCACCGTGTCGTGGAAGACTACGGCGGCCGCGTCGTCAAGAGCACCGGCGACGGGATCCTGGCCACCTTCGACGGTCCCGGGCGCGCCATCCGTGCGGGCAGGGACATGCGGGCGCAACTCGACGACCTCGGTCTACAGATCCGGACCGGGATCCACACCGGTGAGGTCGAGTTCCGCGGCGATGATGTCGGCGGCATCGGGGTGCACATCGCCGCTCGGATCATGGGCACCGCCCGCCCCGGCGAGATACTCGTGTCCCGGACGGTCAAGGATCTGATCGCTGGGTCGGGGATCTCCTTCGAGGACCGTGGCACACACGATCTGAAGGGCATCGACGGAGAGTGGCAGCTGCTCGCCGTCGCGGCAGATGTCTCCGACGCAAGGGCTAACGGTGGTGTCGCCTGACGGCCGCCAACGCCGCCGTCACGGCCACGATCGGGACCGCGGACAGGCGTACCAGGTTCGCTGGATCGAGGACGGTCAAGAGTTGGCCGGCGAGGGCTTGGCCGATCCCCGTGCCGATTTCGAGGGCGGCGGCGACCATCGCGAAGCTCTCGCTCCTGCGGCCGGGGGGAACCCAGCGGTCCAACAGCAGCCCACCCAGACTGACCAGAGGAGCGAACGGGACACCCGCGACCACGAGGACCGCGATCCGTGCGGCACCGGACACGCCTGCTGCTGCGGCCAGGAACACCGCGTGTAGGACGAGCAGCGGCAGGGCGTGGGTTCCTGTCGCTGGCCAGCCGACGCGCGCCGCCACGACGCCGCCGGCCAAGCTGCCGACACCGAGCGCGACGAACAACAGCGCCGCCGACTCCGGCCAGGACGGCACCGGAGGAGGCAGAGCGGCGAGTCCCGGTTCGAGCAGGCCGCCGCTGAGTCCCACTACCGCCGCCAGCCCACCAAGTCCGGCGACAGCGCGTGTGAGCAAGCGGTCGTCACCACCTGTTCGGCCGACCGTCACAGCTGCGCCCGTGGACGGCATCACCACCCGAGCTGCGACGAGGATCGCGGCCGCTGCCGCCAGCACCCACACCGCACCCGACCGGCTGACTACCGCAGCGAGGAGCGGGGCCGCCAGCAGCGAGACTTCGATGCTCGCCGCCTCCCAGGCGCTCACCTGCGGGAGTCGTCCAGCAGCCACAAGCCCCGGAAGCAGCGCCCGTGGAGTGGCAACGAGCGGCGCCGTCAACGCACCCGCCATCCCCGCTGCCATCAGCTGAATCCACACGGGCACCTCGAGGCGGATGCCAACGGCCACGGCCACAAGCAGCAGTCCTGCCGCAGCGATGCTCCGGCCGAGCCCCGACCAGGGGCCGATGCGATCGAGAGCCCGACCGGCCGGCCACAACGCGACGCCCCGCCCGATCGTCAGCGCGCTTGCCAACCCCACCAGCGTCCGCGCCTCGGCCGGCTCACTGCTGGCGGCAGCGAAGAACAGGCCGACCGGGAGCAGGAACACCCCCGTACGGCCCACCGTGGCAGCGACCAGCAGCCGAACCAACATCTACAGCACCCGCGTTCCGAACTCGAACGCGGACGCATCTTGCTCACCACGGAGCCGGGGTCCGCTCCCGCCTGGCCCCGCAGACTACAGCCACCGGCCACGAACCGTGCGGTACGGCCAAAGACGTCCACTCCAGCCACCGCGGCGATGGACGCCACCTCCACGGGGCGGGGAACTGTCGGATGGGCCGCCTCAGATGTCGGCGCGTTCGAGCGCGTCGGCGGTCTGGCGGAACTGACGGGCCGGGATCAGGTGAACACCGTCCACCGCGCGCGAGTCGCGGAGCCGGAGTACCTGCTCGACCGCGCGTTCGACTCCCACCGAGCCATCGCGCTCCAGGTCTGCCATGAGCGCATCTGGGACTTCGAAGCCAGGGATGAGCTCGCGCAGACGCATCGCCATCTTGGCACTGGCGAGCACGACCACACCCGCGTACACCTGACCGTCGAAGCCGGTCCGATCGCGCCAGCGGATCACCGCCTGTTCGTCGAACGAGATCTGGGTGAACGCGAAGTCCGCACCCCGCTTCCAGTCAGGTAGGTCACGGGTGACGTCAGCGGTCACGCCTACCCGGAACCGTCCGGCTTTGTCGTCGGAGCGCATCTCCTCGAGCATCTGGCGGACCGTCAGGGCGCTGCGGTCGCCGTGCTGTGGCTGGTCCCCGTACACGAACAGCAGCTCGTCGACGCCGTAGGCGGCTGCGGTCAGCAGGTCGCGCCGGAACCCCAGCAGGTTGCGATCGCGGGCATTGAGACAAGCCACAGCACGGCCCTGGAGATAGGCGACCTCGTGCGCGACGGCGACGGACGAGACCGTCGCCCTTCCCAGATGACTGTCCGGCACCAGGAACGCATCACACGACCGACGCAGAACCGCGATCTGCTCTCGAACGATCCCCATGTCCGCAGACGTCGGAGGCTCGATCTCACACACGACCTCGAACCTGCCACCGGACACGTCGTCCCCTTCCTGCTGACCGCCGCATCAGAGAACCACACCAGCTGGACCGTTTGTATCCGCCTGATCTGATCCGTCGCCCGTCACCCCTGCGCCGGGCGGTACTGGCTGGTCCTACGGGGTAGAAGGCAGGGGCGAGTACGTCGCGGAAGTCGTTCGGGCTTCATTCGCATGGTGCTCGAGCACATCTACATCCCCCGGCCAAGATCAGAGCAGCCACTTGGACCCGTCGCGTTCAGCGTCCAACGACACGCCGCCCCGCCGACACCATCGAGGTCTGATCTGGAACGCCTATCCCATTCGGGAACCGCGCCTTGGACATCAGCCGCCGAACACGCGTCGTTGAGTCGGTGATGGTCGCGCGATACGCACCACCGTTTCGGTGGGTCTATGGCTGGTGGACGAGTCCGACGTCCTGCTGCCACCACCAGACCAGGGACCCGTCCTGGACGGCGAAGGCGGCAGCTCCGTGCCACAGCGAGACGTAGACCCGACTCCGGTCTGCTGTGACGTCCCCGACCGGCATGAACGCCTCCGCCCGGTAACGGGTCCCGCCCGTGGTTGCGCTCAGCGCGACGACCTGGGTGCCGTCGAGGTAGAACACCAGCCCACCGCTGGCGGCGATGCTTGCAGTGTCGGGCAGCGGTATCTGCCACTGCAGATCACCGGTCGTGGCGTCGTAGGCGTCCAGCGACGGTCGCGGTGCCATCCAACACCCGCGGTCGGTGCGCTTCGGTCCCTGGTTGGGAAGCCAGACCCCCAGTGTCTGATGAGGGTGCGCCGGTAGCCGCGTCAAGGACGGTTTCGTGCCCGCCGGTTGACACGCGGACCCGCTCCTCGAGCAACGTCAGTTCGCCGCCAGCTGGTGCCAGACCCGACACGCCCGACGCGCGACAGCTGTCCCTGCCACATCCGCGCAGCTCCCGGTCGCCCAACGGCTGATCGAGCTCGATGACTTCGCGACCGATGTTGATGTCCATGCTCTGGGGCCCCACCACCCGCCGCACCGAGAAGTTCACGGTCACCGCCTGATCGTTCTCGGTAACGGAGATGTCGCGCAGACCTGCCTTGGCGTCGTACCAGACGAACAGATGCTGCCCGTCAGGTGTCGTGCCGCCGAGTTCCCAGGTGGTCTCACCGGTGTAGCTGCACGCCGAGATCGTCAGCAGCGCCGCGACGACAGCCACGACCCGTGCAACCACCGTTGAACTCATCCCGCCTCACACCTCTACTACCACCATAGTAGAACGGGTCAGCCTGGTCAGTCCACTGTCATTCCCTGGCCTACGTGAGCGTGACGCTGCGGCCGCCCGTCGCCACCGCCTCGACGATCTGCGCGGCACCGACGATCCGGGCGCCCTCGGCGAGCTGGTCCTCGGTGATGTCTCGCAGGTTGGTACACGCCGAGCACAGCCAGACCTCGCCGCCCCCGTCGATCAGCTGCCGGTACAGGTCGATCAGTGCGGGCATCCCGTCCTGCGCGATCCCCTCCTGCCGGCCTTCGACACCGCTCCAGACGCCCTCGGCGGTGCAGATGACGACCGCGTCCTGGCCGCTCGCGACCGCGGTGCTGGCCACGATGTAGGGGACGGTGGCCCGTTCGGGGTCGTCCTCGCCGTAGGTGCAGTTGATGAGCAGGCGCTCCGCCATGGTCCCTCCGGTTCCGGTGGCCGTCCACGCTAGGGCGGACCGCTGTACACGACCTCAGCTTGAACTCTCCTACCAGTGTCGTAGGATGATGCTCACGCGCCACGAGACCGTGGCGTAGAGGCCTGCGCGGAGAAGGACGTCGTTCCTTCGTTACGTCCGCCTTCAGGTACCGAAGAGCGATGACAAGGGGAGATACATGAAGCGCACCTTACGGATGCGCGTGTTCGCCTTCGTCGCCGTGCTCGCGCTCGCCCTCGCCGCCTGTGGCGGCGACGGTGACGGAGTCGCGCCGACGGAGACCGACACGGAAGCCACCGAGACCGAACCGACAGGTACAGAGACAGAGGCCGAGGAGCTCGACATCGAGCGGCCCGAACGTGACGAGGTGCTCGACCTCGGCACCGTGCTGCCCGAGACCGGCGCCCTCGCGTTCCTGGGTTCACCCCAGATCGAGGGTGTGGCGATGGCCGTCGAGGACATCAACGCCGCCGGCGGCGTCCTGGGCCAGGACGTGAACCTGGACTCGGGTGACTCGGGGACCGACCCGGCCGTTGCCCGACAGACCGTCGCCCGCCTGATCAACGGCGGTGTCGACGCCATCATCGGAGCGGCGGCGTCCGGGGTCTCCCAGGAGATCATCCAGACGCTCGAGGACAACCAGATCGCCCAGTGCTCGGCGTCGAACACCTCGCCGTCGTTCACCGACCAGGAGAACAACTCGTTCTACTACCGCACGGTTCCGCCGGACGAAGCGGTGACCCCGGTGATCGTCAGCACCGTGACCGGTGACGACGCGAGCAACGTGGCGGTCGCCGCGCGCGCCGACGACTACGGTCAGGCGCTCCAGGAGCTCGTGGTCCAGGGTCTCGAGGACGCTGGCGCGACCGTCGCGGCCAACGTCGCCTACGACCCGGAGGCCGACGACTTCTCGTCCGAAGCGTCCGAGATCGCCGGCGCCAACCCGGATGCGACCATCCTGATCTCGTTCGGTGAGGGCGCGACCCTGATCCGTCAGCTCATCGAGCAGGGTGTCGCCGCCGACACGCTGTACGGCGCGGACGGGCTGTTCGGCCCGGCGCTCGCCGAGGACGTCAACCCCGACGACCCGAGCGTGCTGGAAGGCATGAAGGTCATCGGAGCCTCCGGTGACGAGGCGTTCAACAACCGCCTGACCGAGAGGGTCGACCGGGAAGGGAACCTGATCTACGGGGCCCAGGCCTACGACTGCGCCATCATCACGGCGCTGGCCGCGATCTCCGCCGACTCGGCGGACCCGGTCGTCTTCAACGACGCGGTCGCCGACGTCACCAAGGGCGGCACCGAGTGCACCTCGTTCGAGGAGTGCAAGGGCATGCTCGAGAACGGTGAGGACATCGACTACAACGGTGCCTCCGGTCCGCTGGACATCGAGCGCCCCGACCCGACCTTCGGTCGGTACGCGGTCGGTCAGTTCACGGCTGAGGCCACGATCGAGATCGTGGATTCCCAGGACGTCGATCTGAGCCAGCTCGGTAGCTGACACACACCCGCACGACGACGAGGGGCCCGGTCCACCGGGCCCCTCGTTCGGCGTCGGGATGCCTACTCGGCCTTGGCGAGCGTCCCGAGGTAGAGGTCGATGACCTTCGGGTCATGGAGCAGCTCGTCGCCGGCACCGGTGTAGGCGTTCTCGCCCTGGTCCAGCACGTAGCCGCGGTCGCAGATCTGCAGGCACCGCCGGGCGTTCTGCTCGACCATGATGATCGACACGCCGGCCTCGTTGATCTCCCGGACGCGCTTGAACGCCTCGTCGACGTTGGCGGGCGACAGGCCGGCCGACGGCTCGTCGAGCAGCAGCACCGACGGGTTCATCATCATCGCGCGGCCCATCGCGACCATCTGACGTTCGCCGCCGGACAGCGAGCCCGTCCGTTGACCGGCCCGGTCGTGGAGCAGCGGGAACAGCTCACCGATGCGCTGGAACCGTTCCTTGAACCGCTTCGGCTCGAGGTACACGCCCATCTCGAGGTTCTCGCGGACGGTCAGGCTCGGGAACACGTTGCCGGTCTGCGGCACGTAGCCGACGCCCTCGGCGACGAGCTCGTGTGCCGACAGGCTGGTGATGTCCTCTCCGCGGAGCCGGACCTGACCGTCCCGGACGGGCACGAGCCCGAAGATCGTCTTGACGAGGGTGGACTTGCCGGCGCCGTTGGGACCGATGACGCCCACGATCTCGCCCGGGTGCAGCGACAGGTTGCAGCCGTTGAGGATGTCGACACCGGGCAGGTACCCGGAGCGCAGGTCCTCGGCGATCAGGACGGTCTCGCGGTCGTCAGCCATCGTCAGCCTCCTCGGCCGTGTCGTCGAGGTAGGAATCGACCACGGCGGACTCCGTGTCCGCCGGTTCGTCGTGGGTCGCGCCGAGGTACGCGTCGATCACGTGTCGGTTGCTCCCGATCGATTCCGGTGTGCCCTCCGCGATGACCCTGCCCTCGGCCATGCAGACGACCCAGTCGCTGATGCCCATGACGACGTCCATGTCGTGCTCGACGAACACGATCGACATGCCCTCGTCCCGGAGGTCCTCGACGTGCGTGAGCAGCGACTGGGTCAGCGCCGGGTTGACGCCGGCCATCGGCTCGTCGAGGAGCAGCAGGGACGGTTGCACCATCAGCGCACGTGCCATCTCCAGCAGCTTGCGTTGCCCGCCGGACAGCTCCCCGGCGTACTCGTGACGCTTGTCGAGCAGTTGGAACCGTTCGAGGAGGTCGTCGGCCTGCGCCTCGACGTCCGATTCCTGGCTGCGCCAGCGGTTCGGCACCAGGGCAGACAGGAACCGTTCGCCCCGCTGACCGGTCGCCCCGAGCTTCATGTTGTCGATGACGAACATCCGGTGCAGCGCCTTGGTCAGCTGGAACGTGCGCACCATCCCCTCCTGGGCGATGCGGTGGGCCGACAGGCCGGAGATCTCGTCGCCTTCGAACGTCCAGGTACCCCGGTCGGCGTCGTCGAAGCCGCTGAGGACGTTGAAGAGGGTGGTCTTGCCGGCACCGTTGGGACCGATCAACGCGGTGATGATCCCACGCTGGACCTCGAGGTGATCCACGTCGACCGCGACCAAACCGCCGAAGGACCGCCGGACGTCGTCGACGACGAGGATCGGGTCGGGTTTGGAGACGCCCGGTTCGTTCGGGACGTCCGAGAGGTCGGAGACGGCGGTCGCGGTGTCAGACATCGAGCTTCATCTCCCGCTTGTTGCCGACCATCCCCTGCGGCCGGAAGATCATCAGCCCCACCAACGCCAGGCCGACGAGCGTGAAGGTCGTGGCGCCGACCGCGTTGGAGCCCTGCAGGAAGCCGGGCAGCATGCCGGCGCCCTGCGCCTGGCGGAGGAACGCGTCGAAGCCGGAGAACAGGAACCAGAAGATGACGGCGCCGATCACCGGCCCGGCGGTCGATGCGGTCCCCCCCATGATCAGGATCGTGTAGGCGAAGAAGGTCACGATCGGCAGGTACGCGTTCGGGTTCACCGTCGACCCGATGATGGCGAACATCACCCCGCCGATGGCACCGACCACCCCGCCCAGCACGAGGCTCTGCATCTTGTACCCGAAGACGTTCTTGCCGAGGCTGCGTGCGGCGTCCTCGTCCTCGCGGATCGATTTGATGACGCGTCCCCACGGAGCCCGCATGAGCATGAATATCGCGAGTGTCGCCAGCCCGACCAGCACCCACGTGACAGACCCGGCCCAGAGCTGCTGGTGGGAGTACTGGAAGGGGCCGATGCCGTGACGTCCGGGCGGGAACGGGTTGAGGGCGTAGAACGGACCGGCCACCGACTGCAGGCCGAACGGGCCACCGGTGACGGGGGTCGCCGGCCCGGAACGGACGATGAAGCGCAGCACCTCGGCGGCGGCGATCGTGACGATCGCGAAGTAGTCGGCGCGCAACCGCAGGGTCGGCACGCCCAAGAGCCCGGCGAGGGCGACACCGGCGAGGATCCCGACCAGCACGCCCAGCCACATGGACAGGCCGAGGATCGACACGGTGATGCCGAGCCCGTAGGCGCCGACCAGCATGAACCCGACCTGGCCGAAGTTCAGCAGGCCGGTGTACCCGAAGTGCATGTTCAGACCGATCGCGAGCAGGGCGTAGACGGCCGCCTGCGGACCGAAGGCGGCCCGCAGCCCGTTGCCGAGGATCCCAACGACGTCCATGAGCGGCTCCTCCCTCCTCTACCCGACACGTTCCCTGCGTCCCAGGATCCCCTGGGGACGCACCAACAGCACGAGGATCAGCACGAACAGACCCCACATGAACTTGAGCTCGGACGAGAACCACAGGGTGCTCACCTCGGTGACGATCCCCACCACGAGGCTGCCGACCATCGCTCCGAACGCGGTCCCGAGACCACCGAGGATCACCCCGGCGAACATCAGGAGCAGCAGCTGGAAGCCCATCAGCCAGTCCACGGCGATGCTCGATCCGAAGAAGATGCCGCCGGTCGCCGCCAGCCCGCCGCCCAGGACCCACACGATGAGGATCACGCGCTCGACATCGATGCCCGACGCCTCGGCGAGGTCGCGGTTGTCGGCCACGGCCCGCATCGCCTTGCCGATCTTCGTGCGCATCAGCATCAGGCCGACCCCGACCAGGATCACGGTCGACAGCCCGATGATCACCAGGTCACGTGGCGTCATGGCGATCGGCCCGATGCTCACGACCCGGGAGATCGTGTAGTCGCTGTAGGGCCTTGGGCTCCCACCGAAGAAGATCAGCAGGACGTGGCGGATCACCAGCGACAGCCCGATCGTGATGATCAACAGCTGGAACAGCCCCACCTTGCGTTTCCGCAGCGGTCTGAACAGGCCCAGCTCGAGTCCACCGGAGAACGCCGCGGTGACGACGATCGCGGCGAGCGCGGCCGGGATCAGGTGGATGTCGATCCCCGGTCCCGAGCTCCAGAACCAGGCGACGATCGCCCCGAACGTGACGATGTCGCCGTGCGCGAAGTTGATCAGGCCGGTGGTCCCGAAGATGAGGGACAGTCCGATCGCGGTCATCGCGATGATCAGCCCGAAGCGGATCCCGTTGGCGAACAGCTGCAGGAACCGGCGGAACTGTCGGGACACGTCAGCCGCCTCGCCGAAGCTGAAGATGACCCGCCGGGACGATCCCTCGCTCAGGATCGTGATCGACCGCGTGTTGCGTTCGTCGCGCAGCTCGACGTCCTCAGGGAGCGTGTCGATGACCAGTTCGACTTCGTAGCGACCTGGACCCGGGACGACGATCTCCCACGTGCCCTCGGTGTCCGACGTCGCCTCGCCGACCTCCTCGCCGTCTCCTGTGCGGGCGACGAGCGTGGCTCCCTCGATGCCCTCGTCCTCGACCTCCAAGGTCCCGGTGATCGTGGTCTGCTCGGTGTCCTCGTCGTCTCCGGTTGCCTGCTCCGTCGGCGACGGGGTCGGCGAGCTGCCACCCTCCCCCGCGGACGCGCCGGTCCAACCCTGCAGCCCCGTGAGGGCGACGACGAAGACGACCACCGCGAGCAGCAGGCGCGATCGATCGACCTGACCGGTCCGCACCAAGTCTGCTGTCCTCCGTGCTCGAGGTCCCGCCGGGACGGATACTACTCGGCCAGACCGACGAGCCGTGATCGTCCGGCGACCCGTCCCCTGGAACGACGACCTTCGGACCGAGCCGATCGCGCACATCCGGGGTCGGCCCACGCACCGTCGGTACGATGCCCGCACGTCGGTGCGGGCCTACAGGGTCCGGGAGCAGGAGATCGCGTGGTCCTCTCGCAGCAAGCCCTCGGCATCGTCGTCATGGTGCTCATCGCGGGGCTCGTGATCATGGCCGGTGTCCTCGCGGTGGTCGGGCTGCGGCTCCGCAAGCTGCAGCGCGCGTACGCCGTGGCGATCGATCCGGAACGACGGGAGGATCTGTTCCAGGCGGTCGAGCGGCACGCGACCGAGGTCAGCCAGCTGCGCGAGGACCTCGGGGTCGTGCACCACAACACCGAACGGCTGCGCGACCTGCTGCGCGACACCGTCTCGCAGGTCGGGGTCGTGCGCTACGACGCCTTCGAGGACATGGGCGGGGCGCTGTCGTTCTCCGCCGCGCTGCTCGACGAGCACGGGGACGGCGTCGTGGTCACGGCGATCAACGGCCGCACCGAAGCGCGGACCTACGCCAAGCCGGTGGTCGGAGGTTCCTCGGAGCACAACCTCTCGCCGGAGGAGCAGTCCGCGATCGACGCCGCGACGGCCGGGGACGAGAACACGGCGCTCGAGACGCCGCGCCGTCGCCGTCGCCGCGCGGCCTCCTAGCCCTGCCGCCGAGCCTGGACCGGAACCTCCTGTGACCGTCGCCTACCTCGGTCCCCCCGGGACCTTCACCGAGACCGCCGCCCGGACGGTGGCGTCCGGGGACGAACCGCTGGTCGATCACGTGGACGTGCTCGAGGTGCTCCGGGACGTCGCCGACGGCGCCGCGGAGCGGGGCGTGGTCCCGATCGAGAACACCCTCGAGGGGCCGGTGTCCGTCACGCTCGATGCGCTGGCGTTCGAGGTGGACCTGTTGATCCAGGGTGAGCTGGAGCTCCCGGTGGCGTTGGTGGTCGCGACGCGCCTCGACGTCCCCCTGGCGGAGGTCGCTGCCGTCCGGTCGCACCCGGTTGCGCTCGGCGCCTGTCGGCGGTGGTTGAGCACCGAGATGTCGGGGGTCGAGCGGCTCACGGCGACGTCGACCGCCCGTGCCGCGGAACAGGTGGCGCAGAGCGACGAGCCGCACGCGGCCATCGTCAACCGTCTGGCGGCCGACCGGTACGGCCTGGAGGTCCGAGCCGATGCCGTGTCGGACCGGGAGGGCAACGTCACCCGTTTCATCGTGGTCGGGCACGGGCTGCCCCCGTCGACGGGCTGGGACAAGACCTCCCTGGTGGTGTTCATCGAGGAGAACCGGCCCGGGGCGCTGCTGCAGCTGCTCGAGATCTTCGCCGAGCGCGACCTGAACCTGACCAAGATCGAGTCGCGACCCACCAAGGCAGAGCTCGGCGAGTACTGCTTCTTCCTGGACGTGGAGGGCCACCTCGCCGACGAACGCGTCGGCGACGCCTTGGCGGCGGTCAAGCGGACCCAACGCGACGTCAAGGTCCTCGGCTCCTACCGACGGTCGGGCCCGCGTCGCACCCAGGAGGCGCAGCGGATCGCGGCGGACGACGCCGCCTACCGCGACGCGGCACGCTGGTTGGAGGGTTGGCGCGAACGCATCGGCGAGTGAGGCGCTGGGTAGTCTCGCCACGATGATCGACGTGCGTCTGCTCCGCGAGGACCCCGAGTCCGTGATCGCCGCGCTCGAGCGGCGCGGTATCGGTCGCGACGATGTCGAGCACGTCATCGAGCTGGACCAGCGGTGGCGCGAGGTCACCACCGAGGTCGAGGGCCTCCGTGCCGAGCACAACGCCCGCTCCAAGGCGATCGCCACCGCCTCCGACGAGGAACGACCGGGATTGATCGAATCGGCCGCGGAGCTGAAGCAGCCGCTCGAGGTCGCCGAGGAGGAACAGGCGCAGGTCGTCGAGGAGCGCGACGAGCTGCTGGCGTCCATCCCCAACCTCCCGCATCCCGAGGCGCCGGACGGCGTCACCGAGGACGACGCGGCCGAACTCCGACGCGAGGGCAAGCGGCCGGCGTTCGACTACGAGCCGCGCGACCACGTCGAGCTCCTGCAACCGGCCGACGCGGTCGATCTGGAACGGGCGGCCAAGGTGTCCGGGGCGCGTTTCTTCTACTTGAAGGGCGAGGGCGCGCTGCTGGAGTGGGCGCTGGTCCGCTACGCGCTGGACATCGCCCAGGAGCACGACCACCTCCCCGTCATCCCCCCGGTGCTCGTCCGCGATGACGCGATGTACGGGACCGGGTTCCTGCCCACGGACGAGCAGCAGATCTTCCGGACCGACGAACGCGACGACCTCTACCTGGTCGGCACCTCGGAGGTTGCGTTGGCGGGGCTGCACATGGACGAGATCCTGGACGAGCTGCCGATCCGCTACGTCGGTTTCTCCACCTGCTTCCGTCGTGAGGCCGGGTCCTACGGCAAGGACACTCGCGGCATCTTCCGGGTGCACCAGTTCGACAAGGTCGAGCTGTTCTCGTTCGTGGAGCCGGAGGGGTCCAGCGACGAGCACGACCGGATCCTCGCGATCGAGGAGCAGGTCATGCGCGGCCTGGAGCTCCACTACCGGGTGGTCGACATCGCCGTCGGCGATCTCGGCGCCTCGGCGGCACGGAAGTACGACATCGAGGCGTGGCTGCCCGGCCAGCAGGCCTACCGCGAGCTGACCTCCTGCTCGAACACGACCGACTACCAGGCGCGCCGCCTCCGTACGCGGTACCGCACTGAGGGTGGGGGAACCGAGCTGGTGCACACGCTCAACGGCACCGCGATCGCGGTGCCCCGGACGATAATCGCGATCGTCGAGCAGCACCAGCGCCAGGACGGCAGCGTGGCGGTTCCCGAGGCGCTGCAGCCGTACCTGGGGCGAGAGGTCCTGTTCTCGCGTTGAGCTGGTTGTCTGACGGCGCGTGAGGCGCTGACGACGATCGCTCACGCAGCGCGACCGGGCGTGCGCTCAGCGAACTCGGGTTGGTCAGGGCCTAAAGCTGCCCGTATACCACAGCCGAACTCCGTAGTGGTGACCAGACGTACAGGTCGCCACCACTTCCAGGTACGCACCAACACAACACCGACAACGGGGGGCCACGTCTTGACGTGGATCGTGCGACGTCTCTCACCACGTTCTGTCCGACCCAACGCCCACGGGGCGCTGGCCTTGGTCACGCTCCTGGCCATGGGCGCGGCGGCCGTGATGCCGGCCGGTGAGTCGGCGACCGAGGCGCACGCGCTGAGCCCGAACGGCAAGGCCGCGACCGGCGCGGAGCTCGACGGGGCGCCGGCCGAGGCCCGCAACGGTGCTCGTCCCGCCCCGCTCGGACGCGAACGGTCCCACCCGCACGCTGACCATCCCGCCGCGGAGGGACCGGCCATCGAGGCGCCGGGCATCGAGGCACCAGCCATCGAGGTGCCGGGTCCGGTTGCGGAGCACGACGGGCAGGCGGCGCTGCGGTTGCCCGGCGGTGCGGCCGTCGACACCACCTCGGAGTCCGAGGCGCCGAAGGCCAAGGGCCGGAAGCGGAAGCCGAGGCCGGAGCCGGAGCGGGAGGCCGCCCCGCCTCCGCCACCGCCGTTCCCGGAGGGGTCCTCGCGCCTGTTCGCGAACCGCGACGGGGTGAAGCTCTACACGCCCAGCGCCGATCCGGTCTACGTCGGGTTCCACGAGGCGGCGTACCCGAACGCCCTGTCGCTCCTGCCACTCGGTGAGCCGGTCATCAACGACAACGGGGGCAAGTACCGGGCACCTGGGCCGACCCCGACCGGGCAGCGGTTCACGGTCCTGTCCAGTCGCGGCCGCCCTCACCACGCCGCCACCGCCGCGGACATCGTCATGCGTCCGGGCGAGCCCGTGCGTTCGGTGGTCACCGGCACCGTGATCGAGGTCGCTCCCTACTTCCTGTACGGCAAGTACCCGGACGCGCGGGTGCGCATCCGGTCGGCCGAGGACCCCGACGTCATCGTGACGATGCTGCACGTGACGCGGGTGTGGGCGCAGGTGGGTCAGCAGGTCACCGCCGGCGAGACGCTCATCGCGGAGACCGCGACGTCCTTCCCCTTCATGTCGCAGATCGACTACTACCTGGGAGGCACGCCGAACCCGCACGTACACGTGGAGTTGAAGCGCGAGTGACGCGGGTAGCCTCGGCCTTCCCGCCCGGAGGGTTGGCCGAGTCCGGCTGAAGGCACCGGTCTTGAAAACCGGCGTGGCGCGTCAGCGTCACCGTGGGTTCGAATCCCACACCCTCCGCTGAAGACCGGTCAGGCGGATCCACGTGGCACGACCCACTCGTGAGGCTGGCCGGTGACCCCGCTGATCCGCTCGAAGTCGGCGTCGTAGTGCAGGACGGTCAGACCCGCTCGCTCGGCGGCGGCCGCGATGATCAGGTCGGGGATCGGCAGACGGTGCTGCCCACGCTCCGCCAGTCCGCCCTGGACCTCCAGCGCCCGGTCGAACACCTCGTCGTCGATCGGTGCCCGCGGCAGGGCACCTCGCTCGTGGCGGACCGCCCGGTGGACGTCCGCGGTCTGGGCGGAGTAGGCGACCTCGAGGTCGACGATCCCGCAGGTGGCCACGACCCCGTCGACCAGCATCGGTTCCAGGCGTGCCCGCACCGCGTCGACGGTCATGCGGGCCAGGGCGCTCTTGTCGGCGAGGTAGGCGGGGTTCAGCGCCACGCGTCGGCCATGACGTCCTCGTCGTCGAGGTCCAGGCCATCCATGTCGGCCAGGCGGGCGACGTGGGAACGCCGCTCCGCGAGCCGGACGACCTCTGTCAGCGCCTCGTTGACCGTCTCCTTCATGGTGTCGGCACCCAGGATCTCCCGGGCACGTGCCAGCGTGTCCTCGTCGATGTCGATCAGCTTCTTGGTCACGGTCCCTCGCCTCACATCGATGATATATACGAAGCGACGCATCAGTATATACCGTCGGGGGCATTCCACTCGCGCGCCAAGCTCAACTGTCGTCGGTGCCGGTCGCTCGGGGCAACTCGGACACCTCGGTGCCCTGCTCGATCGTCCCTTCCTGCCCCTTGGACCGCACCCGGCGCCAGCGCGAATCGAGCCGATCCATGACGTCGTCGAGGTGGCCTTCGACGAGGTGTCCGTAGGTGTCGAAGGTCGTGGTGATGGTCGAGTGACCCAGTTGATTGAGACAGATTTCATCACCCCAGACCACTCGCTTGCACTTGCGTGACCGAGTGGTATTGTCCGGATCGGCTTGACTAGTCAGGGGCCTGAAGACGGTGAATCGCGTCCGTTCTCACTGATCGCCTTGACAGCGCTGCTGTCTCTCAGTCTGATCGCGGCACCAGCGGCCGCGGAAGAGCAGAGATGGGCGGGGGGTTGGCACTTCGACCAGATGGATGCCCTTCTGGCGGCGCCTTGCGTGCCGCAGGGTGAAGGGGTCTGTGAGAAGAGCGTCGAGGGCACCTTCAACGGCTCCTACAGCGGCATCGACGACCACGGCGTTCACTGGGGCCTGATCTTCGAGACGCCCGGCACCGCGACGCTCAGCTACTCCGGTTCCCAGGTACAAGGAGAGATCGCCTTTGGGGGTGACGGGCCGAACCAGGCATTCGGCGCCTACGCAAACGCGTTGATCCCGACACCCATAGTCGGAGTGGACGGAGTGCTGGACTTCACTTTGGAGGGCGAGAGCACGGACTCCATAGCCGAGGCCACCCTGACCCTGGACGCCTACGCCCTGTTCCGCCCCGCCCGCTGGATCAACCTGATAGACGAGGACCACGCCACTCCGTGATCTCTCGGGGTCGTAGTCTGTAAGGGCGTCGATCGCGGTCGCTTGAAGCCTCATTTGGCATGATCTCCACCCGACCCTCGTCGTTCGTTGCAGCGCTCGTCGGGGCGCTGCCTTTACCGGCGACGGAGGGATCTGGATGATCGAAGTGACCGCAACCGCAGACGTCGACCGGCCGGCCGACGAGCTGTTCGCGTTCGTCGCGGACATGTCCAACAACCCCCGGTGGCAGAAGGGGATGGAGCGGTGCACGTGGATGAGCGAGCCGCCCATCGAGGAGGGCTCGACGTACGTGCAACACGCGCGGTTCATGGGACGAGAGATCGTCTCCACGTTCGAGGTGGTCGAGTTCGAATCCGATCGGAGGATCCGCATCCGGACGATCGACGGCCCGATGCCCCTGGACATCACCCGTGAGGTCCAACCGATCGACCAGCGCTCTGCTCGCGTGCGCGCCACGATCCGCGGGGGACCCACCGGCCCGCTCCGGCTGCTCGACCCACTGACGAAGCTCGCGGTCCGTC
>CAZHZQ010000018.1:0-4254 GCA_964537235.1 uncultured Actinomycetota bacterium | reverse complement strand
GGACCCACCGGCCCGCTCCGGCTGCTCGACCCACTGACGAAGCTCGCGGTCCGTCGCAGCGTGCGGGGCGACTACGACCGGCTCGCCGGCCTCCTGTCTCGGAACGGGTAGGCCAGCGCGAGAACGAGGACCGTTCGGTCAGTGAGACGAAGAACACGCTTCGTATTCTCGGAGCATGGCTGAGACGCCGATGACCACGGGGGAGATCGACGCGCGCCGCCGTGCCCGACTGCGTGACGAGCTGCTCGATGCGGGACTGCCCGTCCCCGACGGACCAGCCGGGGAGCTGCTCGTCGACGAGCTCGCGTACGCCAGATGGGCGGGGGTCCACGAACACCGACGCTTCGGGTACGGATCGGTGCTCAACCCCCGGGACGTCGCCGCCGTCGGCGACCTCCTCGGGAGCGTCGATCCGGACGCCGGACACGTGGGGCTCTCCGAGCTGCGGCGGTACGCCGACGGCCGCCGCACCTTCGTCGTGCGTAGCCCCGAGCGGCCCCCGTTCCTGGTGCGCCGCGAGGTCGGGGACGAGCTCGAGCTGGTGTACATGCACAGACGGACCGGCGGGACCGTCGTGCGTCGGATCGACGGCGGCATGCAGGTCGTCGCCGACGACGGGACCGTCGGCCACTACACGGGCCGCTGGTCGTTGCGGCCGTCGCTGGGCGATGCCGTGCACGCGGTCGGAGACCGCGTGCGCCTGCGCGACCGGGACGTCCTCTGCCGGATCCTGGACCTCTGCCTCCACGTCCTCAGCCCCCGTCACGTGGGCGCCACGCTCGTCTGGCGCCTCGAGGGAGCCGGCGACGACGTGATGACGCGCCAGCCGATGCCGGGTCCGATCGCGCTGTCGGTCGTCGACGACCGACACCTGGATGCCGTCGCGAAACGGCTGGGGATGCTCGACGGAGCCTGCGTCGTGGAGCGGGACGGTGCGGTCTCGGGCTTCGGAGCCTTCCTGAGCTGGGATCCCTCCACCGAGGAGAAGATCGCACACGAGGCGGGGCTGCGTCACACCTCCGCCCGCTGGTACTCGCACGACGTGCCCGGGGCGTTGGTCTTCGTCGTCTCGGAGGACGGTCCGCTCACCGTGTACGCGGCCGGCTCCGAGGTGCTGTCGTCGGCGACCGGGGGAGCCGACCGCACCGGGGCGACGCTTGCGTGAGCGGCTGGACCCCTGGTAGGCCGGGGCGCAGTCGGACGCCGGGAGGCACCCCGTGGGCATGACCGAACGCGAGAAGGCCGGACAGCTCGCGTCCGTCCCCCTGTTCGCCTCGATCGGGCGGGCGGAACTCAACCACGTCGCGCAGCTGTCCACCGAGCGCTCGGTGGACGACGGGGAGGTCCTCGTCCGGGAGGGCGAAGACCTCGGTGCGTTCTTCGTGATCGTCGAGGGGAACGCGGTGGTGACGCGCGACGGTGAACACGTCGCCCGGCTCGGCGAGGGGGAGGTGTTCGGGGAGCTGGCGCTCCTCCTGCAGGCTCCCCGAACCGCGACCGTCACGGCCGACGGACCCGTCCGGCTCCTGCGGATCGACCCCGGACAGTTCCAGGCCATGCTCCTCGAACACCCCCAGGTCGCGGTGAAGCTCCTGGCCGTGCTCGCGGACCGGTTGCGTTCGGTCGAGGATCGGCACCGCTGACGGTCGACCGCCTCGGCGCTGGTCGGCAGTCGAGTTCAGTAGTGGTAGGGGAAGCCGGTCCAGTCGGGCCGGCGCTTCTCGAGGAAGGAGTCGCGGCCTTCCTGCGCCTCGTCGGTCATGTAGCCGAGGCGCGTCGCCTCACCGGCGAACACCTGCTGGCCCACCAGCCCGTCGTCCACGAGGTTGAACGCGAACTTGAGCATCCTCACGGCCATTGGCGACTTCCCGCAGACCCTCCGTCCCCAGTCCAGTGCCACCCGCTCGAGTTCCTCGTGTGCGACCACGGCGTTGACCATGCCCATGCGATGGGCATCCTCGGCCGAGTACTCGTCACCGAGGAAGAAGATCTCGCGGGCGAACTTCTGGCCGACCTGACGGGCGAGGTAGGCCGAGCCGAACCCGCCGTCGAAGCTGGCCACGTCGGCGTCGGTCTGCTTGAACCGGCCGTGTTCGCGGCTGGCGATCGTCAGGTCGCACACCACGTGCAGGCTGTGGCCCCCGCCGGCGGCCCAGCCGGGTGCGACGCAGATCACGACCTTGGGCATGAAGCGGATCATCCGCTGGACCTCGAGGATGTGCAGCCGACCGCTGCGGGCCGGATCGATCGTGTCGGCCGTGTCGCCCTCGGCGTACCGGTAGCCGTCCTCGCCGCGGATCCGCTGGTCGCCTCCCGAGCAGAACGCCCAGCCACCGTCCTCGGGTGAGGGCCCGTTGCCGGTCAGCAGCACGCAGCCGACGTCGGAGCTCTGGCGGGCGTGGTCCAGGACCCGGTACAGCTCGTCGACCGTGTGCGGCCGGAAGGCGTTGCGGACCTCGGGGCGGTCGAAGGCGACGCGGACCACCCCGGTGTCACGGGCGCGGTGGTAGGTGATGTCGGTGAGGTCGAACCCCCCGACCTCATCCCAGGCGTCGGCATCGAACAGCTCGGAGACCATGGGCACGCTCCTCGACCGGGTTGTGGTCCCGGAGCGTAGGCGGGGCGACGACTGTGGCGGGTCGTCAGCGGCTGGTAGACCTCTGGCGTGACCGATCGAGCTGATACCGGATGGTCCCGCCGCGCTGCCGTCGCTGCCGGTGGGGGTGTCGGAACGGGCCTGCGAGTCCTGCTGGCGGCGGTCGTGCCAGTGACGGCCGGTGGCTTCCCGACCGCGACACTCGTGGTGAACCTCGCTGGGGCGCTGCTTCTCGGGCTCGCTCTCGGTCGGTTGCTGCCGGCCGGGGGGACCCGGCTGATGTCCCTGGTCGGCACCGGGTTGCTGGGGGCTCTGACGACGTTCTCGACGTTCGCGGTCGAGGTCTTCGAGTTGATCGTGGGCACCCCGTGGACCGCGGGGGCCTACCTGGCGCTCAGCCTGGTCGTGGGCCCGGCGTTGGCCAGGGTGGGGCTGCGGTGGGGTCGCGGATGGTGACGGCGGTGCTGGTGGTCATCGCGGGGGCGGTCGGGGCGGTCCTCCGTGACGAGATGGTCGGCGTCGTCCACCGCTGGATGCGCAGGCCGGGCCTCAGAGCGATCGCGATCGTGAACCTCACCGCCGCGCTCGCGGCCGGGGCGGTCGCGGGAGCCGGGCTCGCCGGGGATGCGCGATTGGTCGTCGGCGGAGGCCTGCTCGGTGGCTACTCGACGTACTCGACCTGGATGGTCGAGTCGGCGATGGCCAGCCGCCGCCGGGGCGTGATCAACGTCCTCGGTCAGACGGCGGCCGGCATCGCCCTGGCGGGGCTGGGCTATGCGTTCGCGGTGGCGCTCACGAGCTCCTGAGTGTCGCCTTCACGCTGATGTCGGTCCCGGCGAGGGCCTTGGACACCGGGCAGCCGGCCTTCGACTCCTCCACGAACTGGTGGAACGTCGACTCGTCGATGCCCGGCACCTCGGCCTCGGTGACCAGTTCGATCGACGTGATCGCCGGACCGTCGTCGGTCACCTCGATCGTGACGTTCGCCGTCGTCTCGATGGTGGTCGGCGGGTGGTCGCTCTTGGAGAGCACCCCAGACAGGAACATCGAGAAGCACCCGGCGTGTGCGGCACCGATCAGTTCCTCGGGGTTGGTGCCGTCACCGTCCTCGAAGCGGGACGCCCGGGTGTAAGGGCCGTCGAAGTCCATGCTGGGAAGGTGCATGGTGCCCTTGCCCTGCTTGAGGTCACCCTCCCAGCGTGCGGTCGCGTTACGGGTCGGCATTGTGGTCCTCCTGGTCGGAACGTTTGCTCTTGGACCATAGGCGGAACGTCCTCCGCCGGTTGCCGCCATCCGGTCACGCCGCCGGCAACCGCGGGCGTGGACCGGGGAAGGATCCACAGCTGGCGGACGTTCGCTCGGATGCGGACCCCTCTGTACCCTGCCGGCCGGTCACGGACACAACCGTTCGGCGGCCTCTGGAGGCTTCGCCTAGTCTGGCTTATGGCGCGGGATTGCTAATCCCGTTGGGGCCGTTCGGTCCCTCGAGGGTTCGAATCCCTCAGCCTCCGCTCCCGTCAGCACCGAGGAACCACAGACGGGGTACAACGGCAACCGCACGACATGCGCTGGTAGCTCAGTCCGGATAGAGCACCTGACTACGGATCAGGCGGCCGGGGGTTCGAATCCCTCCCAGCGCGCAACACGGATTCTGCACG
>CAZHZQ010000017.1:0-25177 GCA_964537235.1 uncultured Actinomycetota bacterium | reverse complement strand
GGCGGACCTCGGTCATGGAGCCCTTGAACGCCCTTCCGATGGGGCTGCGGCGGGTGGCGACGATGACGGCTTCGGTCATGGAGGTTCCTTCACACGGAGACGGAGCGCTCCCAAGGCTAGACGCCCGATCGGGCCACCGTCTGCCCGACCCGCTCGGGCGACCGGAGGCCGACCGCTCGTTACGGTCCGACCGATCCCGGACCTCCAGACCGTTCGTGGCGAGGCGCCCCAGCACCCTCGCGCTGGCTCACGGCGACCCGATCGTCGACGACCCCGCAGGCGAGCTGCGCGACCTCGTCAGTTGATGTCGGGGACCTCGCCGGTCTCGGAGAGGAACAGCAGGACGGCACGGACCCGCCGGTGGATCTCGTCGTCCTCCTCGTAGCTGAGGTCCAGTTTCTGGAGGATCGAGCTGATGTGCTTCTCGACCGCGCGTTCGGTGATCACGAGCGCCCGGCCGATCCCGGCGTTGTTCCTGCCCGAGGCCATCTGCTCGAGGACCTCGGTCTCGCGGGGCGTGAGCCGCTCGAGGAGGGAGTCGTTCGTCCGGCGTGCCTCCACCAGGGTCTCGACGATCCGCGGGTCGACCACGGACCCGCCGTCGGCGACCTGCTGGATCGCGTCGACGAGCTCGTCGACCTCGGCGAGTCGCTCCTTCAGCAGGTAGGCCCGGCCGGTGGAACCGTGCTCGAACAGATCGCGCGCGTAGCCGGGGTCCGCGTACTGGCTGAGGACGACCACACCCACCTCCGGATGCTCGGCACGCAGCTTCTCCGCCGCGCGGATGCCCTCGTCGGTACCGGTCGGCGGCATGCGGATGTCGGTGAGCACCACGTCCGGTTCGTGCTCGGCCACCGCGGCGATCAACCCGTCGTAGTCCCCGCAGCTGGCGACGATCTCGACCCCGGCCTCCTGGTCGATCAGCGCCCGCACCCCTTCACGCAGCAGGACGCTGTCCTCGGCGAGCACCACCCGGATCGGCATGCTGCTCAGGGTAGTGGGGCTCGGGTGCGGTGCCGGCAGGTCACACGGGATCGCGGTGGACCGGACACGTCATGCACCGGGGCCCGCCCCGCCCACGGGGGAGCTCGTAGCTGGGGATCCGGTGGACGGTGATCCCGGCGTCCTCGACGATGCGGTTCGTGGTGGTGTTCCGTTCGTAGGCGACCACCTCGCCGGGAGCGAGGGCCAGGACGTTGTTGGCGTCGTTCCACTGCTCGCGTTCGGCCTGCACGCTGCCGAGATCGGGCTCGACGGCGCGCATCCACTCGGTGCCCGCAGCCCAGGCCAGACCCTCCACGAGGTCACCGCCGTCCTCGACCTGGATCCCACCGCTCCCGTCGGGGGTCACACGCAGGCAACGGACCTGTCGGCGGATCCGTGGGTACAGCAGCAGCGCGTCACGATCCACCATGGTCACGACCGTGTCCAGATGCATCGTGCTGCGCGTCTTGGGCAGCTCGACGGCGAGGATGCGGTCGACGATCCCGTGCGCGAACAGCCGCCCCGCCAGGGTCTCCGCGCCCGAGGGCGTGGTGCGTTCCGAGATGCCCACGGCCAGCCCGCGATCCCCGACGACCAGGACGTCGCCACCCTCGACGGTGGCCGGGAAGTACTCGACGTCGTCCACCCCGAACCAGATCTGCGCCCCGTCGAACCTGGGGTGGCGGGTGTAGACCAGCCGGAGGAGGTCGGCTTCACGTCGTCGCACCAGGCGGTTCATGGGCGAGATGACGACCCCGTCGCCGATCCAGGCCGACGAGTCGCGCATGAACACGGCGTTGGGCAGCGGCGGCAGCAGGAGCTCGAACGGCAGCTGCACCTGCGCCACCAGGCCGCCGCCACCGCCGACCTCCTCCAGCGACACCCCGGCGATCAGGTGGCGGACGAGCTCCTCGGGCGGCAGGTCGAGCAGGAACGAACGCACCCGGTCCACCAGCTGGGGTCCGCAGCTGGTCTCGGTCACGTGGGCGCTCACGACCTGGCGTGCGACCTCCTCGTCGGCGAGCACGTCTGCCAGCAACCGGTGGAGGTACAGAACCTCGGTGCCCGCATCTTCGAGCACCGCGACGAACGCGTCGTGCTCGGCCTGCGCGCGGTCGACCCACAACAGCTCGTCGAAGAGCAGCTCGTCCTTGTTCGCGGGGGTTACCCGTCGCAGCTCGAGGTCGGGGCGGTGCACCAGGACGGTCCGCAGCCGGCCGACCTCCGAGCGGACGCCTACCTCAGACACCGGGAACCTCGCGTTCGTGGACGGCGGACGCATGGTGCCACGCCCGGGTCACGACCCCCAGGTCTCGGCTGGCTCGGTGTTCGGTCCCTCGCTGCGGATCGTCTGCTCGACGTTGCCGAGCACCGCGTCGGACACGGCCATGGCGCCACCTGCCACGACCGCGTGCACCAGCGACGGGGCGTGGCCCACGAGCCACTCGCGCACCGGCTCGGAGTTCCCGATGTCCCGGTCGTGGACGAGCACGAACGCGGCTCCGCGCGCGACGGCAGCCGCGCCCGCACCCAGCGCGTCGGGCCAGTTCTCGCCCGTCGCGAGGACGACCTCGAGACCGTCGGAGTCGGAGTTGGGGTCGTCCGGTCCCTCGTCCCAGCGGGCCAGCAGCTCGTCGGCCACCAGTCGGGCGGTGCCGTAGTGGTTCTCACCGGCGATCTCCCGCAGTCGGGCACCACCTGCCGCGGACTTCGCCGCCGACTTCACGCCGGCCGTGACGGTCTCCTTGCCGCCGATCAGGGTCACGCCTTCGGGCCACGACCGCTGCTCGAGCACCCACTCGGAGGGCTCGGTCAGGTTGTCCGGCTGGACGAGCAGGATCGGCAGCTCGAAGGTCCCGCCGAAGGCCCCGCCGATCAGCGCGTCCTGGTAGCCGCGTGCCTCGTCCGGGTGCTGACCGAGAGCCAGGAGGATCTCCTTGGGTCCCTCCTCCTGGATCACCCGCCACGCCACCTTGCCCGCCGTGTGGTAGCGGGTCGGGCCGGCGAGGCGCTCGACCGTCGACACCCCGGCCGCACGCAGGTCGGACTCGACCTGCTCGGACAGACGCAGCGTGCCGCCGATGACGTAGGCCTCGTCGGCGCCCAGCCGCGCGATCTCGTCGGCGACCCGGGGGGTCAGTCGGTCACGGTTCGACAGGAGGATCGGCGCGTCGTAGACGCCGGCCAGCGTCGTCGCGACCAGGGCGTCCGGGTACGCGTCCTGCGACGCGATGATCACCGCGTCGGTCTGCGGGTAGCCCTGCCCGTCGAGGACCGCGTCGTCGAAGGCCCACCGGGAGAGCTCCACGGAGGTCTCGATGCGCTCCTTGCCGAAGCGGCGCTCGGTGGCCGGCACCACGTCGAAGACCGTTCGGATCGGGGTGGCGTCCAGATCCGGCATCGACAGCGTCGCGCGGTAGGTGCCGGGCGCGACCTCGTCGCCCTCGGAGTCGCGCATGTCCCAGCGCAGGTCCAGCGAGCCGCCCGTCCCGGTGGCGCTGCGCACGACCTCGCCGTCCTCGTCCTCGATCGCGAGCTCCCACGGGCCCGCCGGGTCGACCGTGACGTCCCAGTGCGGCCGGCTCCCGATGACCGACTGCTCCTCGTGGACGCGTGGGCCGCCGTACAGCGCGGGCGACATCGCCTGCTGGACGCGCTCCGGCATGTCGCCGTGGACGAAGTCGTGGAAGTCGCCCGGACAGGCCTTGTTGGCGACGTCCCGGTGCCCGATGATCGTCGGCAGGGTCACCACCTCACCCCTGGGGATGTTGGTCGTACCGCCGCCCCCCGAGATCTCGGTGGTCGTGCCGTTGGGGTCGATGTGGTGCAGGTCGAACTTCCACGCCATCACGTCGACCAGAGCGTCCTTCGCGACCTCCGGCGGGGGGATGTCGTTGCCGCCGCACCCACCGAAGCAGCCCAGGACCGACACCCCGACCGACCCGCCGTTGAAGCCCGCGGTGTGGGCTCCGACGACCGCGTTCTCGAGGCCGCCAGCGCGCCCCTCGTAGATCCCTCCGTACTTGTCGACGAGCACGTTGTAGCCGATGTCGTCCCAACCCAGGGTGTTGCGGTGGTACTTGCAGACGCCCAGCACCTGCTTCCAGGCGTCCGCCTCGGAGTAGTTGTTCGAACCGGCGGTGTGGTGCACGACGCCGAAGCGCACGTCGGCGGCGTACCTGGGGGTGTCCCGGGGGCTGCACTCGTCGCCGGGGTCCCACTCGCCCCGAGACATGATGTCGGGGTGGACCGCGGAGGCGCTGGCGGCGTTCGCCCGCATGCTGGCGGGGCGGTAGCCGTTGTCGTCGACCTCGATCATCTCGAGGGAGACCGTGGTGGCCCCGCGGGTGCGGACCTGGATGGCGTGCGCCCCGCTCACCGGGACCGGCAGGCTCGCGTCGTTGTTGGCCCGTCGTCCCTCCGCCGAACCCGGGTCGGGGGATTCCTCGGCCTCGTCGGGACGGTCGAAGTGCTCCCAACCGCCCCAGCCGGCGCCGACGGTCTCGCGCAGGCGCCACTCGAGCTCACCGGCGCCCGACCACGTGGCCCCGACGACCGCGACGTCGTCCACGCGCACGGGGGCCGACACCCGCCACCCGGCGTCGTCGTGCCACTGGCGGACCTGGTGATCGCGCACGTTGACCGAGGGGGTCCGCCCGGACGACGCCGGGAGCACCGGCAGACCGAGCAGGACCACCGCGAAGATGGCCAGCACCGCGATACGACGCACGTTCCCCGCCAAGCTGATGTCTCCCGACCTCCGGCGAATCACTCCAGCAACAACAAGCTACTCCAGCCACACCAGTTGCGCGACCGGTACCGCGACAACGCCGCGGTTGCGCCCGTACGGACCCCTCGAACGCCGTCCAGGTCGTCCGTTCCGTGTCCCTCTGTTGTCTCGGCACACGGACCGGCCGTCTGGAGCGCGCGAGCCAGATAGTGGGTCACGTGGGTCACACGGCCTCCTGCATCCCCCCGTCGTCGGCGCCGAGTGTCCCCGTGGGCTCGAACCACCGACCTTCGAGGGGCAGGGACTCCAGGTTGATGCGCGGCAGCGGCTCGGCGAACAGGCCTTCGATGTCCTCGAGGTCGACGAACCGGACCGCTGCGCTGCTCGACAGGCCGCTCGCGTACTCGGCGAAGCCCAGCGCCGTCACGTTCAGTCCGCCGCCGGCCAGGACCTCCAGAGGTTCGAGGAAGTTGCGGGCATCGTTCGAGCCCACGTAGATGTCGGTGAGGTCGCCCTCCTCGAGCCGCCGATCGATGTGAGCGAGCATGTCCTCGTCCACGTCGCTGTCCCCGGCCTTCGGCTTCGCGAAGACCCGGAAGCCCTCCTCCAGCAGCCACAGGACCCAGCCGCGCATCGGTCCGGCGACGTGCGGGGCGACGTTGATGAACACGCAGCCCTCGACGACGTCGTCCGGTGCCGCGCGGTCGACCAGCCAGCTGCCGAGGACGTTGAGGTCGGGGCGCTCCTTCGAGGTCGGCTTGTCGTCGATGATGTTCGCGAGCGTCATGTCGATGTTCGGGGCGTCCCAGACCAGCAGGTGCCTACCCATAGGTCGTGCTCCTCCACTTGGACACATCCGCGGCGACCCGCGGCAACGGGTCCAGCCTACGCTCGTGCGCGCACCGGACGGCAGGAGATCGCGTGGGTGGATCGCATGGGTGACGGCTTCCTCGACGAGACGGTCGGCAGCTACCTGGACGAGCTGGTCAACATGGGGCACGACGACCCGGTGCTCGACGAGATGGAGCAGCACGCGCGGCGCGTCGAGTTCCCGATCGTGGGGCGGACCGTGGGGCGTCTCCTGGAGCAGCAGGCCCGGGCGGTCGGGGCGCGGAGGGTGTTCGAGATCGGTTCGGGGTTCGGCTACTCCGCGTACTGGTTCACGCGGGCCGTCGGCCAGGGCGGCGAGATCCACTGCACCGACAACGACCCCGACAACGCCCGCAAGGCCGAGGAGCTGCTGACCAACGCGGGGGTCTGGGACCGCGTCACGTTCCACGTGCGGGAGGCCTCCGAGGCGCTGGCCGACGTGGAGGGGGACTTCGACGTGATCCTGTGCGACGCCGACAAGCCGCGCTACCCCGAGCACTGGCGCAACGCCTCCGATCGGATCCGCGTCGGGGGCGTCTACCTCGCCGACAACGTGCTGTGGTACGGGCGGGCCGCGACCGGCGAGCCGACCCCCGACCGCCCCGGATGGACCGAAGGGATCCGCGAGCACAACCGGCTCGTGTTCGAGGACCGCCGGTACGTGTCGAGCCTGGTCCCGATCCGCGACGGGGTCCTGATCGCCCTCCGCGTCGCCTGACCCCCGCCGCGACCCCCAACGTGGGTGCACCCGCGGTCACATACCCCGCGTTGTGCACCCACGATGCCCGGTCAGGTGCGGACGAGCGCGAGCTGCCGGCTGATCGCGACCAGCCGGTCGTCGGCATCCCACAGCTCGCCGTCCTCCTCGTGGTAGCCCTCCACCACGAACCGGCTCGAGAACACGCCCCGCAGCCACCCGTCGACGGGGCGCCGCCGTACGTGGACGGTGAGCTCCAGGGTCGGGACCCAGGAGGGCCTGTCCATGACGTTGAAGGCCACCGGCGGTCCCGCGTCCGCGAACGTCGGCAACGACCGGACGTCCGGCTGCCGCCCGTCGGCGAACCGGAACCATCCGGCGATCCGTGCGGTCCCGCTCGGCTGACCGACCGCCCACCCGGCCGTCGACGGATCCAAGCGCGCATCGAACCGACGGATCACCGGGGGCAGGTCCAGCTCCGCAGGAGGGCCCACGCAGTCCTCGAGCGGAGGCACCTCGGGTGGCCCGTCCGCCGCGTAGTTCAGCCCCGAGGCCCGGTCGAGGTCGGTGAGCATGCCGGTGACCCGGACCCGTTCCTCCCCACCCTGCACGAGCCGTGCGACGGCCGTGCCGATGCGACGCCCGGGGCGCAGGACGTCGACCTCGACGTCGATCGGACCGACCTCGCACGGGGCGAGGAACTGCGCGGTGATCGTCGCCGGGTCGGGGCGATCGAGCTCCTCGGTCAACGCCTGCAGTGCGAGGCTGACGACGTAGCCGCCATTGGGCGCCCCGCCGAAGACGCTCCAGCGTTCGGAGATCGCGCCTCGCCAGCGGCCGTCGCCCGCCGCCTCCAGGGCGGTGTCCTCGTCGAACTCCGAGGTCGGGTCGGTCAACGGATCGCGGTCAACGGATCGGCATCAACAGACCGGCGTGAGCCAGTGGTACGGGTTGACCGCGCCACCGCCGCCGGGGTGCACCTCGAAGTGCACGTGCGGCGCGCTCATCGACGCGTTCCCGCTGGCACCGTTGAAGGCGACGAGCTGGCCGGCCTCGATCCACTTGCCGACGTGGATGCCGGACGCGAGGCCCTTGAGGTGGGCGTAGTAGTACTGGATCCCGTCGTCACCCCAGACGTACAGACCGAGCCCGCCGAGGCCGGAGTGGCTGATCCGCTGCACCCGCCCGTTGGTGAACGCGTACACGTTGGCGCCGTAGGGGGCCATGACGTCGGTGCCCTTGTGGCGGCGGCCGCCCGAACGGGGGGCGCCCCAGGTGTTCCGGTAGTGGTAGGCGCCCTGGAAGATGCAGGCGTAGGTGCCGTTCTGCGCCCCGCGCGAGATCCGCGTCTGGCGGTCCTTGCGGGTCTTGAGCTCCGTGTACACGGCCTGGGCGTTCGTGAACTGGTCGTTCAGCTGCGCGACCTGTTGCTCGATCTGGGCCTCAAGCTGCGCGAGCTCCTGGGACTTGGCCTCCATCAGGGCCCGGTTCTGATCGATCTGGGTCCGCAGCGCGGTCGAGCTCTGCAGCGCCGCGAGGTCGTTCCGTGACAGCGCCCGCAGCATGCTGGCGCGTTCCACGGCCCGCTGAGGACCGTCGGAGTTGAGCAGCGACTCGAACGTGGAGATCTCCCCGCGCATGAAGTTCTGGCGGGCCAGCTGCTGCAGCGCCTCGCCAGCCTCCGCAGCCTGCGCCTCGAGCTCGGCGGCCCGCGTCTCGAGCGCCGCGAGCTCCTCCTGGGTCAAGGCGATGCGCTGTTCCAGGGACTCGAGGTGCGCGCTCGTCTCGGCGATCCGCGCCTGGAGCTCGTCGCGCCGCTGTTTGGCGGAGTCGAGGTCCTGGGCCGTCGCGCCCTGCGGGAGCAGCAGGACCGCGGCCAGGAGGCTCACCAGCGCCGCCCGGAGCCAACGTCGACCCGGACGTCCGTCGACCCGCGCGTACGTGCGCATGCGCCTCCAGGATCGAAGATCGGTTGTCGCCGATGCGCGCCGGGTGCGCACTCGGCCCCCGTGGACTCCAGATGGGGAGGTGCCCCACCCCAGGTGTTCACTACAGGTTCTGCACAGCTTCTACTGCAGCTCTACTGCAGCTCTACTGCAGCTAACGAGCGTCCGGCCGGCACGTGACGCCGTACCGGCGGCCCGAACGGTACCCCGGTCGAACCCGGAGTTTCAACCAGGTTACGCTCGATGTGCACAACCCACGTTGACAGGGGGTCCCGGTGCCCGAGCGACGTCCGCCCCGACGCGAGAAGAGCCGTCCGTGGATCATGCGGACCTACTCCGGCCACTCGTCCGCCGAAGCGTCGAACGAGCTGTACCGCACGAACCTCGCCAAGGGCCAGACGGGCCTGTCCGTGGCCTTCGACCTGCCGACCCAGACCGGGTACGACAGCGATCAGGAACTGGCCACGGGTGAGGTCGGCAAGGTCGGCGTTCCGATCTCGTCGATCGACGACATGCGCACCCTGTTCGAGGACATCCCCCTCGAGAAGATGAACACGTCGATGACGATCAACGCCACCGCGATGTGGCTGTTCGCGTTGTACGTGGCGGTGGCCGAGGAGCAGGACGCGGACGTGTCCGAGCTCCGTGGCACCACCCAGAACGACATCCTCAAGGAGTACCTGTCCCGCGGGACCTACATCTTCCCGCCCGGTCCCTCGCTGCGGCTGACCGCCGAGATGATCGAACACACCGTCGCCCACCACCCGTCCTGGAACCCCCTCAACATCTGCAGCTACCACCTCCAGGAGGCCGGGGCCACGCCGGTGCAGGAGGTCGCGTTCGCGCTGGCCAACGCCTGCGCGGTGCTCGACACCGTCCGCGAGCGCGGCAACGTCCCCGAAGAGGACTTCCCGCGGGTCGTGGGACGGATCTCGTGGTTCCTCAACGCCGGCATCCGGTTCGTCGAGGAGGTCGCCAAGACCCGTGCGTTCGTCGACCTGTGGGACCGGATCACCCGGGAGCGCTACGGCGTCGACGAGCCCAAGATGCGCCGCTTCCGCTACGGCGTCCAGGTGAACTCGCTGGGACTGACCGAGCAGCAGCCCGGCAACAACATCGCCCGGATCCTGATCGAGATGCTCGGGGTGACCCTGTCCAAGAAGGGGCGGGCCCGGGCGATCCAGCTCCCGGCCTGGAACGAGGCGCTCGGTCTGCCGCGACCGTGGGACCAGCAGCTCAGCCTGCGGATGCAGCAGATCCTCGCCGAGGAGACCGACCTGCTGGAGTACGAGGACCTGTTCGACGGTTCCGAGGTGATGGAGTCGCTGACCGAAGAGATCGCCGAGGCCGCCTGGGACGAGCTGCAGACAATCCTCGACATGGGCGGGGCGGTCGAAGCCGTCGAGCACATGAAGACCGAGTTGGTCCGCTCCAACGCCGAGCGCCTCCGCCGCATCGAGTCCGGCGAACAGACCGTGGTCGGGGTCAACGACTACACCGAGCACGAGTCGTCACCGCTCCTCGGGGGGCCCGGGGGCGGGATCCTGAAGGTCCCCGACACCGCGGACGCCGAGCAGATCGAGCGGCTGGAGGCGTGGCGCGAGGAGCGGGACGACACCGCGGTCAAGGAGGCGCTCGAGGCGCTGCGTGCCGCGGCCGAGAACGGCGACAACCTGGTGCCGCCGTCGATCGACGCGGCCACGGCCGGCGTCACCACCGGTGAGTGGGCCGGGGTACTGCGCGAGGTGTTCGGTGAGTACCGCGCCCCGACCGGCGTGTCCTCCCGGACCACCGCCGAGGGCGGACCCCTGGCCACCGAGCTCGAGCAGGCCCGCGAACGCGTCAGGGCCGTCGAGGAACGGCTGGGGCGCAAGCTGCGGATCCTGGTCGGCAAGCCCGGCCTGGACGGGCACAGCAACGGGGCGGAACAGGTCGCCGTCCGCGCCCGTGACCTCGGGATGGAGGTGATCTACGAGGGCATCCGCCTCACCCCGTCCCAGATCGTGCGTGCCGCCGTGGACGAGGACGTCCACCTGGTCGGCCTGTCGGTCCTGTCGGGCTCGCACCTGTCGCTGGTCCCCCAGGTCGTCGACGGGCTGCGGGCCGAGGGTCTGGACATCCCGGTGGTCGCCGGTGGGATCATCCCCCCCGACGACGCCCAGGAGCTGGAGGACGCCGGCGTCGCCGCCGTGTTCACCCCGAAGGACTACGAGCTGACGAAGATCCTCGTCGAGGTCGCCGAGCTCACCACCGAGTAGCGATCGTGAACACATCCGGCAACGTATTGCCGGATGTGTTCACGATCCTGGGACTCCGGGTGCCCGTTCGCCGGTACCGCACCCGACAGCCGCCCCTCACGATGGGAACGACGTGACGGGGGAAGACCCACATGCGAGCCGACCTTCTCACGGCGCTCCGAGCGGTCGTGGCGCCCGACACCTCCACGACGCCCCGGCTCGTCGTGATCGCCGCGCTGTTCACCCTGTTCGACGCGGCGGCCACCTGGAGCTGGTTGCAGCTGGGGATCCCCGAGGGGAACCCGATCGTGCGCACGGTGGTCGACCGGCACGGTCCGACCGCCGGCATGTTCATACGCGCCGTCTGGGGTGTGGCGCTCGTCCTCGTGCTGAGCCGGCTGGCTGATCGCTCGCGGTTCGCGTGGGCGGCGCTGATCGGCGTGACCCTCGCCATGGTGATCGTGGGGATGGTGCACGTCGCCGGCGGGGCCGCCGTCATCCTGGCCGTTCTCTGACTACCCTCGCGCCCCGTACCTCCCCGAGCGCCCCGAGTTCCCCGTGAGCTTCCTGATCGACCCGCCCCTCCTGTTCGCCGCCGGCGCCGCGATCGAGCGCCTGGCCCCCGACGAGGGCACCGCCGACCTCCTCGAGGCAGCGACGGTCGCGACGTTCGTGGGCGGCTCGGTGGGGCTGTACCTGAACGCGGAACCGACCCGATGGCTGTGGGAGCTGTGCGGCGCCGAGTCGGGGCGCGACTGGATGCTGAACTCCGGCGTGCTCGACCTCGAGCACCACAACCCCTCGGACCGCACCCACGCCGTGGCCGCGGCGCTGTTCGCGACCTACCCGCTGTGGCCCCGGCTGGGGCGCTGGCTCGCGCGCCGCCGATCGGCGAGATCGAGCGCTTCCGTCGCCGCCGAGAACGCGTAGCCCGGCTCCGGCCCGCCCGCGATCACGTACAGAACGCCATCCACGCCGACGACACCGAGCCCGTGCCGGGGCGTCGGCAACCGCGGCAGGCCGATCCAGCGCTCCGCCTCGATGTCGTAGCCCTCCACCTCCTCGAAGGTCCCCGCACGCTGCTCGCCGCCCACGGCGACCACCAGACCGGCCACGGACGCCGCCCCGATCCCCCCTCGCGCGGTGGGCAGGTCCACGAGCGCCGACCACGTGCCGTCGGTGGGATCGAACTCCTCGGCGTCGGCGACGTTCGTGCCGATCCCGCCGGTGCGCCCACCCACCGCGTAGACCTTCCCGTTCGCAGCGGCGACGCCCAGGTGCTCGCGGAGCGACGACGGCCCGTCCGTGACCCGCCAGCGGCCGTCCTCCAGGACGAACATGTCACGGACCAGGCCAGTCGGTCCGACCCCAGCGACGACGTACAGCGTGCCGTCCACCGCGGCCGCCCCGCCGGCCGCGCGCGGCTCGGGCATGGGCGCCAGCTCCACCCAGCGCCCGTCCCGCAGCGCGAAGGCCCGATCGCTGGGAGCGGACAGCCCCGGCCCGTGGTAGCCACCCACGACGTGCACGGTCCCGTCCACCGCGGTCGCCATCGCGTGGTTGACCGCCGACGGCAGGTCGGGCCCCTCGCTCCAGACACGAGCCCGGGGGTCGTAGATCTCGACCGTCCCGACCGTGTCGGCACCCTCGGCGAAGCCGCCCACCACCACGATGCGACCGTCGCCGTCCACCGCCGCCGTCACCTCGGTGCGAGCCGTGGGCGCATCGGCGTGCGACTCCCAGGCCAGGTCGACGGCCGCCGGGTCCGTCGCGTTCGAGCCGTCAGCGGTCGGGGTCGGTGGCGTCGTGGGCGGAGGTGTCGGGGTCCGGGAAGGTTGCGTCACGCAGGCCGCCGCCACGACCACCGCCAGGAGCACCGCCGTCCTCACCAGCCCCGTCCTGATCCGCCCCGCCCTCACCGGCGTCGCGCTCACCGGCATCGCGCGGCCACCGCCGCAGCCGCCATGGCGACGATCGCGAGGAGACCGGCTCCGGACCCCGTCGCCGGCGTGGTGCCCGGGTCCCCACCGTCGCTCGACGGGGGCGGCTGTTCGTCGCCGGCGCCGTCAACGCGCGGGGCGTAGTCGATCCCCGGGGAGGTCGGGTCCGGGGGGATCGGTGGCGGGTCGGTCTGCCGGACGGCGTTGACCCCGATGCCGAACGGGGACCGGCAGGCCGCCCCGGGCCAGGTCTCCGGCGTCGGCCGGCGCGGAACGAACGGCTGTCCCCCGGACTCCTGGAACATCAGGATGTTCACACGGGCCCACAACACGCCGGGCCGGTACGGGTCCCACTGGGTGCCGGCGTCGAAGCCACCGTAGAAGAAGCGCTGGAGGTCCAACAGCCGCGCGATCTCCTCGAGGTGCTCCGGCTGCGAGAACCGTTCGTTGAGCGCCAGCAGGTCATCGTTGAGGCAGGACAGGTCCGCCCGCTCCGTGCGTACCAGCAGTTCCGCCTCGTCCAGGGCGCGGGGTGCCTCGTCGAGGATGCGTTCGAGGGTCCCGCGGTTGCCCGCGAGGGTCTCCGAGACGTCGGCGGCGTGCGTGAAGCTGCTGGCCAGCGCGTCTCGGTGGTCGCGCAGCACGGCCAGCACCGGCTCGCTGGAGTCCAGCAGGCGCTCGAACTCGGGGATCCCGTCGATCAGGGTCGCACCCAGCTCGGCGCTGTCGCGGTTGATCTCCTTCAGGGTCTCGGTCCGCCCGGCCAGCGCGACCGCGAGCTCGTGCACGACCGTCCCGAGGTCGGCGCCGTCGACGGCGGTCAGCAGCTCGTCGGCCGCGTCGAGCAGGTCGGCGACGGACGCCGGCGGCACCGCGGCGATCGGTTCGATCCGCGCTCCCGGCTCGGCGGGTTCCCACCCCGTCGGCATCGGCAGCCGGGCCGGGACGACACGTCCCCCACCCGCCGGCGGACGCCAGTCGGCGGTGACCGGGATGAGGTCCAGCGCCTGCTCGCCGATCGGCGAACGGCGCAGGATCTGCACGACCGCACGGGCGGGGACCTCCTCCTCCGCGTCGATCCGCAGCTCGAGATCGACCCCGTCGCGCGTGATGCGGATGTCGTGGACGGTCCCGACCTTGCTGCCCCGGACGGTCACCTCCTGGGCGGGCACCAGACCGCCGGCCTCGGGCATCGGGACCGTGACGGCGTAGGTGTCCTCGATCAGGTCGGCGCCGACCCAGTTGACGAAGGCGTACGCGGCCAGGCCCACGGACAGGCCGAGGAACACGAGGACGTTGACGGCGGTCCGCCACATGCTGGAGCTCATCCGCCGTCACCCCCCTCACCGGGCCGGTACGGCTCGGCATCGTCGTACGGGCAGCCCTCGTGCCGGTCGTCGCAGGCGTCGGGCCCGCCGTAGCCGGGTGGCGGGTGGTTCGTCCGCCCCGGGTTCGGCGGATCGCAGCTGTTCGACGGGTTGTCGGGTTCGCTGTCCTCGCCGCAGAACGAGAAGTCGTTCCACACCTGCGCCATCTCCAGGAGCACACCGTTCGGGACGTGGAGGTTGTGGCGCGGCAGCCACGTCAGGACGTTCTGCAGCGCCCCGTCGACGCGGACCAGCTGGTCGAGGACCAGGTGCAGCCGACGGAACAGCGCATCGAGCTCCGTGCGGTTCTCCGCGAGGATCTTCGCGGAGACGTCCGCCAGCCCGCGCAGGTCCTGCACCGCGTCGAGCAGCCGGTCGTCCTCCTCCTGCAGCGCGGCGGACGACCGGGCCAGCGACTCCAACGCCTGCGCGTTCGTCTCGGCCTCGGCGGCCATCCCGGCCAGCAGGCGATCGGCCGCGTCCAGCAGGGCCAGCACCTCGTCGGTGCCCTGCTCGTAGCGGCCGACGAACACCTCGATCCGCTCCAGGAACGTCCCGAGCGTCGACCCGCGGCCCCCGAACGCGATCGCCCCGGCCTCCACGGCCTGAGCGAGCCGGTCGGTCGCGACCCCGAACAGCAGGTCGTTGCCGGTGCGCACCAGGTCCTCGAGATCACCCAGGACCCGCGTCTGCTCGATCGTCCCCGACGACAGCTCGCCCCCGGGTGCCAGCGGATGCAGCTCGACGTAGCGCTCCCCCAGCAGGCTGGTGCGCTTGAGGACCGCCTCGACGTCGGCCGGCAGACCGTTGTCCGCGTCGACCTCCATCACCACGTGTGCCCGGTCGTCCCCGGTCAGCGAGATGGACTCGATCGTGCCGACCGGGACGTCCCCGGCCATCACGTACCCGTCGACGACGAGGTCCATGACGTCGTCGAAGGTGGCCTCGACGCGCAGCGGCTCCTGGCCCGCACAGCCGGCGGCGACGGTCACGAGGACGGCGAGGGCGGCGACGATCCGGCGCATCACGGCACCACCCCCGGCACCACCGGTTGCGCGGTCCCGTCCGCCCCGTCCGCATCGACCTCCAGCCGCTCGCGTTCCCGCTCCTCGGCCAGCGCCCCGGGCAGCTCGGGGACCATCTCGATCGCCGTCCGCAGCGCGTCGGCCAGCGGGACCGGTCCGACCCCGTTGCCGTCGTCGAGGGGCTGACCGCCCAGCGCCTCGAGGTCCCCCGGGCACCCGGCGAGCGGCGCCACGCACACCTCCTGGGGCAGTCCACCCTCCCAGAACGCGGGATCGGCGCACTCGCCGAGGCCGAGCTCGTCGCAGACCCGGGTGAGGCGATTGGCCAGGCGGTCGGCGATGATCTGCTCGAGCCCCTCGCTGTGGTTGACCAGCGGCAGCCAGTTCTTCTCGAAGTCGAAGACGCGCTCGGCGTGGCGGTACAGCTCGCTCTGCCCGAGCAGCAGGAGGTCGAGGCGGTCGATGTTGCGGTCCGCGGTCCGCCCGACCCGGGTGAGCGTGCGGATGTCGGACGTCAGGTCCTCGCGATGGGTCGCCAGCAGGTCACCGAGCTCGGCAGACAGGTCGGCCACGCCCTCCAGCGCCGCGTCGATGCGCTCGCGTTCCGCCGCAAGCTCGGCGAGGAAGCTGTTCCAGTCCTCTATCAGCCGCCCGATCTCGGCGTCACGCGTGGCGAGGATCTCGTTGAGGTCGGCCAGGCGGGAGGCCAGCGCGACGACCTCCTCGTCGTTGTCGCGCAGCACCTCGACCGCGGTGGCGACGTCGTCGATCGTCTGCCCGAGCTGCTCGCCACGACCGTCCAGGACGCTGGCGGTGTTGCGGACCAGGCGGGCGACCTCGTCGGACGGCAGATCCTCGAGGAACGAGTTCAGCGACGACAGGACCTCGTCGAACTCGGCCGGCACCCCCGTGCGCTCCCGCGGGATCGTCGCCCCGGCCTGCAGCTGCGGACCGCCGGTGTGGGGCGGGTCGAGCTGGACGTGACGCTCCCCCAGCAGCGCCCCCTGCACGATCCTGGCGGTCACGTCGTCGGGCAGGCGCACGTCCTCGCGGACCGACATCTCGACGGTGACCCAGCGGTCCTCGGAGGTGAACTCGACGTCCTGGATCGATCCGACGGCGACGCCCAGCACCCGCACATCGGACCCGACGAAGAGGTTGAACGTCCGGTCGAACTCCGCACGGACGGTGTAGGTGCCGCCCTCGCCGCCGAGGACGCTGCACCCTCCGGCCAGCAGGGCCAGCGCAACGAGAAGGGGGATCACGGTGCGCTTCACGGGGTCACCTCCTCCGCCACGCGGAACAGCGCCCCGATCGAACTCGAGGGCTGGGGCGCGGTCTCGGTCGCGCTGCGGGTCGTGCTGCCGCCACCGCCGTCGGACCCGGAGGTCCGGTCGCCCTCCTCCGGGCACTCGGACGGGCCGAAGATCTGGTCGAGGAACTGGTCGACCGCCCCGCCGCACCCGGCGAAGGCGTCGACACCGGCGTCCCCGATGCCCGCCGTCAGGATGTTTCCCCAGTAGGGGTTGTCCTGATCCCGGGATCTGCCGACCTCGCTGAAGCCGTGGAACGCGACGCCTCCGTAGGCCATGGTGTGGGCGAGGTCGACCTGGTGGTCGTCGACGATCTCCAGGACCTCGTGCAGCTCGTCCAGGACCCGGTCGAGCCGCTGCCGTTCCTCGCGGACGAGGGTGGCGGTGATCGACGACGAGTCGGCGGTCTCGGACAGCAGCCGGGTCAGCTCCTCGCGGTTGCGGTTCAACACGTCGAGCGTCGATCCGAACTCGTCGATGATGGTCACGATCTGCTCGTCGCGGTCCGCCGCCGCCCCGACGAGGTCCTCGGACCGCGTGATCAGCCGCTCGAGCGACTCACGCTTGTCGGCCAGCACGCCGCTGATCCGCTGCAGGCCGTCCAGGAGCGCACCCACCTCGTCACGTTGACCCTCGGTGACGTCGGCGAGCGAGGTCACCAGCGCCCGCAATGCCTCGGTGTCCGCCCCACGCAGCAGGGCCACGGTGTCGTCCGCGAGGTCGGGGAGATCCACCAGGCCGCTCGTCCGGTCCTGGGGGATGAGCGGCTCCTCCGCAGCGGCCAGGAGCCGGTCCCAGTCGTCGCCGGGCAGGATCTCGATCGCGCGTTTGCCGACGAAGTTGCGCAACACGAGCTGCGCACGCGAGTCTGCGGGCAGCTCGGTCGTGACGCGGGCCCAGACGGCGACGTGATCGCCGTCGATCGAGACGTCCTCGACCTTGCCCGCACGCAAGCCCGCGACCAGCACGTCGTCGCCGGGCGCCAGCCCCTCCGCGTCCGCGAGCTCGATGGCGATGCGGTAGCCGCTCTCGAAGACGTCGTCGCTGAACCCGATCGCGAAGACGGTGCCGGCGGCGACGAGCGCCACGAACACGATCCCCACGACGACCTGGTTGCGCTCGAGCATCACCGGCCACCCCCCAAGCCGGCCCTGCCGGCGCGGAGGAACCCTGCCGCCCCGTCGGATCCCGTGGTGTCCCCGTGGGCGCCGCGGGGCGGGAGCGTGGCGCCCCGCTCGGTCTCGATCGTGTCCTCGCCCTTGGACAGGCCGGGGACCCGGATGTTGAACCACTGGCCCCAACGCGAGATGCGGTGGTACTGGACGATCCCGGTGGAGGTGTAGGCGACGATGTCCTCGATCTCGTCGTGGTTCACGGACAGGATCGCGCTGATCGTGTCGAGCGCCTCGATCGACCCACGGATGTCCCCCTCGTTCACCTCGACCAGCCGGTGCAGCTCGGCCTCCACGTCCGCGATGCGCTCGATCGCCGCGATCAGCTCGTCGTTGCGGTCGGCGACGGTGGTCGAGACGTCCGCAAACCGGTCCAGCAGGTCGCGCAGCTCCTGCTCACGTTGCGCGTAGGCGTCCACGACGCGGGCGCCGTTGTCCAGCACGCGTCCGATCTGCTCGTCGTGGTCCGCCACCGTGTCGAGGAACGAGCCCGCCTCGGCGACGAGGTCGCGGACCTCCTGCTCACGCCCCGAGAGCGCCTCGGACAGCGCCTGCACGACGACGTTGCTCACCTCGGGCTCCAGCGCCCGCATCACCGGGGTGATCCGGCGCAGGAACAGCGACAGGTCCGTCGGGGCACGCACCGCGTCAGCGGGGAACCGGTACCCGTCGTCGAGGTCGCCGTCACCGGCCGGGTAGACGTACAGGAACCGCAGCCCGAGGAGGTTCCTCCACCGCACACCGAGTCGGGTGTCGCGTCCCAGCTCCCGGTCGGCGTCGACCGTGAAGGTCGCCACCGCTTGGCCGTGCTCGAGCTCCAGCGACGTGACCTTGCCGACGTCGACGCCGGCGATCTTGACCGCGTCGTTGACGAGGAGGCCGCCGGCGTCGGGGAGCTCGGCCTCGTACGTGCGCTTGTCCGCGAAGAGCTCGATGTTGCCCAGCTGGATCACCAGCCACCCGGCACCGAGGACGCAGACGACGGTGAACAGGATCAGCTTGACGACGGTGCCGAGACGCGAGTCCGAGGCGTTCATCCGTCGTCTCCCGCGACGCAACCGGGCGCCGCCTCCTGCAACTCCGGCGGCAGCTGCGAGCAGAACTCCTCGGCCTGGCCCTCCTCACCCACGTGGGCACGGAACCAGGAATGCTCGGTGCCGTCGTCGAGGCTGCCGCCGTGCTCACCGAAGTTGCGCGCGTAGCGGTAGAGGCCCTGGACGAAGTCCCCGATCTCCCCGACGCGCGGCTCGATCACCGCCCCGATCGCGTCGCCGGTCACCAGCAGCCGGCGGATCGTCGCACGCTCGACCTCGAGGAAGCCAGCCAACGTGTCCGAGAACGCCGCCACCGACCCCAGAGCGGTCCGCACGTCGGCCTGACGGTCCGGCAGCAGGCTCACCCAACGTGGCAGCGTGCGGTTCAGCCGGTTGAAGTCGTCGACCCGATCCGCGAGCGCAGCCAGGACGTCGGCGAGTGCGGCCAACCTCGCGATCTGCTCGTCGGCGGTGCGCGCCCCGAACGCCGCGAGCTCGGCGCCCTGATCGACGTTGCGGCCGACGATCTCCGCGTCCTGCTCGTCGAACGATCCGAGCGCGTCCACCACCGTCGCGAGATCCCCGGGCGCCACGTGATCGAACAGCTCCTCGAGCTCGGCCAGCACGTCCTGGACCTCGGTCGGCTCGTCGGCCTCACCCACCTCCAGTGCGTCGTCGGCGGACAGCAGTGGCGGCTCGAGCGGACCGTGGGGACGCAGCTCGACCTGCTTGGGTCCGAGGAGGGTCTTGCCGGTGACCACGATCTCGACATCACGGGGGATGCGGTAGCGCTCCTCGAGCTCGAGGGTGGCGCGCGCTCGGCCGTCGACGAAGGACAGCTCGACGACCTCGCCGACCGCCACGCCACGGAGCTTGACGTCCGACCCCTCCCGCAGCCCGGAACCGGCGTCCCCCAGCACGGCGGACACCTGGAAGGCGCCTTCCTGGGAGCTGACCTCGGCGAACAACAGCTTGGAGCCGGCGATCAGCAGGATGACGGCGACCGCACCGACGATGCGTCGGGTGACGTGACTCAATCGGGCTCCTCGGCGGCGGTCCCTTACACGGTTCTAGCAGCCGGCCCCGAGCTCCTGCCCAGTACCTGCTCGCTCCGGGCCGCGTGACCGCGGGCTCCGCGTGTGTGAACGGGAAGCCGGATACCGTTCTGCCGTCTCGTCCCGGAGGGTACGCCCGTGCGCCAGACGCCGTTCCCGCAGCGGGAACGGCGCCTGCTGCGGCTGATCGCGTCCGCGTTGCTCCCCGCCGGTGGCGTCCCTCGGGCCGACGGGGCGGTGGTGGTCGAGGACGCCGTCGACCTGTTGACCCAGCGCGTGCAGCGCCCCCTCCTCTGGGTCGTGCGGCTCACCTTGTGGGTGTTCGAGCTGTGGACGCTCGTCACGCACCGCCGGCGGTTCAGCCGGCTGCCGGCCGGGACACGTGGTGAGGTGATGTCGCGGGCATCCGCGAGCGGCAACCCGCTGCGCTCGGGCCAGGTCGAGCTGTTCAAGCACCTGCTGGTCAACCCGTACCTCGAACGGGCCGGCAGCGAGGTCGGCTACGACCGGTCGGAGGTCCTGGAGGGCTGCCGCGCCCGCGGTCCGCTGCAGGAGCGACCGACGCTCGCGCCCCGCACCTGGCCCCACATCCCCCCGCAGCTGTCGTGCGACGTGGTGGTGATCGGCTCCGGTGCCGGCGGCGCCCCGGTCGCCGCACGGCTGGCCGAGGCCGGACTGGACGTCGTCGTCGTGGAGGAGGGCGGTCACGTCCGTCGGGAGGAGCTCGAGGCCGAGGCCCTCTGGCCGCGGTTCCTGCGGCTGTACCGCGACCTCGGCCTCACCGGGACGGTGGGGCGGCCGCCGATCCCGGTGCCGCTGGGCCGGGCGGTGGGCGGCACCACCGTGGTCAACGCCGGGACGTGCTACCGCGCCCCCGACCGGGTGCTGCGGCGCTGGGTCCGGGACCACGGCTTGGAGGACGCCCGCCCCGCGGACCTGGGCGGTCTGTTCGACGAGGTCGAGCAGGTCCAGGGGGTCGGCCGTCCTGACCGCGAGCTGCTCGGCTGCAACGCGGAGGTGTTCGAGCGGGGCGCCACGGCGATGGGGGCGGACGGCCACGTCCTGGCGCGCAACACCCGCGGGTGCCGGGGCTGCGGCGAAGCGGTCGTCGGCTGTCCCTTCGAGGCGAAACAGGCGGTCCACCTCACCTGGCTCCCACGGGCGGAGGCGGCCGGGGCGACGATCCTCGCCCGCACGCGCGTCGACCGGGTGGTGGTCGAGGACGGACGTGCCCGGGGCGTCGAGGCGACCGTGCTGGACCCGGGTCCGTTGGACGAGGAGCGCCACCCGGTCCGCATCGACGCCGGAGCGGTCGTCGTGGCGGCCGGGGCGTTCCACACGCCGGTGCTGCTGTCGCGATCGGGCGTCGAGGACCCCACCGGCACCCGGGGACGCAACCTGCAGATCCACCCGGCGATCGGCGTGGCGGCGGTCATGCCCGACGACGTGCGTTCGTGGGTGGGGGTCAACCAGAGCTGGGCGACCGACGCGCTGTTCGACGAGCACGGGATCATGATCGAGGTGACCAGCGCCGCCCCGCCGCTGACCGGCGGACAGATGCCCTTCGCCGGCCACGAGCTCAAGGACCTGCTGGCCGCCGCGCCCCGCACCGCCACCTGCGGGTTCCTCATCGAGGACTCCACCACGGGGCGGGTCCGGCGCGGTCCCGGCGGACGACCGGTCGCGACCTACCAGCTGTCACGCCACGATCGGCGCCGCATCGCCATCGGGTTCGCGTGGGTGGCCGAGGCGTTCCTCGAGGCCGGCGCCGAGCGGGTACTGGTCGGTCGACCCGACCAACGCTGGGCCACCTCGAAGGCCGACGTGCGGCGGATCCGCCAGGAGGGCGTCCCGCCCGAGGCGCTGAAGCTGTCCGCGTACCACCCGGTGGGCACCCACCGGATCGGGGCTGATGCCGACGCCCCGTCCGATCCGTGGGGCGCCGTCCGCGGCACGGCAGCGCTGTGGGTGGCGGACGCCTCGTCGCTGCCTTCGTGTCTGGGGGTCAACCCCCAGGTCACGATCATGACCTTCGCGCTGCGGACCGCCGACCGGATCCTCGCCACCTGGTGACAACCCGTCGAGTGGCAGCTCAGCCGCAGATACGCAACCAAGCTGCCACTCGACCGGTCATCCGCGGGGTCGGCGGAGGGCGCCGGGGCGATCCGGCGGGGGTCAGAAGCGGTCGACGGGGTAGCCGGAGTCGCGCAGGCGAGCCCGGATCCGGGCGATGTGGTCGGGACCACGGGTCTCCAGCTCGACGATGACCTCGACCTCCTCCAGTTGGAGGCGGCGACCGAACCGGTGGTGCTCGACGGCCACGACGTTGGCGCGCTCCTCGGCCAGCAGACCCAGCAGGCGGTGCAGCTCACCGGGCTTGTCCGCGACACGGGTTCGCACCGTGAGGAACCGGCCTTCGGCGGCGAGCCCCGAGGTGATCACGTGCTGCAGGATCAGCGGGTCGATGTTCCCACCGGACAGCACGGCCACGACGGGCTCCGGCACGTCGAGGCCGTCCAGCAGGGCGGCCACGCCGGCGGCACCGGCGGGCTCGACCACCAGCTTCGCGCGCTCGAGCAGCAACAGCAGCGCCCGGGCGATCGCGGCGTCGTCGACCTCGACCACCTGGTCGACCAGCGCATCGACGTGCGCCAGTGTGAGCTCCCCGGGACGCTTGACGGCGATGCCGTCGGCGATCGTGTCGACCACCTCGGCGTCGACCGGACGCCCCTGCTCGAGCGACGCCCGGAACGCCGCCGCCCCGGCGGCCTGCACGCCGACGACCTGCACGGCCGGGGCGCGGTCCTCGATCGCGACGGCGACGCCCGAGCACAGGCCGCCGCCCCCGAGGGGGACCACCACGGTGCCGCCGTCCGCGAGCTCCGGGACCTGGTCGAGCAGCTCCAGTCCGAGCGTTCCCTGTCCGGCGATGATGTCCGGGTGATCGAACGGGTGGACGAACACCCGGTCGCGGTCGTCGGCGTACGCCAACGCCTCCTCCAGGGCCTCGTCGAAGCTGGACCCGATCAGCCGGACCTCCGCCCCGTACGCGGTCGTCGCCTCGACCTTCGGGATCGCTGCCTGCTCCGGCATGAACACCGTCGACGAGACGCCCTGGAGGCTCGCCGCCAGCGCCACGCCCTGCGCGTGGTTGCCCGCGGACGCGCACACCACGCCCCGTTCACGTTCGGCGTCGGACAGGTGGCTGATCCGCGTGTAGGCGCCACGCAGCTTGAACGCGCCCGTGCGCTGCAGGTTCTCGCACTTCAGGAGCACCGCACGGCCGGTCGCCTGGGACAGCGCCCGGGACGGTTCGATCGGCGTCGGCTGGAGGACGCCGGACAGCAGCGACCGCGCCGCGCGGACCCGGTCCGCATCCACGAGCTCCATGATCTCCCCTGCCGTCCGCTCCCGCCTCCTGCGGTGGGCGGCGGCCACGGTACTCGGGTCGCGACGTGGGGCCCGGCTCTGGTACGACTCGTCTCCAGACCCGATACTTGGAGCAGCCGTGGCCGACGAGCATCGCAGCGCCGAGGACACCATGGGCGAGATGCAGATCCCCGCCGACGCCCTGTGGGGCGCACAGACACAACGCGCCGTCGAGAACTTCCCCGTCTCCGGGCAGGGGGTCCCGATCGAGGTGGTCCGTGCCCTTGCGCTGCTCAAGTGGGCCGCCGCCACCGCGAACGAGGAGGCCGACGTCCTCGACCCGGAGCTCGCCGGGGCGATCCGGGAGGCGGCCGACGAGGTGGTCCGCGGCGACCACGACGACCAGTTCCCGATCGACGTGTTCCAGACCGGGTCCGGGACCTCGACGAACATGAACGTCAACGAGGTGCTGGCCAACCGCGCTGGACAGATCCTCGGTGACGACCTCGGCGCGTCGCGTGTCCACCCCAACGATCACGTCAACGCGAGCCAGTCCTCCAACGACACCTTCCCGTCGGCGGTCCACGTCGCCGCGGCGAGCCAGGCCACCGGCGAGCTGATCCCGGCGCTCGAGACGCTGGCGACGACGCTCGAGGGCAAGGCCGACGAGTGGACCGACGTCGTCAAGACCGGTCGCACCCACCTCATGGACGCGACCCCGGTCACCCTCGGGCAGGAGTTCGGCGGGTACGCCCGCCAGGTGCGCCTCGGCATCGAGCGCGTCCGCAGGGCGCTGGAGTCCGTCTACGAGCTCCCCCTGGGCGGCACGGCGGTCGGCACCGGCCTGAACACCCCTCCCGGGTTCCCGGAACGGACGATCGGCCTGGTCGCCGAGCGCACCGACCTGCCGTTCCGCGAGGCCGAGGACCACTTCGAGCAGCAGGGCGCCCGCGACGCCCTGGTCGACCTGTCCGGGGCGCTCAAGACCGTCGCGGTCAGCCTCATCAAGATCGCGAACGACGTCCGCTGGCTGTCGTCGGGTCCGCGCACCGGCCTCAACGAGATCAACCTCCCGGCGATCCAGCCCGGCTCGTCGATCATGCCGGGGAAGGTGAACCCGGTGATCCCCGAGTCGGTGCGCCAGGTCGGGGCGCAGGTGATCGGCAACGATGCGGCGACCACGGTCGGGGGCCTGTCCGGCGAGCTCGAGCTCAACGTGATGATCCCGCTGATGGCCCGCAACGTCCTGGAGTCGATCTCGCTGCTGGGCAACGTCAGCCGCCTGTTCGCCGAACGCTGCCTGCGCGACACGACCGCCACGGACCGCGGTCCCCACTACGCCGAACGGTCCCTCATGTCGGTCACGGCGCTCGCCCCGGAGATCGGCTACGAGCGCGCGGCCAAGCTCGCGAAGAAGGCGATGGAGGAGGACCGCAACCTCCGCGACGTCGCCGAGGAGGACGGGGTGGACCAGGATCTGCTCGACCGCGTCCTGGACCACCGGCGTCAGGCGGAGGGCGGCGTCCTCTGACCCAGCGCCGCACCCACGGCCAGCTCGACCTCGCGAGCGTGGTCGTCGTCGAGCGGCCGTCCCGCCCGGTCGCGGACGTAGAACACGTCGACGGCCTCACGCCCCACCGTGTCGATCTTGGCAGCGACGATGTCGAGCTCGAGCTCGGCCAGCGCCGCCGCGATCCGGTAGAGCACCCCGATCCCGTCCTCCGCGTGGATCTCGATCACGGTCGAGCGACCCGCGGAGTCGGGCGAGGTCTCGACGCGGGTCGGCGCCTCCGGGCCCACGGGGCGGGGTCGGCGGAACGCGTCGGCCCGCTGCGCCACCCGCGCGCGCAGCGCCAGGCGGCCCGCAACGGCTTCGACGAGGTCGCCCTCGACGCTCGCCCAGAACCGTCCTCCGGCGACGCCGTCGGGACGGCGCACCCGGAAGGTGTCGACCGCGAGGCCGTCCTGACGGGTGAATGCGTGCGCGGAGACGATCGAGCCACCGTGCAGCGTCAGCACGCCGGCGACCTTGGCGAACAGCCCGGGGTGATCGGAGGCGACGAGGTCGAGGTCGTCGATGCCCTGTTCCTCGTCCGAGGAGGTCACCCGCGGACGCACCTCGCCGGGAGACAGCGGTGCGGCGGCGGCGCCGGCGTGACGGACGACGGCCCGGGGCGACACGGACCAGGCGTACCGGCTGGGCAGTTCGGCCAGGTGCGCCCGGACCGTGTCCGGGTCGACCCCCATGCCCGGGGCGATCCGTTGTGCCTCGGCGGCCGTCACGACGGCGCCGTCGGCGATCTCGTCGGGGGCGGCATCGTCGAACACGTCCTGCACCTTCCTCACCAGCTCGGCGACCAGGGACGCCTTCCACGACGACCAAGCCGACGGCCCGGTCGCGATCCCGTCGGCGGCGGTCAACAGCTGCAGGCTCGCGA
>CAZHZQ010000016.1:11558-26053 GCA_964537235.1 uncultured Actinomycetota bacterium | reverse complement strand
CGAGTCCGGACGAACGTGTAACGGCGGCGCGTCGTCGCGATCTCATACCGCGATCCCACACCGCGATCTCATACCGCGATCTCATACCGCGATCTCATACCGAGCGAGGATGAACACATCATCCACCCGCGCCCCGGCCGGAATCTCCGAACAGCTCCTCGTCGACGGGCGGATCCGTCGACGGTCGCTCGCGGTCGGGACGGACCTCGACATCGCCCAGCTGCTCGAGCTGCCGACGCAGGAGCTCGCGGAGGTTGTCGCGGTACGTCGACTCGTACTCCTCGAGCTCCTCGATCGTCTTCCGGAGGCGCTGGTGCTGCTCACGGAGCGCCTCCTCACGACCCCGCACCTCCTCGAGGGCCCGGTCGCGCGCCTCCTCGACCTCCTGCTGCGCCTCCGCCCGGATCGCCTCCGCGCGCTGACGTGCCTCCTCGACCGTGTCCTCCGCGGCCCGCTGCGCCGTCACGAGCGTCCGCCGCAGCGTCGACTCGGTCTCGTCCAAGGTCTCGGCCTTGCGCTCCGCCTGCTCGAGGCGCCGGTGAGCGTCATCGAGCTGGTGATGCAGTCGCTCCAGCTCGTCGGCGACCTGGTCCAACAGCTCGTCGACCTGCTGGATCGAGTACCCGCGCATCGATTGCTTCAGCGGGTAGTTGACGATGTCCTCGGGCGTGAGCGGCATGCAGCCTCCGTATCAGTGGGAAAAGGGCAGTGGCAGAGGGTCAGCGGCAGAGGGTCGGGAGTACAAAAGTACAAACGTACAAAAGTACAAAGCTCAGCTGCACAGAAGCGCCTGCAGGATGTAGATGCCGAAGAACAGGACGAGCACCGACAGGTCCAGTCCCATTCCGCCCATCCGCACCGGCGGGAGGACCCGACGGATCGGCTCGAGGACCGGGGACAGGAGCCGGTCGATCCCACGGACCATCGGCATCAACGGATCCGGGGGCCGCGGTATCCACGAGAAGACGACGTGGATCAGCAGCAGGATGATCGCGGCGAACAGGAGCGTGCAGATGATTCCCACGACGGGCCTCCGGGTCCGGCAGAGTGATCAGATTGATCAGCGTGATCAGCGGGCTCTGGGTAGGTCGTCGACCGGGTACCCCAGGTCCTCGAGACGCCGGCGTTCCTCACGCGCCAGCTCGGCACCCTCGTGCATCAGGAGGAAGGCACGCTCGCCAGCCGGGACGATGCGACCGCGCAGGGCGAAGATGACCCCGCCCACGAAGTCGAGCAGGCGTCGCCCCGTGCGGTTGTCCGCATCCCCCAGGTCCAGCAGCACGGGGTTGCCGCTGCGGAACCGCTGACCGACCTGCTCGGCGTCGTCGAACGAGACCACCCGGACGATCGTGACCCGAGAGGCCTCGCGGTCCGCGAGACGCACGTGCGTCTGGCGTTCGTCCGGGCTGCGCAGGTGGCGGACGTTGGCCGGATCCTCGCGTTCGGGCTGCGGCTCGTGACCCGGTAGGCCCTGACGGGTCTGTCCGCCCTGTCGGCCCTGACGGGTCTGACCGGCCCCGGCCCGCTCGTCCTCGATGGCCCGAACCTGGTGCTCCTGGTACTCCTCGGGTTCCTCGACGAGCCCCAGGTAGACCAGCGTCTTGTGCCACAGCTCGCTCATCGGTCCTCCTCGAGAACGGGTACGCCGGCGGGCGGCCGGTACGGATGGTCACCTCTGGGGCCGAGCAGCACCGTACCGAGGCGAACGATGGTCGCGCCTTCCTCGACGGCCACCTCGAAGTCGGCGCTCATGCCCATCGAGAGGTGCGCGATCTCGGGCCAGCGTTCACGGGCCTGGTCGCGCAGCTCCCGGAGGCGGCGGAAGTGCGGACGTGCCTCCTCGCCGGCGTCCGCTGCGGGATCCGGCAGTGGCGGGATGGTCATGAGGCCCTCGACCGCGAGATGTGGCAGATCCCGGAGGTACGACAGCAGGTCCATCGTCTGCTCGGGCGGCGCGCCACCCTTCGCGGGATCCTGGCTCACGTTGACCTGCAGCAGCACCCGCTGCACGACCCCCGCCCGACCGGCCCGTCGCGACAGCTCGTCCGCCAGGCTGCGACGTCCCACCGAGTGGACCAGCACCGCACGACCGACGACGTCCTTGGCCTTGTTCGACTGGAGCCGTCCGACCAGGTGCCAGAACGGGCCGGCCCCGCCGTCACCCGGGACGCGCTTCATCTTCGCGATCATCTCCTGCACCCGGCTCTCGCCGACGTCCGTGAGGCCGGCGTCCAGCGTCGCCCGGACCACCTCGGGCGGGTGCGTCTTGGTGACGGCGACGATGCCCACCGCGCTCGGTTCCCGCCCCACCCGGTCACAGGCGTCTCGGATGCGTCGACGCACGTCTTCGAGCCGACGGGCGATGGCCCCGTCACGGTCCGGCAGCGGTCCCGGGCCGGTCACGCGGACGCTCCGGTCAGCGCGACGACCCCCGCTTGGCGCCCCGCGTCGGCATCCCCGCGGTGGCTGAACCACCGGTCCGAGGGATCGCAACGGGTGCAGCCCGGGGTGTCGGAGGCGACGGTCACGCCCCGCCGTGCGAGGACGGCTCGGACGGCCGCCGCGAGATCGAGGGACGGGGTCCCCCACGTGGTGGTCGCCGCAGCGTCCGGGTGCTCGTCGACCACCTCGTGCTGCATCTCAGCCGGGACCTCGTAGCAGCACCCGCCGATCGCCGGACCGATCGCCGCACGTGCTCCGTCGAGGCCGCCGGCAAGATCGGCGAGAGCGTCCAGACCGCGGTCGACCACGCCGGCTCGCAGCCCACGGCGCCCCGCGTGGATCGCCGCGACCCCGCCGTCGGGGGCCGCGACGAGCACCGGAACGCAGTCCGCCACCTGGACGACCAGCGCCCGTCCCGGTTCAGCGGTGACCAGCGCGTCGACCCCCGGGAACTCCCTGCCTGCCGGCGTGCCCCGGTCGACCGTGCCGACCTCGGCTCGGTGGACCTGCTGCATGAGGTACAGGTGCTCGACCTCGACGTCGACCGCGGACGCCACCGCCCCCCGCGCCCGAGCCAGCTCCGAGGGGAGGTGTGGTCGGCGATGGGAGACGTTTCCCGTGGTCAGGTCGGTGAAACCGGCGAGCACGCCCGGACCGAGGTCGATCCGCGCGATCGTCGCCGTCGTGGTCACCGGAGGAAGGAGGGGATGTCGAGGTCGTCCTCGGATTCGACACCGGACTCCCGCTCGTCGTCCGCGTCGATCACGACGCTCCGCGGAGACGCCGGCCGGAACACGTCGTCGTCGAGGTCCTCGTCCTCGTCCTCCGCGAAGACGGGCACGGGGTCCTCCGCCTCGCCCTGCGACACGAAGCGTCCCTCCTGTTCGACCGGGAACTCCTGGTCGAAGCCGGCGGCGATGACGGTCACCTTGACCTCGTCGCCGAGGCTGTCGTCGATCACCGCCCCGAAGATGATGTTGGCCTCGGGGTGAGCGGCCTTCGTGATGACGTCGGCGGCCTCGTTGACCTCGAACAGACCCAGGTCGCTGCCGCCGGCGAGCATGAGCAACACGCCCCTGGCGCCGTCGATCGACGCCTCGAGCAGCGGCGAGGAGATCGCGAGCTTGGCCGCCTCGAGCGACCGCTCGTCGCCCCGGGCCTTGCCGATCCCCATCAGCGCGGAGCCGGCCTCCTTCATGACGGTGCGCACGTCGGCGAAGTCGAGGTTGATGAGGCCCGGCGTCGTGATCAGGTCCGTGATGCCCTGCACGCCCTGCATCAGGACGTCGTCCGCCAGTCGGAACGCCTGCACGACCGAGGTCTCGCCGTCCGCGATCTGCAGGAGCCGGTCGTTGGGGATGATGATCAGGGTGTCGACCTCGTCCTTCAGGTCGACGATGCCCTGCTCGGCCTGGACGTTGCGCTTGCGGCCCTCGAAGGCGAACGGCCGGGTGACCACCCCGATCGTCAGCGCGTCGAGCTCCTTGGCCACCTCGGCGACGATGGGAGCACCCCCGGTGCCGGTGCCGCCTCCCTCGCCCGCGGTGACGAAGACCATGTCGGCGCCCTTCAGCACCTCGTTGATCTCGTCGCGGTGATCCTCGGCGGCCTGCCGTCCGATCGACGGGTCGGAGCCCGCCCCCAACCCGCGCGTCAGGTCACGACCGATGTCGAGCTTCACGTCGGCATCGGACATCAGCAGCGCCTGGGCATCGGTGTTCACGGCAATGAACTCCACACCGCGCAGTCCGGCGTCGATCATCCGGTTCACGGCGTTCACACCACCGCCACCGATGCCGACGACCTTGATCACGGCGAGGTAGTTCTGCGGGTTCGCCGCCATGTGCATCCTCCTCGTGCCCCGGGTCCATCCCCGTGAGGCGCTCGCGTTCGCGGCCGAGTGGGAACTCGGCGCGTAAGACCCTCAACCTCTACTTGATCTTCAGTCTTATGTAAACCTCAGGTCCGGGTGGAAGGTAGACGGGGCGACCACCGGCGTCAAGCACGCGGGGGTGTCGGTCGGCCAGGGGGAAGCCAGGAGCAGACCGGGGGCACGCCGACCCCGGGTCGTAGCGACTCCGGCTCAGGTCCGGCTCACGGGATCACGACCGGGTTGCTCGGCGCCCGCACGTCGATCGCGGTGACCGGACCTTCCACCTCCGCGAGCAGCGCCCCGAGCGCACGGGCCTTCTCGTCGATCCGGTCGGCCCGCCCGAACCGCACGATCGTCCCGTCCCGGAGCACCAGCTCGGCCTGGTCGGGCTGGCGCCCCTCGACCCGCGCCACCTCGGTCCGCAACGGCCCGGGCAGCCCCCGGTAGATGCGTAGGGCGTTGGCGGCGGTGGGATCCTCGCCGACGCGCTCCCCCGGCGGTGGGATGCGGCCACGCGCCAGCGACAGCACCGGCAGACCGTCACCCGCCCCGCGCTCGAGCACGACCCCGTCTTCATCGATCAGCGCGCTGCCCCCCGGCGTCGTCACCGTCATCCCGGGCCGCCGCTCACGGACGCTGATGAGCACGGTCAAGGGGTCGCGACGTCGGATGTCCGCCGTCCGCACCCACGCCAGATCCTCGACGCGGCCCTCGGCGGACGCGAGGTCCAAGCGGAGGGTCGACGTCCCGAGCGGCAGCGCCGCGGCCTCACGAACAGCCTCGGGGGCGAGCCGTTCGGTCCCGGCGACCTCCACCTCCGCCAACGCCATCAGGGGGCTGCGCTCGAGCGCGACGCCGGCCGCGACCAACAGCCCGACCAGCACCGCGATGACGGTCTTCCGTCGACGGCGGCGCATCCGCTGGCGGCGGACCTCGGCCCGCCGCCGCGCGATTCGCGTGTCCATGCCGGTCACGTCCCGGACTCCCGGAGCTCGCTCAGCAGCCGCGGTCCGACCTCGTTCACGTCACCGGCGCCGGTCACGAGCACGAGGTCCCCCTCGTCGACGATCTCGACCAGCCGATCGACGACGCCCGTGAGGTGGGGCTCCCACAGGACCTGCGCCCCGGCGTCCCGGGCCGCGTCCGCCACGATCTCGCCCGTGACGCCGGGCACCGGCTCCTCGTCGGCGCCGTACACGTCGCTGACGACCACGACGTCCGCCCCCACCGCGGCACGACCGAGCTCCGCTCCCAGCACCTGCGTGCGGGAGAACCGGTGCGGCTGGACGACCAGGACGACGCGACCACGGGCCACCGACCGGGCGGCGCCGAGGGTGACCCGCAGCTCGGTCGGATGGTGCGCGTAGTCGTCGACGACCTCCACGCCGGCCGCCGTCCCGAGTCGCTGGAACCGGCGTTGGGCCCCGGCGAACGTCGCCAGTCCCTCGACGGCCGCCGACAGGTCCGCCCCCACCAGCCAGCACACCGTCAGGGCCGCGGCGGCGTTCACCAGGTTGTGCACGCCGGGGACCGACAGCTGGAAGGAGACGAGATCGCGTCCCTCGGTACGGAGCAGTCCGCCCTGGAGCCCCCGTCCTCCCCCGTCCCGGGTCGGGTCGCGGTCGACGATGAGTCGCACGTCGGCCGCGGGGGCCTCGCCGTACGTGACGACACGTCCCCGTCGCGACGCGCGCTCGACGAGAGCGGCGCTGCCGTCGTCGTCGACGCAGATCACGGCCACCCCGTCCTCCGCGCGCCGGTCCAGGAACTCCTCGAACGCCTGGTGGGTGTCCTCCAGGGACTCGAACGCATCCGGGTGGTCGAGCTCGACGTTGGTCACGACGGCGATGTCCGGTCGGTACGACAGGAACGACCGGTCCGACTCGTCTGCCTCGGCCACGAACACCTCCCCCGTTCCGGCGTGTGCGTTCGATCCGGCCTCGTTGAGCGCCCCACCGATCGCGAAGCTCGGGTCGAGTCCGGCCGACTGCAGCGCGACCACGACCATCGAGGTGGTGCTGGTCTTGCCGTGCGTGCCGGCGACGAGCACCCCGCGGCGGCCACGCATCAGGGCGGCAAGCATCTCGGCCCGGTGCAGCAGCGGGATGTCGCGCTCGCGGGCGGCGACCAGCTCGGCGTTGTCGTCGTCGATCGCCGACGAGGTGACGACGAGGTCCGCGCCCGCGACCGCTGCGGCGTCGTGCCCGATCCGGATCTCGGCTCCCATCGCCCGCAGCCCCTCGACCGCGCGACCTTCCTGACGGTCGGAGCCCGAGACGTCGTGACCACGCTGCAGGAGCATTCGGGCGATGCCGCTCATCCCGGCCCCGCCGATGCCCACCAGGTGGACCCGGCGCGGGCGCTCCAGATCGATGGTCACCTCATCGGTGTTGGTCACCTCGTCGGTGTTCACGTCGTGCTCCCTGTGGTCGTCGTCACCTCACCGAGCACCAGACGCGCGACGTTGTCCGCGGCGTCACGGCGGCCGAACGCGCGCGCTGCCTCGGCGACGCCGCGACGCGTCTCGTCGTCCTCGAACAGCGGCGCGATCGTCGCGACGACACGCGCGGGATCGAGCTGGTCGTTGGTGATCACGCGCGCCCCTCCGGCCCGCTCGAGGGCCCGGGCGTTGTGCAGTTGGTGATCGGCGGTCGCGTGCGGCAGCGGTACCAGCACCACGGGCTTGCCCAGCGCGGTCAGCTCCGCGAACGAGGTGGCGCCCGCCCGGCACATCACGACGTCCGCCGCGGCGTACGCCAGACCCATGTCGTCGATGAAGTCCACGCACCGGACCAGGGGCCCGTCCCCGGACGTCCGGGCGCGCTCCCATCCCGCGGCGGCCTCCCGGTGCAGGTCGCGCCCCGCGGCGTGGAGGATCTGGACCCCGTCCGGGTCCGGCCACGATCCGTAGCTGCCCACGACGGCCTTGTTGAGCGCCCGCGCGCCCTGGCTCCCCCCGAACACGAGCAGCGTGTCGCGGTCCGCAGCGAGCTTGAAGTGCTCCAGCGCGTCCGGCCGGACGGCCTCCTGGTCCAGCTCGAGGATCTCCTGGCGGACGGGGTTGCCGGTGATGGCGACGCGCTCGGGGCGCGGGAAGCGGTCCGCTGAACCCGGGAAGCTGATCGCGACCCGGTCGGCCCACCTCGCCGCGACCCGGTTCGCGAGGCCGGGGACCGAGTTCTGCTCGTGGATGACGAGCGGGAGGCCCTCGAGGTGCGCGGCGCGTGCCAGCGGGAAGCTGACGTACCCGCCGAACGTCACCGCAGCGATGGCGCCCGTCTCCTCGATGATCTCCTGGCACCGACGGACCGCCGACCGGACCGCACCCGGCACCCGGAAGATCCGCAGCGACAGCGTGCGGGGGACGGGCGCGGCATCGATGTGATGCAGCTTGAAGCCGGACGCCGGCACCAGGCGCCCCTCGAGACGCTCGCTCGTCCCGACGAACACGGGCTCGATCGACGGGTCCCGACCGACCAGCGCCCGGGCGACGGCCACCGCCGGGAAGACGTGTCCCGCCGTGCCCCCGGCGGCGAACAGAACGGTGTGCTCGGCGTCGGTCATGCGGGGTCCCCTTCCGCCCCGGCCCGGGCGACGGACACGAGGATGCCCAGCGCGACGAGCGTCGACACCAACGACGACCCCCCGACGGAGACCAGCGGCAGCGTGACGCCGGTGATCGGCATCAGGCCGGTGACCGCCCCGATGTTGACGAGCGCCTGACCGACGATCCACCCGGTCACGCCGAACGCCACCAGTCGACCGAAGTGGTCGGGAGCCTGACGTGCCACCCGGAGCCCGACGACGAGGATCGCCACGAACAGGAGCAGGACGAACAACGCTCCGAGCAGTCCCAGCTCCTCGCCGATGATCGCGTAGATGAAGTCGGTCTCGGGGTTCGGGACGAAGTTCCACTTGCTGCGGCTCGACCCCAGCCCGACACCGAACCAGCCACCCGACCCGAGGGCGTACAGCGACTGCAGCAGCTGGTACCCGTTGCCGAGCGGATCCGCCTCGGGGTTCCACCACCCGGTGAGGCGGGCGAACCGGTACGGCTCCAGGACCGCCGCCGCAGCCCCGAGCACCCCACCGACGGCGGCGACGGTGGCCAGGACCCGGAACGCGATCCCCTCGACCCACAGCAGCAGCAGGACGATCATCGTCAGCAGCAGGGCCGTTCCCAGGTCCGGCTCGAGGATCACGAGGCCCGCCTCGAGTCCCAGCACCGGCAGCGCGGGCACGAGCAGGTGACCCAGGTCGTCCTCGATCTGCAGCCCTCGTTCGCGCTTGCGTGCGAACACGTCGCTCAGCCACAGCAGGGTCCCGAGCTTGGCGATCTCGCTCGGCTGGACCACCAGCGGGCCGATCGCGATCCACCGTCGTGACCCCCCCTCGAGCAACCCGATGCCGGGGATCAGCACCGCGACCAGCCCCGCGAGGCTCAGGACGAGCAGCACCCACGACAGGGGGCGCCACAGGCGGTGGTCGACGCTCGCCGTCGCGAGGAACAGCGGCACGCCGACACCCGCCCACAGAAGCTGCCGGCGAAAGATGCCGAAGGGATCACCCGTCTCGGCCGCGTCGACGAAGCTGGCCGAGAAGCTCATCACGAGACCGAGCACGACGAGCGTCGCCACCACCGCCGTCAACGAGAGCGCCTCGGAGGTCCACGGTCCCGACCGTCGGCGATCGGCGAACGCGCGCAGCCGGCGTCCCACCCGCCACGCCAGCGGGGCGTCGCTCGCCTGCTCGCCCGCCATCAGGTCGTCTCCTCACGCACCGCGGTGACGAAGCGCTCGCCCCGCTCGGCGTAGTCGCGGAACTGGTCGAAGGATGCGCAGGCGGGAGACAGCAGCACCACGTCGCCGTCGTGTGCCAGCCGGGCGGCGATCCGCACCGCCTCCTCGACGGAACCGGCCGTGGTCGCCGCGACCCCGACGTTCTCGACGATCTCGGCGAGCCGGTCCGCCGCCTCCCCGATCAGGACGGCGTGGCGGACGCTCCCGAGCTCCTCGGTCAGCACCGTCAGGTCCACCCCCTTGGCGCGCCCTCCGGCGATCCAGACGACTTCCCGGCCGGCCTGCGCGCGCAGGGCCGCGCTGGTCGCGTGCGGGTTCGTCGCCTTCGAGTCGTCGATCCAGGTGACGTCGCCGTGGACGACCACCTCCGTCCGGTGGCGCCCCGGGCGGTACGAGGTCGCGGCCGCGACGACCCCGTCGACCGTGGCCCCGCCGAGCAGGGCCACGCACGCCCCGGCGGCGACGTTCGCGACGTGGTGCGGCGCCTGGACGGGCAACGCCTCGACCTCGACGACGAGCCCGTCCACGTCGGGCAGCGACGCCACCAGCGCACCGTCGCGGACCCCGATCCCGAGGTCCGGCACTCCGGTCAGGCTGAACCAGGCGGTCCGGTGCGCGGCGTCACTCCGCACGAGCCGTGAGACGCGGTCGTCGTCCGCGTTGCCGACCGCCCAGTCCCCGGGCTGCTGGGCGGCCCAGATCCGCGCCTTGGCGGCACCGTAGGAACGCTCGTCGGGGTGCCAGTCGAGGTGGTCCGGAGCCAGGTTCAGCAGCGCCCCGACGCGGACCCGCAGGGTCTCGGTGAAACGGAGCTGGAACGAGGACAGCTCGGCGACGAGCGTGACGTCCCGCGAGGGCCCGCGGGCCGCGGTGGTGAACGGGTGCCCGAGGTTGCCGCACGCGACCGCCTCGACCCCCGCCTTGGCCAGCATCTGCGCGGTGAGCTCGGTGACGGTCGTCTTCCCGTTGGTGCCGGTCACGCCGAGGACGGCACGTCCCTGACCGGCCAGCCGCCATCCGAGCTCCGGTTCGGACCACACCGGGCACCCTTCCGCGAACGCCCGCTGCAGGGCCGGTGCCCGCTCGGGGACCCCGGGCGACGGCACGACGAGGTCCACCTGGCCCACCAGCTCGGCCGTGGCCGTGTCGTCCACCTCGCCGCGGACGTCGACGCCCGCGGCGCGCAGCTCGTCGGCCTCGTCCGGGGCCGGACCGCGGTCCACGGCGATGACCTCGACGTCCGCACCGGCCAGCGCCAGGGCGGCCGGTCGCCCCGATCGGCCCAGGCCGATCACCAGGGCGCGCGACACCCCGGACAGCGACGACGGGTCACCCGCCATTGGCCACACCCCCCGCGGCGAGGAACTCGGTGTAGAAGATGCCCAGCCCGATCGCGACCCCCATGCCGGCCAGGATCCAGAAGCGGACGATGACGGTGGTCTCCTGCCACCCCAGGATCTCGAAATGGTGATGCAACGGCGCCATCCGCAGGATCCGTCGGTCGAACGCCCGGAAGAAGAACACCTGGGCGATGACGCTGACCGCCTCGAGCACGAAGATGGCCCCCAGGGTGACGAGGAGGAACTGGGTGTTCGTGGTGAGCGCGAGGGCCGCGATCAGCCCCCCGAGCGCGAGCGACCCGGTGTCCCCCATGAAGATCTGCGCCGGCGGCGCGTTCCACCACAGGAACCCCGCACACGCCGCCATCGTGGCGGCGGCGATGACCGCGATGTCGAACGCCTCGGCCTGGGGGATCTCGTAGAACACCGGGTTCCGGGCCTGCCAGAAGGTGATGACCACGTAGGCGGCCAGCACCTGGATGCTCGACCCGGCAGCCAACCCGTCGAGACCGTCGGTGAGGTTCACCGCGTTGGAGGTGCCCGCCAGCATCACGAACACCCACACGTAGAAGATCCACAGCGGGAGCTGGTCCGGTCCGAACGGACCGACGAACGAGAAGCTCCGCTGCACCCCGCCGAAGTTCGGTCCGAGGTAGGCGAACGCCAACGCGATCAGCGCCTGCCCTCCGAACTTGGCGGTCTTGTTCAGCCCCAGGTTGCGGTTCATCCGGATCTTGATGAAGTCGTCGAGGAACCCCACGACGCCCATCCCGACGAACGTCCCCAACACCAGCAGGCCGGTGGGGGTGACCCGGATGCCGAACGCGCGCGCGGCGAGCCAACCGACGACGGCCGCCGCGACGATCGCGGTCCCGCCCATGGTGGGCGTGCCCGCCTTCGCGGCGTGGTGGGTCGTGTCCTCGCGGATCATCTGCCCGAAGCCGCGATCCCGGAAGTAGCGGATGATCCACGGGGTCACGATCAGCGCCGCGAGGAAGGCCACGGCCGCGGCGGCCAGGATCGCCCTCACCGGTCACCCTCCCTCGGTCCGTCCTCCGTCGTGCTGTCCCCCGTCGTGCTGTCCCCCGTCGTGCTGTCCCCCGTCGTGCTGTCCCCCGTCGGTCCGTCCCCCGCGGCGGTGTCGCCCGTCGAGAGGAGCCGGTCGGCCACCTTCTCCAGACCGCCCACGCGACTGGCCTTGACCAGCACGACGTCGCCCGCGTCCACTCCGCCCAGCACCAGCTTGCCCGCCGCGTCCGCATCCTCCACGGACGTGCTGTCGCCGTCGGGGAAGCCGGCCGCGCGCGCCCCCTCGAGTATCCCGCGAGCACCGTCGCCGACCACGATCAGGCGGTCGACCCCGAGCTCGACCACGGCGCGCCCGACCCGGCGGTGCGCCTCGTCGGCCGTGTCGCCGAGCTCGGCCATCACGCCCAGCACCGCCCAGGTCCGGGCGTCCTCGGATCGGTCGATCGCCACGAGCGCCCGCAGGGCGGCCGCCATCGACGCCGGGTTGGCGTTGTACGCGTCGTTCAGGACGGTGACCCCGTCCGCCTCCTGGATCTCGCTGCGCCACGATGACACCGGGGCGTCGGCGAGCGCCGCCGCCGACCGGTCCAGGTCCACACCGAGGTGCCCGGCGACCGCGAGGGCCGCCAGCGCATTGCCGACGTGGTGCACCCCTGCCAGGGGCAGTCGGACCCGTGTCCGGCCCCACGGGGTCTCCGCCCTGAAGGACGCACGCGCCCGGCTGTCGGTGCTCACGTCGGCGCCACGGACGTCGGGCGCCGGTGCCTCACCCGGCCGCCCGTCGCCGCGGCAGCCGAACCGCAGGACGGCTTCGTCGGTCAGGTCGGCCATCCCGGCCACGCGCGGGTCGTCGGCGTTCAGGATGGCGACCCCACCTGTTCCGGTCGCGGCGACGAGCTCGCCCTTCGCCCGCGCCACGGTGTCCAGGTCGCCGAACATCTCGAGGTGGGCGTCCGACACGGCCGTGACGACGGTCACGTCCGGCTGCACGACGGGCATGAGGTTCTCGATGTGGCCGACGCCCCGCGAGCCGACCTCGACGACGAGCACCTCGGTGTCCGGGCCGCATGCCAGACACGTCAGCGGCACGCCGACCTCGTTGTTGTAGGAGTCCCGGGCCGAGACCGTCCGGAACCGGCCTCCGCAGGCCGCAGCGATCAGATCCTTCGTCGTCGTCTTGCCCACCGACCCGGTCACGGCCACGACCGTGGGATCCACGCGTTCGCGGACCGTCCGCGCCAGATCCTGCAGCGCCTGCCAAGTGTCCGGCACGACGACCGCGGGACCCGGTCCCCCGGCCTCGGTCCCGGCCTCGGTCCCGTCCTCCACCACCGCTGCCACGGCCCCCGCCGCCAGCGCTTCGGCCACGTGGTCGTGGCCGTCGTGGGTCTCGCCCCGCAGGGCCACGAACAGCGCCCCGTCGGGCACCGAGCGGGAGTCCGTCGTGACCTCGTCGATCACCACGTCCTCACCTCGGAGGGACCCCCCCGTGGCGTCCGCGACCTCCCGCAGCGACAGCGGGATCACGAGGCCACCCGCCGGTCCTCGCCCCACCCCTGCTCGGCCAGGGCGGCGGCGGCGACCTCCCGATCGTCGAAGGCGATCGTGTGATCCGCGAACTCCTGACCGGTCTCATGTCCCTTCCCGGCGATCAGCACGACGTCCCCGTCCGAGGCGGCGGCCACCGCGGTCACGATCGCCGCGCGCCGGTCCACCTCGACGTGGACGTCCGCGTCCTCGACCTGCCGCGCCCCGGCGACGATCTCCCCGAGGATGGCCTCGGGGTCCTCGGAGCGCGGGTTGTCGGAGGTGAGGACGGCGCGGTCGGCCGACGCGGCGATCCGGCCCATCTCCGGTCGCTTGCCGCGGTCCCGGTCGCCTCCGCACCCGACGACCACGTGGACCCGGCCGTCGGGACCGACCAGGTCCTCACAGACCCGCACCGCGGTCTCCAGGGCATCGGGGGTGTGGGCGTAGTCCACGAGCACCGCGAACGGCTGCCCGGCGTCCACCGGTTCGAGGCGCCCTGGTACGCCGGGGCAGGCGGCGACTCCCCGGCGCGCGGCGTCGGGCTCGATGCCCGCCGCGACCGCCGACAGGTAGGCGGCCGCCGCGTTCAACGCGTTGTGAGCGCCGAGCAGTCGCGTGTGCAGCCTCACCCCGTCCGCGTGGGGGTGGTCCGACACGAGCCGGCACGAGGTCCCGTCCAGCTCGGTCGTGATGTCGGCCACCCGCACCTGGGCGGCCTCGGTCCGCCCGTAGGTGAGCACCGGGATCGTCGCCTCGTCCACGAGCCGGCGCCCCCAGTCGTCATCCGTGCAGATCACCCCGGTCCCGGCCAGGCCGTCCAGGAACAGGCGGGCCTTGGCGGCGTAGTAGTCCTCGAGCGTGCCGTGGTAGTCGAGGTGGTCCTGCGACAGGTTCGTGAACACGGCGACGTCGAAGGCGATGCCGTCCACCCGGTGCTGGTCGAGACCGTGGGAGGAGACCTCCACCGCGACGGCATCGACCCCCCGGACGACCATCGTGGCCAGCAACCGCTGCAGGTCGGTGGCCTCCGGGGTGGTGCGCACGCCCGGCTGGGCGTTGCCGTGGATGCGCGTCTCGATCGTCCCGACGACCCCGGTCCCGATCCCGGCCGCCCCGAACGCCGCTTCGAGGAGGTAGGCGGTCGTCGTCTTCCCGTTGGTCCCGGTGATCCCGACGACGATCAGTTGCTCGGACGGCCACCCGTGGACCGCGGCAGCCACCGGTCCCAGCGCCACACGCACGGACGGGACCTCGAGCTGCGGCAGGGCCTGGTCGACGGGGCGTTCGACGAGCAGCGCACTGGCGCCCCGCTCGGCGGCATCGCCGACGAAGTCGTGGCCGTCGACGCTCGCCCCCGGGATGGCGCAGTACAGCCAGCCGGGCCGCACCTGCCGGCTGTCGTGTGTCGCACCCAGGATGTCGGCGTCACCACGCCGCACCGTGTCGGCGTCACCACGCCGCACCGTGTCGGCGTCACCACGC
>CAZHZQ010000016.1:0-11458 GCA_964537235.1 uncultured Actinomycetota bacterium | reverse complement strand
ACCACGCCGCACCGTGTCGGCGTCACCACGCCGCACCGTGTCGGCGTCACCACGCCGCACCGTGTCGGCGTCACCACGCAGGGCGGCCTCCACCTCGGCCAGGGTGATGCTCACGGGTGCGTCTCCGTCGCCTCGGGAGGTCGGCTCTGGGAAGGGCTCCGGGAAGGGCCTGTCGCGCCGATCGGGGGTGGAGCGAGGGTACTGCGGCCCGCCCCGCAACCTGCGCACCCCCCGTCGGTCAACCGGTGGGCGGCGCGGGTTGCGCCTGCGCTTCGTGCGGCCGGGTCGGAGGCACGCGGCGGTGGGACAGCGCGAACGACATGACCTCCTGGAACACCGGCGCCGCGGTGAGCCCCCCGTAGATCGGGATCGGGTCGTCGACGGTCACGGCCACCACCAGCTCCGGCTCGTCGACCGGCGCGAACCCGACGAACGAGCCGATGTAGTCGCTGGAGTACCCACGCGCGTCGGTCAGGGGCTTGCGTGCGGTTCCGGTCTTGCCGCCGACGTCGTAGCCGGGGATCGCCGCCCGGCTGCCCGTACCGCTGTCGCCCTCCACGACCAGCGACAGCATCTGACGCAGCTGGCGTGCCGTCGGGGCGCTGATGACCTCGTGGGACGCTGCCGGAGCCGAGGGCGTCAGACGCCCGTCCCCCCCGACGGTCCCCCGCACCATCCGCGGTTGCACGGCGACACCGTCGTTCGCGATCGTCGCGTAGACCGACGTGGCCTGGAGCAGCGTCACCGCCACCCCGTACCCGATCGCGATCGTGGGCAGGCTCGTGTTCGACCACTGGTCGACGGGCAGGTACGAGCCCGCGGCCTCGCCGGGGAAGTCGACGCCCAGAGGTTCGCCGTAGCCGAACGCTTCGAGGTAGCTCGCAAGTCGCTCGGAGCCGAGCTGTTGCGCCAGTTGGATCGTCCCGACGTTGGACGACTGCTCGATGATGTCGGAGACGGTCATCGGGACCGTCGGATGGCGGTGGTCGTCCGAGAAGGTCTTGCGACCGACCTGCCGCCGGTCGGCGACCGTGAACACCGTGTCCGGTGCCGCGACCCCCTCCTCCAGCACCGCGGCGGCGGTCACCGCCTTCTGCACCGACCCGGGCTCGAACATGTCCGTGACCGCGCGGTTGCGCCGGACGTCGCCGTCGGCATCCTGCAGATCGTTCGGGTCGAAGGTCGGGGCGTTGGCCATCGCCAGGATCTCGCCGGTCCCCACGTCCATGACGATGACGCTCGCGCCGGCCGCCTCGTGCCGTTCGACGGCAGCCGCGACGGCGGCCTCGGCGACGTGCTGGATCTCCCGGTCGACCGTCAGGACGAGGTCGGTGCCGGGATCGGGCGGGGTCAGCTGCCGACCGGCCGACGCGATCGACAGGCCTCCCGGGGCCTGCTCGAGCACCAGCGACCCGGGGTCGCCCGACAGCAGCGAGTCGTACTGGACCTCCAACCCCGACAGACCCTCGCCGTCGATGCCCGTGAAGCCGAGGACGTGGCTGCTCAGGGGTCCGTTGGGGTAGACGCGGGTCGGTTCGGTCAGGATGCCGACCCCCGGCAACCCCATCCCCTCGATCCGCTCCCCCAGCGAACGATCGATCTGGCGGGCGAGGTAGACGAAGTGGGCGTCCTTGCGCAGGCGCCGTTCGATCTCCTCCGCAGCCATCTCCAGGAGCGGGGCGAGCGTGGCGGCCACGTGACCGGCGTCGCCCGCGGGTGGGACCTGCAGGCCGTCCCGGCCGGGGCGCGGGCGGTACGCGCGGGGGTCGGCGTAGACGGTCGCGGCGTCCACCGAGGTCGCGAGGACATCACCGTTGCGATCGTAGATCCGGCCACGTTGGGCGTGCAGCTCGATCGTGCGGGTGCGCTGTTGCTCGCCCAGGGAGGCGTACCGCTCGGCCTCCAGGACCTGGACGGTCACCAGGCGGTACCCGACGCCGGCGATGAGCAGCAGGTAGACGGCGAGGAGTCCGGCGGCCCGGCGGCCCGTGGTGCCGCGCGGCAGGCGCAGCCGACCTCGGGTCCCCTGCTGTGCCCGTCCCCCACCGACCAGCACCTACCGCTCCACCGACAGGACCGGCTTCAGGGGATCGGTCGAGGAACCGGCCTGGACCTCCTCCGACCCACGGCCGTCCTCCGGCAGGGAACGGTCCAGCACGAGGTACTCGGCACCCGCGGGGGCGACCATGTCGAGCTCCTCACGTGCGACGCGACCGATGCGGGCGGGGTCCTCGAGGCGCGCGACCTCGGCGACGAGCTCTCCGTAGCGCTGCTGGGCGTCGGCCACCTCGTTGTCGAGCTGGCGTGCGCGGACGGCGTCGCCCGCCGCCAGCGCGTTGAACGCGACGGTCGTGAAGACGACCACACCGGAGAGCGCGATGATCACCATCGTGTACGCGAGGGTGTGACGCTCGCGTGGCTCGGGGACGACCCGGAGCCGGGGTGGGCGGTCCGAACCGCGCTGGAGCGGGAGGGGGGTGGCGCTCATGTGGGGTCCTCCTGGATGTCGAGCTTGCGCACGGCGCGCAGGCGCACGGACCGTGCCCGGGGGTTGTTCGCGATCTCGGTCTCGTCGGCCCGTTCGGGACGTCGGGTCAGCACCCGGACCTCGGCGCGGGCATCGCAGCCGCACACGGGCAGATCCGGGGGACAGATGCAGTCCCGGGCCGCAGCGCGGAAGGTCCGCTTGGCGATCCGGTCCTCGAGGGAGTGGTAGGCCAGGGTCACGCAGATCCCGCCGGGCACGAGCCGGTCGAGGGCCGCCGGCAGCGACGAGCGGAACGCCTCGAGTTCGTCGTTCACGGCGATCCGCAGCGCCTGGAAGGTGCGGGTCGCCGGGTGCGGACCGGTGCGCCGCGTCGCCGCGGGGATCGCGTCACGGATCACCTCGGCGAGCTCGACGGTGCGTCGCAGCGGCCGGGCACGCACGATGGCCGCGGCGATCCGACCGGCGAACCGCTCCTCGCCGAAGCGCCGGATGATGTCGGTCAGCTCTCCCTGGTCCAGGTCGTTGACGAGATCGGCGGCCGTGCGCCCCCGTGTCGGGTCCATCCGCATGTCGAGCGGCCCGTCCTGCCGGTAGCTGAAGCCGCGTTCGGCCTCGTCCACGTGCAGCGAGGAGATACCGAGGTCGTAGAGGACGCCCGCGACCCGGTCGATGCCGAGCTCGTCCAGGACGGCGTCGATCTCGTCGAAGCGGGCGTGCGTGAGGTGCACGTCCCAGCGATCGTCCTGCAGCCGGCCGTCGGCGAGCTCCAGGGCCTCGGGGTCACGGTCGATCCCGACCAGCACCGGTCGCCCGCCCCCCTGGGCCAGTGCCTCGAGGATCCCGCGGGCGTGGCCTCCCGCTCCGAGCGTGCAGTCGACGATCACGCCCTCGGGGGCGTCCGAGAGCAGCTCGACGACCCGGTCACGCATGACCGGGACGTGCGGTTCGGGGAGGTCCCTGAGGTCCCCCACCGTCAACGACCGCCCGTGGGTGGCCAGGGCACGGAGCGCCGCAGCAGACGCAGCCACGGAACACGTGTGCCCAGGACGGTCAGCAGGAACATCGAGTTCACGGAGCATCTCCATCGGTCAGGCGAACGGGGTGTCGAGGTCGGCGAACTGGCTCTCGGCGCCCTCGCGGTAGGACTCCCACGTCTCGCGATCCCAGACCTCGACCTTCTCGTCGGAGCCGACGACGGTCAGGTCGCGCTCGAGATCGGCATACTCGCGCAGACGTTGCGGGACCGTCACACGGCCCTGCCCGTCGGGGGTGTCCTGGTGCGCCCCGGCGAGGAAGACCCGCAGATACGCCCGTGCGCGCTGGTCCTCGCGGGGCAGGGAGCGCAGCTCCTCGACGCGTCGCTCGAAGGTGGCCACCGGGTAGACGTCGATACAGCGGTCCTGGCCCGGAGCGAAGACGAGACCGCTCGTCAGCCGGTCCCGGAAGCGGGCAGGCAGGATCACGCGCCCCTTGGCGTCGAGGGTGTGTTCGTACTCCCCGAGGAACAACCGTTATCCCTTGCTCGTCGGCCGGCCCGGGGGTGTGACCCCTCAGACCAGCGCGGTCCAACATACTCCACTTCACACCACCCTACGCCACCCCTGACCCCACGTCAACGGGTTACGCGAGGTCGTTCCCGCTGATCCTGCCGCTATGGGCCGTTCCAGGCGTGTTCAAGCGGTGGAGTGAGAGTGGAGGGCTGTGGAGCAGCGATCGAAAGGAGCCCTCGCATCGGGCATGCCCACCCCAACGTGGGTGCAGATCCCCGGGTATATGACCGCGGCTGCACCCACGACGACCCCGGCGGGGCGCAGGTCAGGCGCTGAGCACGTCCCCCCAGCGCCGCCCGAGGTACGGCCGCAGGTACGGGTGCCAGTCCTCCCCCACCCGGCCCGCCCGGACCAGCAGCCAGAAGGCGGGCGGCGGGGCGGTCGGGGTCTTGTTCAAGGTCAGGCCCGCCTCACGCGGAGTGCGGTCCTGCTTGGAGGCGTTGCACCGCCGGCAGGCCGCGACGACGTTCTCCCAGCGGTGCTCGCCGCCACGACTGCGGGGCATCACGTGGTCGACGTCCTCGGCCGGCGAGCCGCAGTACTGGCAGCGGTGGTCGTCGCGGAGGAACACCGCCCGTCGCGACAGCCCGGCCCGGGTCCGCCGCGGGACGTTCACGTAGCGGTTGAGGCGCACCACGGTCGGGGCGCGCAGCTCCAGGTGCTCCGAGCGGAACCAGGCCCCGTCCTCGTGGATCACCTCGACCTTCCCCGTCAGGGCCAGCACCACGGCGCGACGTGCGGGCACGACAGACAGAGGTTCCATCGAGGCGTTGAGGACGAGCGTGGGCGCGACACGGCGAGTCGCCGGGCGCGTCCGCCCGGCGGGAGTGGCTGGTTCGGCGTCCTCCACGAACACCCTGTCCCGTACGCGGATGCGGGCAGTCTACGGTCTCTCGACGGTTGAGGCGCACGACGAGCAACCGGTAGCGTGCCGGCTCAGTCGGCGGGAACAGATCGGAGTGCGGGATATGGCGGACGTGACATGTGATCGGTGCGAGGAGCCGATCGACGGTGCCCGGGTGAACATCACCACGGAGGCCACCGACGAGGCAGGGGTCAACGTCGACATCGCCAAACGGTGGACCCTCTGCCGGGATTGCGCCGAGACAATCTTCGAACAGATCGGCGAGGCCTCGCCGTGGGTCGACGACGACTTCAAGACCGTGGTCCTCCCGGACGACGAAGCCGTCAGCCAGCAGGCCGGCGGGTTCTCCTCGCGGATCGATCGCTGACGCTGCGAGGAACACGCGTGACGCGCCCCGCGTTGTCCTGAGGGGTACGCACCCTCGAGTCACCGGTAGCCTCTGCTGTTCACGACGCCCACACGGAGATCACGTTGGCCAAGACCGCATCGGGGACACGTCGGCGGACGACGTCCCTGGATCTGCGGTCCTTCACCGAGACGCTGGACGCGATCGAGGCCAACGTCCAACGGGTCGTCGAGGGAAAGCCCGAGGTCGTCCGGTTGGCGGTCGTGGCGCTGCTGTCCGAGGGTCACGTCCTGATCGAGGACGTCCCCGGCGTGGGCAAGACCCTGCTCGCCAAAGCGCTCGCTCGGTCGATCGACTGCTCGGTGCAGCGGATCCAGTTCACTCCGGACCTGCTCCCCTCCGACGTCACGGGCGTCAGCGTCTACAGCCCGGACACCGGGGAGTTCGAGTTCAAGCCTGGCCCGGTCTTCGCCAACGTCGTGCTCGGTGACGAGATCAACCGGGCGGGCCCCAAGACGCAGTCCGCGCTGCTCGAGGCGATGGAGGAGCGGACCGTCACCGTCGACGGGGTCACCTACGAGCTGGGGACCCCGTTCCTCGTCATGGCCACCCAGAACCCGATCGAACTGGACGGCACCTACCCGCTCCCCGAGGCGCAGCGTGACCGCTTCATGATGCGCCTGGCGATCGGCTACCCGGACGTCGACTCCGAGCTGGACATCCTGCGGACCCACGGTCACGGCGACGCCCTCGTCCGACTGGAGCCGGTGACCGACGCCGGAACGGTCTCCGATGTGATCCGGCTGGTACGTGACATCCACGTGGCCGAGCCGGTGGAGCGGTACATCGTCGCGCTGTGTCGAGCGACCCGGGCCCACGGGGACGTGGAGCTCGGCGCATCGCCCCGCGCCTCGCTGCACCTGCTCCGGGCGGCCCGGGCGTACGCGGCGACCAGCGGGCGCGACTACGTCACCCCGGACGACATCAAGGCCCTGGGCCCGCACCTGCTGCCTCACCGGTTGATCCTGCGCCCGGAATCGCAGCTGGCGGGCCACGAACAGACCGACGTCGTGGCGGACGTGCTGGACGGTGTGCCGGCACCCACGGAGTGATCGTGGGGAGCTGACACGAGGACGGTGGACATGCTGACGGACCGCGGCAAGCTCCTCCTGGTCGCCGCGGCCGGCTCCTGGCTGCTCAGCCGGACCCTCGCCATCGACGAGCTGGCGATGGCGGCGATCGCCGCTGGCGCGCTGGTGGGACTGGCGGTCGCCTACACCCGCATCGCCTCCGCTCGGCTGGCCGCCCGTCGCCACGTGCACCCGTCCCGGCTCTTCTACGACGCGGAAGGCACCGTCGAACTGGAGATCCGCAACGACGGACGCGTCGCCACCGCCACGATGCTGGTCGAGGACGAGGCTCCGTCGGCGATCGCCGACCCCGCCCGGTTCGTGGTCGAGCCGATGCGACCGAAGGGCCGGACCACGCTCGTCTACGACCTGCACGCACGCATGCGAGGCCGGTACACGCTCGGCCCCGCCACCGTGCGGCTGCGCGATCCGTTCGGGGTCGCGCAGCGCCCCGTGCGGTTCGGGCGCACGCACGAGGTGGTCGTGTACCCGCCGGTGTGGGCGCTGCCCGGCGGCGTGCTGCCCCGGACGGGGCGGCGCGGGACCGCCAGCGAGGGCGTGGCCAGACCGCTGGCAGCGTCCGGTGAGTTCGCGAGCATCCGCGAGTACGTACGGGGCGACGACCTGCGCAAGGTGCACTGGAAGTCGACGGCCCGCCGCGGGAAGCTCATGATCAAGCAGGAGGAGACGCCCCAGGAGGCCCAGGCCACGATCGTGCTGGACGGTCGGCGCAACGCCCACCGCGGCAGCGGTCCCACCTCAACGTTCGAGCACGCGGTCGCGGTCGCCGCCAGCGCCTCCTACCACCTCGCGGAACGCCGGTACGGGCTCAAGCTCGTCACCGGACCCCTCGACGAACCACCGCCGTCCATCGCCTGGGAGCTGGTCCTCGAGCACCTCGCGGTGATCGAGCCGCAGAGCGCCGGATCGCTCGTGCCGGTGTGGCGGCAGCTGAGCAAGGGCGCGGGTGGGGACGGCACGCTCCTGGCCGTGATCCCCGTTCCGGGCCCCGCGGAGCTGCGCGAGATCGTCCGAGCGGGCCGGGCGTACGGGGCGCGGGTCGCCGTGCTGGTGGCCCCGGCGGCGCGACGCCGGTCGACCCGCGACCAGGACGAGGTGGACCGTGCGCTGGGGGCGCTGCGCGGAGCCGGCTGGCGCGCGACCGTCCACCGGCCGGGCGGACGGCTCGACCAGGCGTGGACCGAGCTCGCGCTGCGCCCGACGAACCGCGCACCGTCGGCCGTGCCCGCCGCGGCCACCGGAGGGGATCGCTGATGCGACGTCGCGACCTGGTCCTCGCGCTCGGCGCCCTGTTGCTGATGATCGCGGCGTCCCTGTCGCTGCACCGCGCCTTCATCGACAGCAGCTGGGTCAACGCGACCTGGGCGGCCATCGCGCTGGCGGTCGCGCTCGCCGCCGGCGCGAGGAAGGTCGGTATAGGGGCTGCCGGGTCGGCGGTCGCCAGCGGCACCGTGTGGGTGGTGTTCACGTACGTGCTGCACCTGGACGCCGGCGGTCTGCTCCCAGGCGCCGAGCAGGTCGCCCAGTTCACCGATCTGTGGGCCCAGAGCATCACGGACCTCATGAACGAACCGGCGCCGGCACGGACGCTGCCGAGCCTGATGCTGATGGTGACCACGGCGGCCTGGTGGGTGTCGCACGTGACCCACGAGCTGCTCGTCCGCGCCGGACAGCCAGGCCCCGCGATCATCACCGCGGCGATCCTGTGGATCTTCCCGTTGGCCGTCCCCCAGCCTCCCGGCCGGACCTGGCCGCAGGCCCTGCCGTTCCTGGCGGCGGCCGGGATGCTGCTGCTCGTCGAGCCGGACCCGGATCTGTCCGCGTGGCGACGACCGTCGGGGCGTGGGTTCAGGCCGGGGCCGACCGGGATCGTCGTCGGCGTCGTCGCGCTCCTCATCGCCCTCACGGTCCCCGGTGTGCTGCCCGGGTACGGCCAGGAACCGTGGGTCGATCTCAGCTCCCCGAACGCCGCCCGCGGCTACCAGCCCATCGTGGACGTCTCCCGACGGCTGAAGCTGCCGGCCGAACGCGACCTCCTGCGGGTGCGGTCCGACGTGCCCGTGTACCTGCGTCTGGCCGGCCTGGACACCTTCGACGGCGGCACCTGGCGCCTCGGGCCCGCCGACACGGCGTCGTTCGAACCGGACGACGTCATCCCGGCCGATCGGCGACTTCCTCCCGAGGTGCCGACCGAGCAGACGATCCTGGCCACCGTCGAGATCGAGAACCTCTCGCTCGAGAACGTGTTCGTCCCGACCCCCTACCGGCCGGTGCAGGTGCGGGGGTCGGCGGCCCGTCGCATGGTCTACTCCGAGGACGGGACGTTCATCGCCACCTCCGACACCCTGGAGGGCGAGCCCGCGCTGATCCCCGGGCTGTCCTACACGGTGGACGTCGAGCTGCCGGACCCGGACGTCGCGGCGCTGCAGCAGATCCCGTTCGAGGCGTACCAGCGCCCCGAGTACCAGCGGTGGACGCAGCTGCCCGCCGACTACCCGGCCCTGGCTGACCTCGGCGTACGGGTCGCCGAGGAGTCCGGCGCGACCTCGCCGTACGAGGTGGCGTTCGCCCTCCAGGAGCACTTCCGGGATCCCGAGCGGTTCACGTACTCCACCGACGTCCCCGCGTTGCGGGGCGGCGACGCGCTCGAGCGTTTCGTGACGGAGGATCGGCGCGGGTACTGCGAGTACTTCGCGACCGGGATGGCCGTCATGCTGCGTCAGCACGGCATCCCGAGTCGTGTCGCCGTCGGCTTCCGGCTCGGTGATCAGATCGGCGAGGGCGAGTACCTGGTCACGACCGCGGACGCCCACGCCTGGGTCGAGGTCCTGTTCCCCGGGTACGGCTGGATCCAGTTCGAGCCCACCCCGGCGCTGCAGGACGCCCTGGTGCCGACCCGCGAGGACGTGACCCCGTACACGCCGGTCGGGTTCGCGCCTCGCCCGGGGCAGACGGAGGGCGCCCAGCCCCAGCAGAACCCGGACGATTTCCCGAACCTGGTCGATCCCCCGGACGTGCCGGGCGGTCTGGACGTGCCCCAGCCCGGTGGGGCGGAGGGACCGACGGACCGGGGTGTCCTCCCGATCGTCGCGACCGTGCTGCTCGCGCTCGCCTCCGTCGCGCTGGTCGTTGCCTCCCGGCGACGTCACCGTCACAACCCCGAGCTGGACGATCCGGAGCGGACGCTCGAGGCGCAGCGCCGCGTCCTGCACGACGCGCGCAGCTTCGGCGTCGGTCGACGGGACCACGAGACCACGCTAGAGGTGACGCGGCGATGGGCTGCCGAGGGCCGGGTCGAACCCGCCTCCGCCGAGCGGCTCGCCCGTCTGGCCCAGGCCGCAGCGTTCGGCGGCTTGCCCCCCGAGGGGACCGGCGCGGAGGCCGAACGCCTCAGCGAGGAGCTGGTGGAGGGGCTACGCGACTCGGTGCCGCGAGCAGCACGGGTCACCGCCCCGGTGCGCATCCCGTACGAGGTCACGCGTGAAGCGGGGCGCAAGGTGCTGACCGCGGTGCGGGACGGGCCCCGCGACTGACCGGTCGCTCAGGCGGTCTCGTCGCGGTCGTGACGGCGGAACGCCTGCCGCAACCCCTCGAGCGGATCGCTGTCGCTGGCCAGGCGGCGGATCGCCCCGACCGCGACCACGACGGAGGCGAGCATCAGGGCGAACCCGGCCAAGCCGAACAGGAGGTGGAAGGTCAGGCCGAGCAGAAGCAGCAGGCCGACCACGAAGCCGGCCGCCGCCCAGCGCAGACGTCGCAGGTGCACGCGGGTCGGACTGGCGTTGCTGACCGTGGCAACGAACTTCGGGTCGTCCTCGGACAGGTGGCGGGCGATCTCCTCGAGCGCCCGCTCCTCGTGCTCGGACAGAGGCATCGCGGCTCCCTCTGGCCTTCCCGGTGTCTGTCGGTCCCCGGGAGAGGCGCGGTCTCGCTGGGCGTGACGCGAGTATACGAGGCGGCTGCCACCCGGACATGGCTCCCGGTCTCCGACCGAACGGTCAGGGCCCGGACCGCGCTGCCGATGTTCGACCTGGTGGCAGGTGCCTGGTGTCAGGTGGACAGGAAATCGGGTTCGCGGTCCTCGAGGTGCGCCTGGACCGCCTCGGCGAAGTCCGGTCCGGTCAGCATCTCGACCTGGGTGCGGCGCTCGGCACCCGACGCCTCGTCGACGTCGCGGTCGAGGTTCTCGCGCAGGAGCCTCGGGGTCCGTCGGACGGCCTCCGGCCCGTGGGCCAGACGGGTCGCCACCCCCAACGCCTCGTCGACGTCCTCGACGGCGACCTCGGCGAGACCGATGCGCAGCGCCTCGTCGGCGTCCACCCGCCGCCCCGTCAACGTGAGCTCGGTCGCACGCCCCAGCCCGACCAGTCGCGGCAGCCGGAACGTGCCGCCGAGATCAGGGATCAAGGCCCAACGCACCTCCATGACGGACATGGACGCGGTCGAGGTCACGCACCGCAGGTGACACGCGATCGCCAGTTGGAGCCCCGCCCCGAAGCACGGCCCGTCCACCGCGGCGACGGTCGGTTTGTCCAGCTCCTCGTAGGCGGTGAACGACTCCTGCAGCGGCACGATGAACGACCCGTCGACGCCGCCCTCCAGCTGGCCCCCCAGGGTCCCGATGTCGATCCCGCTGGAGAACGTGTCACCCGCGCCGCGCACCAGCACGGCCCGGGCGCTGTCGTCAGCGTCGGCGCGTCGGGCGGCCTCGCCCAACTGCCGGAACACCTCGCCGCTCATCGCGTTGCGCTTCTCGGGACGGTCGATCGTGATGACGGCGACGTGGTCGTCGACCTCGTAGGTCACGCTCACGGCTCTGCTCCTGGCATCGGTCTGCTCCTGGCACCGGTCGGACGTGGCGGGGAGCCACGAAGCCACGAAGAGCCTAGTAAGTCGCAGACCGCAGCGTTGTTGACGCGGACCCCACCGCATGAAGCGGATCGGGGTGGAATCTGTTCAACATGTTGAAGAAGATCGGCCCCGATCCGCTGCAACGGGGGGCGGTCAGTCCTCCTGCCAGTCGTCGCGCGACGGGGCGTCGTTGCCGGCGCGGGGCGC
>CAZHZQ010000015.1:0-26298 GCA_964537235.1 uncultured Actinomycetota bacterium | reverse complement strand
ACCCTCGATCAGCCTCCGAGACGGCATCCGGCAGACCTACGACTGGTACCGCGAGCACTGCCCCGCGGACGTTGCGACGTGACGGGACCGGGGTATCGAACTGCCCACCGAGCTACCGATCGTGGACCGTGGCGCCGGCGCGTGACGGGGATGCGTCTCCGATGGCCGTCGCTGACCGTCCTGCTCGGTCTTGGTGCCGTGGGCGCGCTGCTCCGGATCACCGGCCTCGGCCCCTCCAGCCTCTGGCTCGATGACGCGTGGGTCGCGCTGAGCTGGCGGGTCGACACCCTCGACGAGCTGCTCATGGTCGGCGTGACGGCGCCGGGGTTCGTGTTGCTCGAACGGGCCGTGCTCGCTGCCGTCGGCTTCTCCGCCGTCGCGGCCCAGGCGATCCCGTTCGTCGCGGGCGTCCTCGGTGGTCCGGTCGTGTTCCTGACGGCACGGCGGCTGGAGCTCAGCCTGCCTGCATCGGCCTTGGCCGCCGTGGCCGTGACCTTGTCCCCCGTGCACATCGACTACTCCGTCCGTGTGAAGCAGTTCACGGTCGACGTCCTCGTGGTCGCGGCGATCGTGTGGCTGGCGTGGCGGGTGGTCGAGCGCCCCCACCGAGGTGCGCGGTGGGCCGGCCTGGTGGGCGTGGCGACGATCGCCACCATCGTCTCCGCCGGCACGGTCCCGGCGGTCTTCGGCGCGTTCGCGGCGGCGACCTACGCGGCCCGGCGGCGCGGGTCTCCGATCCGGATGCCGTTGGGCGCCACCGCGAGCTACGGGGCGATCGCGTTCACGTGGTGGCTCCTCGTGCTGAGACCGAACGTCAACGACGCGCTGCGGACCTTCTGGGACTTCGCCTACATCTCCGGTCCGCGGGACGTGTGGCGTGCCCTGCACGACCTGACCGCCGGCTTCGTCTCGGGTTGGTCCGTCGTGGCGGTCCTCGTCCTCGCGGCGTCCGCTGCGCGACTCGTCCGGCACCGGCGGGCACTGGCGCTCATGCTGCTCACCCCCCTGGGCGTCGCGGTGGTCCTCGCTGCAGCGAGGACGGCCCCGCTCGGGACCGGCCGGACCGACATGTACCTCTACCCGCTCCTGGCGCTCCTGTGGGGGTGTGGCGCGGAGTTGTTCCGCGAGGGAGGTTGGGGCGGACGCGTCGCCATCGGGGCCCTCGCCCTCGTGCTCGTCGTTCCCGTGCCGTCTCCCGCGTCGTACCCGCAGGAGGACGTGCGACCGCTGGTCCACCACGTGGAGCGGGGGCTCGAGTCCGGAGACGTCGTCCTCGTCTCGCTGAACGGCGGCTTCGCCTACGCCCTGTACACCGGCTATCCGGTGGACCTGCGACGGAGCGCGGCGTTCGGTACGGGGTTCGAACCCCAGGTGCGGTCACGCGCCGTCCACATCCTCGACCCACCCTCACCGGGGGAGGACGGCTTCGTTCGCCAGGTCGCGCCGCTCACGCGCGACGCCCGTCGCGTGTGGCTCGTCATCGCGCACGCCGGGCCGGACGAGACCGGAGCGTTGCGCCGGGCGATGGACGCAGCCGGGTTCGTGCACGTCTCGGAAGCGCGGCGACCGGGTGCGTCGGCGCAACTCTGGTCACGGACCTGACGGACGCGCTGAGAGGTCGTCGGGGAGGGCGTCGTACTCGGGGAGGTCCGTCGCGACGAGGTCTCCGGTGGCGGCGAGGTGCCACTCCTCCAGGGCGGCGGCCGTCCGGTCGACGGTCAGCCACCCGGCCAGCCGGCGTCCCGCAGCCGTAAGTCGGTCGCGCAGCTCCGGATCGGCTGCCGCCCGGGTCACGGCAGCGGCGAGGCCGGAGGCATCCCCCGTGGGGAACCGCAGGCACGTCACCCCGTCGAGGAGGAACTCTCCGGAACCGCCGGTCGCGGTCGCGAGGACCGGCGCACCCGCGGCCATCGCCTCGAGGGGTACCAACCCGAACGGTTCGTCCCACACGCTGGGAACGACGACGGCGTCGGCCTCCGCGTACAGGCCGGGGACCTCGGAGCGGGCGACCTCCACGAAGCGGAGACGATCCGCGACCCCGAGCTCCCGTGCCAACCGTTCCAGCTCGGAGCGGAACCCCATCTCGTCTCCACCGGCGAGGGTGAGCGTGTGATCGGGCAGGTCCCGCAGCGCCCGGACCGGCGTCGCCGGGCCCTTCCGCGGGTCCAGCCGGCCGACGTACAGCAGGCGGCCCCGCCAGCGGCTCCGCTCCCGACCCGGCGGACGGAAGCGTGACGGGTCGATCCCGTGCGGCACGACGCCCCGCCGCGCCACCTGCCAGGGTGTATCCCGCGACCGCTCGGCAAGGTGGCGGCTCGCGAAGCAGGCGGCGCTCCTCGGCCCGAGATCCGCAGGGACCGTCGGGACCCCGGTCAGCGTCGTGACCGTTCGCCCCAGCCTGGTCCGGACCGCCCCCTGGAAGCGCCGCGTCCACGGATCCACGCGGTGGACCCAACGGAGCCACTCGTCGCCGAGGACCAGGACCACGGGGTACCCCAGCCCCGCGGTCTCGCTCAGCAGTCCGGCCGACAGGCCACCCAGGTTCCACACCGACACCACGTCCGGGCGGAAGGAGCCCAGGGTGCGTCGGAGCTCGCCAAGATCCCGTCGCTCGGCCGTCAGCGCCGCCCACCAGGAACGGTCCGCGACGCCGTCCGGGCCCACGTGCAGGTGCAGCGTGCGGTGGACCGACTCGGCGTCGGCCGCCTCGGGGGGGTCGTCGCGACGCTCCGAGGACGTCAGGACGGCGACATCGTGGCGCTCCTGCCAGCGATCCACGACGTCACGGCAGAGCAGCTCGTAGCCACCCCAGCTGTGGGGCGGGTAGCGGTTGGTGACGACCAGGATGCGGGCCACGGGTCCGATCGACCTTAGACTACGCCCGTCCTCACCCCCCACAAGGAGCGGGGGTGGTGTGCATGATGCACCCCCGCTTACTGATCGCCGTCGTCAGCCTGTTCCTCATGATCTTCGCGATTTCAACACCGTCCTACTACTACGACGGAGTCGGGTGCGGGTACATCGAGGAGCTTCAGCGGCGCACCAGCCCGTTAGACGTCTGCCGGGGATCCCTGACCCTCGCCCCGATCGTGCAGGCGTCGCCGTCGCGCGACGATCTGGATCCGGTCGTGCAGGTCTGGGGCGACCAACCGGTCGGCGAGACCGACCGCTTCGAGTCCCCGCGTCAGCGCCCCGGCGACCCGCTCGTCGTAGCCGCCGAGCCGCTCGGCGTAGTACCGGGCGGAGAACACCTTCGGATGTGTGGTGGTAATCAGCGGCTCGAAGCCGCAGCGGCGTAGCAGGTGGCCGAGTGAACGTCGCGTGAAGTACTGGACGTGCATGGGTAGGACCGACCACCAGCGTTCGCCCAGCGCGCGAGCGAGTGGGCTGCCGGCGTCGGGCACGGTCGCGTAGAGCACGCCGGACGCCCGCAGACTCGCTCGGAGCCGGCGCAGGGCGGCCGCGGGGTCGACCAGGTGCTCGAGGACGTCCATCGCGACGATCAGGTCGTATGCGCGGTCGGGCAGCACGATCTGCTCGACCGTTCCCCGCTCGACCGACAGGCTACGGCGCTCGCACTCGTCGACCGCCCAGCCGGACGGCTCGAGCCCTTCGGCGTCCCACCCCCGCTGCTCGGCCGCCGCGAGGAACGCTCCGGTCCAGCAGCCGACGTCCAGCATCCGGCCCGGTGACGTGTGCTCGGCGATCAGGTCGAGGGCGCGGTGGGCCGTCTCGATCCGTCCGGGGCGCTCACGTCGAGACACCGGATCCTCGGCCTCCGCGTAGGCGTCCGCCAGAGCCGCGACGTCGAACGGATCGGCGAGGCTCCCGTGACCGCAGGTCCGGCAGCGCACCACGGCGCCGACGGTGCGGCCGAAGTCGTCCGCGGAGGGACGGAACTCCGCCGCGGTCGGTTCGCCTCCCGACCCGACCCCCGTCTCCCCGACGCCAGGTGCATCCCAGAGCAGCTCGGCGATCCGCCGCTCGCATACCGGACAAGACCATGGTCGGGCGCCGGCCAGCTCCTCGGCGAGCCCGCGTCCGGCTTGGAGCGCCAGCTCCATACCATCGTTCATGCCCCGGTCGTGCGGGTAGATCTGTGCCATGGAGGCGGCCCAGACCCGGGGGTGATCGGTCGCCAGGGACGTCACCCGTTGGAGGTGGCCGAGCTGGACCAGAGGGGCCGCGTAGCGGGCGTGCGACACATGCCGGTCCAGCACGTCTTCGGGGCGCACGTGAGGGAACCGGTCCAGCAGATCGTCGATCCAGCGCCTGGCCTCCTCGATCGGGTCCACCCTGGCCAGCGGTTCATCAGCGGTGAAGTACCGCGCCAGATACACGATGTGGCGCCCTGCGTAGTCGTCAGGCGGGACGAGGTTCGTGTGCTCCACCAGTGCTCCGTACGGAACGTCCGGATCGCAGACGTTCACCCAGTAGTGGCCGGTGACGGGACGGGCCAGCTCCAGGACGACCGACAGGACACCCAGCCCCTCTGGATGGGGCCGGGATCCACCGCCAGCGAGCCGGTCGAGCAGCGGGAGACCGGCCGTCCACAGCAGCCCGTCTGCCGCGACCTCGTCGCCTCCCCGCAGCCGGGCGGTGACTCCGTCGTCTGAGGCGTCGAGGTCGACGACCTCGACCTGGGTGCGGACGTCTGCCCCCGCCCGACGCAGCTCGGCGTCCAGCGCGTCGAACAGCGCGCGGAACCCGCCGCGCAGGTACCCGAGGCGTTCGCCGGTGAGCCGCCGCGCTCCCGAACGCTGATCGAACCGGCCCCACATCCAGGCGGCCGGGACCCCATCGGCGGCGCGGCCGAACTTCCCGCGCAGGAGCGGCCACCACACCGTCTGGGTCGCGGCGCGACCGGAGGCCCGTTCGAGCCACCGGTGGGCGGGGACCGCGTCCAACGCCGTCCAGTCCCTATCCCGTGCCAGCCACAGGCCACTGACCCCCAGCCGCACCCGGTCGGGTAGCGACAGCGGCCGGAACCGGAGGAGATCCAGCGGGCTCGTGAACGGCCACACGCGGCCGTCGCGCAGCACCCCCACCCGGCTCGTCCGCCACTCGAAGCGGTCGCCCAGGCCGAGGTCGCGGATCAGCGCCTGGATCGTGTGTTCCTGGGGGAACACGTGGTGGTAGAAGCGCTCGATCGGGGTCCCCCCGACCTCCAGCGACGTGACCAGCCCGCCGAGCTGCTCGGCCGCCTCGAGGAGCACCACATCGTGTCCCTTGCGGGCCAGATCCAGAGCGGCGGCGGAGCCTGCTGGGCCGCCGCCCACGACGGCGATCCGCGCCATCATCGTCCTCCGGCCGCGTTCCGCGGCCGCCGGCCCTCCGGCTCGCCGTCACCGCGTCGCAGGATGCCGGCAGGGCGGATGCCCGGCAAGAGGTCACCACCCGTCAGACCCCGCAGCTCCGCGTACATCGAGGCGGCTTCCCGGAGCGCCAGGAAGATCACCCGGGGGTGGGCACCCCGAGGCCGCCCGGCGGTCCTGGGGTAGTGGTGGACCCCCAACTCCACGACGCCGAGGCCAGCGCGCCCGATCTTGACCATCAGTTCGGTGCTGACCATTGCGCCGACCGCCGTGAGGTCGACGACCTCGAACACCTCCCGGCGGAAGAGCTTGAACGCGCAGTCGATGTCGCGCACGGGGATGTGGAACAGCAGCCGCATGAGCGCGTTCCAGCCCCACGCGAGCACGCGCCGCAGCCGCGGATCGTGACGGTTGGTGCGGAATCCCACGACGACGTCCGTGCGGTCGATCCACGGCAGGAAGCGCTCCAGCTCGGCGGGGTCGAACTGGTTGTCGGCGTCGGTGAGGAACACCAGGTCGTTGCCTGCGGCCAGGAACCCGGTCCGCAGCGCTTCCCCGTACCCGCGGTTCGTCCGGTGCCGGAGCAGGCGGACGGGGACGCCCCGGCGTGCCAACTCCTCGACGACGGCGGCGGTGCCGTCGGTCGAGCCGTCGTCGACGACGATGATCTCGTGCTCCCGGAACAACCGGGCGGCCGTCGTGTCGACCGCGCGCACGCACCGCCGGATGTTGCGTTCCTCGTTGTGTGCGGGCAGGACGGCCGACAGCGAGTACGTCGGTGGCACCGTCTCGTGACCTTCCCGCGCCGTCCGTGAGTGCTGGCGGGGCCGGTCGACGCGTCGCTCGGCCTCCACTCGCTCGAAGTATGGCATCTCGCTCGGGTGTGTCATCCCGCGAGCGCACCGGAGGCGGTCGTGCCGGGGTACGGACGCAAGCGCCCGTCCACCCTCAGCTCCCGGTGGAGCGACCGCGCCTCGATGAGTGTCAGGACGACGGCTCCGATCCACAGCCCGACCGTCCACACGAGGTGGAGCGAGGCGATCCAACCGCTGCCCCACGGTCGCAGCAGCACGATCACCGTCGGAACGAGCAGCGCGACCTGGACCCACACGGTCAGCCGGATGCGTCCGGCCAGCAAGAGGAACCCCAGTCCCCACACGTAGTACTGCACGAAGATGTTGGGCGCCACGGCGTAGAGGGCCAGCATGGACACGACGGCCACCCGGTCTGGCGGAGCCCGGTGCATGCGTAGCCACCCGGCCAGCCCCCCGAGGGCGACAGCCACGTACAGGCTCCCCCAGCGCACGATCGCCGTGGTCGAGGGTGCGATCGTGCCCGGGCCGCCGAGGATCCACAGGTCGACCAGGTCTGGCTGGACGAGCACGCTCCACCCACCTAGCCCGGGCAACCCCGCGTAGGACAGCGCCGCTCGGATGAACCACGCGTCGCGGAGGAGGAAGGGGATGACCGACAGGAGGAACAGTCCGACGGCGCTGCCGGCCAACTTCAGGGTCTCGCGCCGCGATCGCGCCGACGGCCACAGGAACAGGAGGGTGATCAGCGGGGCGGTCTTCAGGACCCCCCCCAGGCCGATCAGCAGCCCGGCCACGACCCCGCGGTGAGCACCGCCCCGCTGCCACACGGCCATCCCGACCAGGGCGGGGAGGAACGCGAGGGCGTCGAACTGGCCGTGGTAGCCGGAGATGAGGAGGAAGGACGGGCCCAGCGCGACCGCGGCCGCACCGGCGAGCCATGCGCGCGACCGCAACCGCGATCGCAGGACGTGGGCGACGACGGCGGCCACGCCCAGGTCCCCGGCGATCGGGGCGAGCTGGATCACCCCGTGGAACGGCAGCCCGAACCGGAACGCCGCTGATCGTGCGACCAGCAGCCACGGCCACAGCCCCGGGGGGTAGGGCCAGCGACGTCCCATGTGCTCGTACACCGACAGCGGGTCCCTGGCCACGACCCCTCCGACGCTGGCGTAGCTGGTGATGTCGAAGGACTCGCCATGGGTCGCGAACGCCATCGCCACGCGGATCGTGGCGCCGATCAGCAGCAGGAGGCCGAGCAGACGCAGGTCCCGACGGGTCCAACGCGGTCGGGTGCCCGTCGACCGGGCGTCCGCGCGGCGCTCGGGCGTCCGACTCACGTGGTCCCGCCGTCAGACGCCGGGGCGGGCTCCGCAGCCACCAACTCGTAGCCCCCCCAGCTGTGTGGCGGGTAGCGGTTGGTCACGGTCAGGATGCGCACCATGTGGCGGCCTAGACTACTCCCGCTTGTAGAAGCCCTGGAGATCGCGACCCCCGGAGACCGTGCCCCGATGGTTGACCGCGCCGATCCGGCCGTTGCGGTGGTCGTGTCGACTCGTGACCGCGCCGACCGGCTCCCGCGGCTGGTCGCGGCGCTAGAGCGCCAGCGACTCGACGAACCGTTCGAGGTCGTCATCGTCGACGACGGCTCGATCGACCACACCCCGGAGGTCCTCGCCGAGCTCGAGTCCGCCCATCGGGTCGCGTTGCAGGTGCGGCGGCACGAACGGTCCCGGGGTCCCGCCGCGGGCCGCAACACGGGGTGGCGCGCCACCGACGCACCGGTCATCGCCTTCACCGACGACGACTGCGTCCCCCAGCCCGGGTGGCTGGCGTCGGGGCTGCAGGCCATGGGTGAAGGCCGTCGCATCGTCGTCGGACGGACCGCCCCCGACCCCGACCAGCTCGTACACGACGGCCCGTTCGCGCGGACCGTCAGCACCGAGGGGATCCGCTTCTACGAGACGTGCAACATCTTCTACCGGCGGGAGGACCTCGCGCGGGTCGACGGGTTCGACGAGCGCTTCACCCGGCCGGGAGGCGAGGACATCGATCTGGCGTTCCGGATCCTGGCCCACGATATCGAAGCGATCTTCGAGCCGGATGCCGAGGTGCTCCACGACGTGCGTCCCTCGCGCTTCGTCCTCGCCGCGCGGGAGGCCCTCCGCTGGACGGGGGTCCCCCTGTTCTTCCGCAAGCATCCGGAGGCGAGGCCGCTCTACCTGAAGCACGGTGTGTTCTGGAAGCGGTCGCACGAACGTGTGCTGCTGGCGGTGCTGGGCATGGCGCTGGCTCCGCGCACACCCGTGGCGCTGGCGCTGACGTTGCCCTGGTTGCGGTCGCAGCTCGGTCGGCGCAGCCCGGACGAGGACCGGATCGACCGGGTTCGCGCGATCCCCGGGAACCTCGCCGTCGATCTCCTCGAGGTCGTCACGATGCTCCGTGGATCGCTGGCACACCGCACGTTGGTGATCTGATCGCCGTGCGGATCGCCCTGGCGCACCCGTACTCGTGGCCCGAGGTCCTCCGCGGAGGCGAGCGCTACGTGGAGGACCTGGCGTGGTACCTGGCCGGCGCCGACCACGAGGTCGAGATCCTCACCGGGACGGCTGGGCGTGGCTCCGTGGAGCGTGGCACCGACGGCGTGGTGCGGCGCCGCTACCGCAGCGGCGGCTCCGAGGTGGGCTTCACGGCCCGGCTCGTGGGTGCGCTGATGCGACGTCGGTACGACGTCGTGCACGCCATGCTGCCGTCCGTGGCGCTCGGTGTCCGCGCCACGGGCCACGCCACCGTGTTCAGCGTCCTCGGCCACCCGTCGGAGCGCTGGCTGCGAACCGGGCGGGTCCGGCGCACGACGTGGCCGATGACCGTGCGGAGCGCCAGCGCCGTGACGGCGCTGAGCCGATCGGCGGCGGCGGCCGTGCGCGATCTGACCGGCCGTGCCGCCGACGTGGTGCCGATCGGGATCCGGACGGACCGGTTCACGCCCGAGCTGTCCCCGCGGACCGGAGCTCCGAGGATCCTGTTCGCCTCGCACCTCGACGCCCCGATGAAGGCGCTGCCGACGACCGTCGCGGCCTTCGTCCGTCTGCTCGACGACCGCCGCGACGCCCGGCTCCAACTCGTCGGACAGGGGAACCCCGCGGCCGCGCTGGCCGGCCTCCCGGAGTGGGTGCGGGGCGCGATCGACGTGATCGGCCCGCAGCCTCCCGACGAGATGCCCGAGTGGTACCGGGACGCGACCGTGACCGTGCTGGCCTCGCGGGACGAGGCGCAGGGGCTCGTCCTGCTCGAGTCCCTGGCCTGTGGGACCCCCGGGGTCGGCTCAGCCTGGCAGGGTCCGGCGGAGACGCTCGACCGACCCGCGGTCGGTCGCACCGCGCCGTTCGGGGACGTCCCTGCCCTGGCGCGGGCACTGGGGGAGGCCGTGACGCTCGCGGCCGACCCGGCGACCCCGCGGCGGTGTGCGGAGCACGCCCGACGCTGGGACTGGGAGCGCATCGGTCCGCTGCACGAGGAGGTCTACCGGCGTGCGGCCGGCCGGCCGGGGCGGTCGGCGTGACCGTCGAGGTGAGCGTCGTCGTCCCGACCCGCAACCGGGCCGGACGCCTCCCGCGGCTCGTCGCGGCCCTGGAGGCGCAGACAATCGCCGCGGATCGGTTCGAGGTCATCATCGTGGACGACGCCTCCGACGACGACACACCGGAGGTGCTCGCGCGTCTGGCCCGGAGATCTCCCCTCGTGTTGCGATCCCTGTCGACGGACCGTCGCGGCGGTCCCGGGGTGGCCCGGAACGTGGGATGGCGCGCTACCGACGCCCCGGTCGTCGCGTTCACCGACGACGACGGGGTTCCGCAGCCACGTTGGCTCGAGACCGGCCTGGATGCATTGGACGGTCGACACCGTGTCGTGATCGGGCGGACACTGCCCGCACCGGACCAGGAGCACCGGCGCGGACCGTTCTCCCGGATCATCCGGGTCGAGTCCGTCCACCTGTTCGAGGCCTGCAACATCTTCTACCGGCGGGAGGACCTCGAACGTGCCGGCGGGTTCGACCCCGCCTTCCGCAACTCCGGCGAGGACGTGGACCTCGGATGGCGCGTCACCGACGCCGGAGCTCGGGCGGTGTACGCCCCCGACGCGGTCGTCCACCACGACATACGGCCCAGCCGTCTGTGGCCGGCGATCGTCGACCGGCAGCGAGGGGACGGCATCCCCCTGATCTTCGCACGTCATCCCGATCGGCGGGGCGAGCACCTCTGGGCCGGCGTGTTCTGGACACGGACCCACGCCTACACGCTGTCGGTCGTGATCGGAATACTCGGCGCGGGACGGTGGTCCGGCCTCCTCGCCCTCGCGCTGCCGTGGCTGTGGCACCGGTCGTGGACCCGGTCGGCCGGCGGCGGCCCGGTTCGCCGGATCGTCCACCTCCCGGGGCTGTTCCTGCTCGACCTCTCGGACGTCGTGGCCATGCTGCGCGGTTCCGTCCGTGCCGGCACGGTCGTCCTGTAGGCCGGGTGGATCCGGGCCGCGGAGGCCGGTACCTATGGGTGGGCGAACCCCCGGACGGTCACGTGGGGGAGGTCGTCGTCGTACGGGCGCGGGACGTCGAACGGTCGTCCGGCGCGCACGTGGTAGAAGCCTGCCGCCTCGAGCATCTCGATCAGCGCCCGGCGGTTCGGCAACCACCAGGTCATGTGCGGGCTGGTGCCTCGGAACCGGGCCAGCCCGCTCCACCGTGACAGCAGCTGCAGAACGGGGTCCACGACGGCCACGACGCGCACCTCGTCGTCGCACACCTCGTACAGTCGCATGAGCGCCCCGACGGGGTCGCGCAGGTGGATCAGGAGGCTGCCGACGAAGACCAGGTCGAAGCGGCCGAGCTCCTCTTCGGAGACCTCGTAGACGGTCATCTCACGCTTGTCCACCGCCGATCCCAGCGCTTCGTGTGCCAGCTCGAACCGTCCGGAGGTGTGCGGGATGCGGTCCTCGCGCCGCCACAGGGGGGCCGGCCAGTCGAGGTGGCGCTCGTCGGGGACGTCGATGGCGACGACCTCCGCGCCGCACCGTTCGAAGGTGAACGCGAAGAACCCGTCGTAGGTCCCGACGTCGAGGACTCGCTTGCCGGACAGGTCCTGGGGCAGTCCGTACCGGTCGAGGACGGGGCGGTGGTCGAACATGCCGTCGGTGACGACCCCACCGGGCAGCTCCATCGTGTGGTACCAGCCCTGGGAGGTGATCCGCTCGGTCAGGTCCACGTCGGCGGCTCCGTCGTCGGGGCCGGCCGATCGTAGTCACGTGGTCCCGCGAGCACGACCCGCAGGTGCGTGGGCAGCGTGCGCAGCAACATCCGCGCCCGCCCGCGGGTGCTGCCTCCGAGGGCGGCGCGCAGCGCGGCGGACGTGCCCATCGCGGCGGTGCCGAGCAGGTTCAGGAGCGCGTAGGCCCGGACCTGCCACGGTCCGCGCTCCCGTGCGTACCAGTCGTAGGTCGCGGCCAGCCACCGCCGCGTGCGATCGCGGCCGAACGCCTGCGCTCCCGACAAGTTGCCGATGTGGGGGACCGCGACGTCGCCGACGAGCAGCACCTCCCAGCCGCGCTGCCGCACGCGCCAACAGAGGTCCAGGTCCTCCACGTACGTGCCCCAGCGCTCCCGGTAGACGCCGGGCCCGGCGACGGCGGCGGTCCGGATCGCGTGGACGGCGCCCGTCAGCCAGTCGACCTCGACGCGGCGTCGGTGGTCGGCGCGGTCGTGCAGCCACCAGCGCTCCGCGAACCCGCCCCGCTGGAGCGGCCGGGGCACCAGGTTCGAGGCGGCTGCGAGCCGCAGGTTCGGGAACCGGTACGCCGAGTGCTGGGTGCGCCCGTCCGTCCCCACCAGCCGGGGGCCCGCCACCGCGACATGCGGATGCTCGACGAGGGCCTGGACCAGCCTGCGCAGCGATCCCGGCGGGGGCGTGGTGTCCGGGTTCAGCGCGATGAGCACCGGGGGGTCGTCCGCCCCCGCGATGTCCAGCGCGCGGTTCATGGCCGGGGCGTAGCCCACGTTGCGGGACGACCGTACGAGCGTGACCCCAGGGGTAGACGCGGCGACCTGCGCGCTGTCGTCGTCCGAGGCGTTGTCCACGACCACGATCTCGGCATCCAACCCGTCCAACGCGGCCGGCAGGGCAACGAGGCAGCGGTCGAGGACCTCCGCGGTGTTCCACGACACGATGCCGACCCGGACCGTTGGGAGAGGAGATCCCGTCACGACGGCCAGTCCGGCAGCGCCCGGTTCAGTCGCTCGCGCAGTGCGTGGTCCATCGGCGGGGCGAGGGTGGTCGTCCCGGCACGTTCGACCCCGACGATCAGGAACGTCAGCAGCGTTCCTCCGTGCAGAGACGACCTCCTTGTGGTCGGAGGCAGTCTACGAGGGAGGTGTCCGGTCGACCGCGATGTCGGCGGGCAGGGCCGCGACCCCGGTGACGTCGGACGGTCCGCTGATGTACACGCTGACGGGGCGCGCGTGGTGGGCGACGGGGGCCAGGGGGTTGACCCCACCGCCGGCGAGGACCGCGCACTGGAGCGTGTAGGTCCCGGGTGCCAGCGCCAGGCGCAGTCGGGTGCGGACGACGGCGGTCGCACCGGCGTCGAAGCGGCCGGTCGTTCCCAGGCCCGCGTGGGTCCCGAACGCACGGACGCCGTCCGCGGTCTCGACGGTCACGGTGAACAGGGGATCCTCGATGCTCCGCTTGAAGGACACCTCCGCCTCGAGCGTGACCTCGTCGCCGCTGGCCACGTGCGCTGTCGGCCCGTCCGGTCCGATCACACGCAGGGAACGGACGGTCGCCGCGGGACCGGACGGGGCGTCGCGGTCCGGACCCGGACCCGGGCCGCGCAACGACAGGAGCTCGTGGTACGTGGAGATGGCCGCGTCGGTCGCGCCCTCGTCCACCACGTGACCCCGGTCGAGGACCAACGTCCGGTCGCACAGCCGACGCACCGCGTCCAGGTTGTGGCTGACCACCACCATCGTGGTCCCGCGCTCACGCATGTCCGCCATGCGGTCGAAGCAGCGCATCTGGAACCCGATGTCGCCGACGCTCAGGACCTCGTCCACCAGGAGGACCTCGGGTTCGACCTCGACCGCGACGGCGAACCCCAGGCGCACCAGCATCCCCGACGAGTAGAACTTGATCGGGGTGTCGATGAACTCCTCCATCTCGGCGAACGCCACGATGCGGTCGAACCGCTCCGCCACCTGCTCGCGCGTCAGACCGAGGATCGAGCCGTTCACGTGCACGTTCTCCCGGCCCGACAGCTCGGGATGGAAGCCGACCCCGACGGAGATCATGGGTGCCACCGTGCCGCGGACGGCCACCCGGCCCTCGGTCGGGGCCGTCACGCCGGCGATGAGCCGGAGGAGGGTGGACTTCCCCGACCCGTTCGGTCCGATCACCCCGACCGACTCGCCACGCCGGACCGCGAGATCGACGTCACGCAGTGCCCAGAACGCCGACCGGCGCGTCCCGCCCGCCCACCGACGGATGCTCGAGATCAGCAGCGGGACGTCCTCGTACTTGACGTAGCGCTTCCCTGCGCCGTCGAGCTCGACCGGAGGCATGCTCACAGGAGGTCCGCGAACACCCGGTCGTACCGCCGGTACAGGCCGATGCTGACGGCGCCGAGGACCAGCAGCCACGCGGCGAGGGCGACGAGGGCGATGCCGGTGCCGTCCTCCGCCCCGATCGTGGCGGCACGCACCAGCTCCACCACCCCGGTCACGGGGTTGGCGAGCACGAACGGCCGCATCATCCCCCCGACGTCGTCGAGCGGGTAGAAGATCGGTGTGACGTAGAACCAGGCGAGCATCGCGGCCTGGAGCACGTACCGCAGGTCGCGGAAGTAGACGTGCAGTGCGGACGCCACCAGGGACATGAAGGCCGTCAGGAGCGCCGTCGCCGTCAGAGCGACGGGGAGCAGCAGCAGCCGGGAGGACAACGGCATACCCGTGAGCAGACCCATCACCACCAGGATCCCGAGGTTCACGATCAGGCCCGGTGCGTTCGCGAGCACGCTGGCCAACGGCACGATCGACCGCGGGAAGTACACCTTGGTGGTCATGGACGAAGCGTCGACGATCGCCGTCGACGCCACGGTCAGGGTCTGCGAGAAGAACCCCCATGCCACGGTCCCCGTCAGGATGAAGACCGGGTAGAAGAACTCGGTCTCGATCTTGACCACGTTCGAGAACACCACGGCCAGGATGCCCGCCTGGAGGAGGGGGAGGGCGACGGCCCACAGCAGACCGAACGACGCCCGCCGGTAGCGGGAGAAGAAGTCCTTGCGCGCCAGCATGACCAGGAGCTCGCGTGCCGCGATCGCGTCGCGCACGAGTTGGCCCGTCGGGGTGACCGGGCCCCGGAGCTCGAAGCCGCCCGGGGTCACCACCGGGTTTCGCCGGGTGCGCCCCGGAAGGCACACATCCGATCGGTCATGTCCACGAGCGGTCCCCGGTCCTGTCGACGTCAGGAGGATAGAGGCGAGGACGCCCGGTACCGGCCAGCCACTACGCTCCGGGCCATGACCCTCCTGGACCGCCGCCTGCCGTGGCGTCTCCGGTACTCGCTGGGAGCCCGCGTGGGATCGGTGTTGCGGCGGCTGGCACTGCTCGCGACCCACCGGCACGGTGACCTCGACATCCCGAGACGTGTCCACATCGGTCCCGGGTTCTCGCTGTACATGCCGCACCGGGGCACGCTGACCGTCGGCTCCGGCGTGGAGATGCGACGGGGCGTGACGATCGAGATCACCGGTGACGGCCGGGTGGCGATCGGTCCCGACGCCGTCCTCACGTACGGCCCGGTGATCCAGTGCTCGACGTCCGTCGGGATCGGACGAGGCGCGATCATCGCCCAGGGGGTCACCGTCGTGGACGGTCAGCACCGCTTCCGGGAGCACGACCTGCCCTGGGACGAGCGGGGGTTCGACCTGGCTCCGGTCCGCATCGGGACGGAGGCCCTGATCCTGGCGAAGGCCACGGTCATGGCCGACGTCGGCGATCACGCGGTCGTCGGTGCACACGCCGTCGTGACACGCCCGGTCCCGTCCTACTGCCTCGCGGTCGGTGTGCCCGCACGGGTCGTCGAGTACTTCGGCCCCGCGGAGTTGCGGCCACCGGGCGTGTGAGGGCGGGTCGGTCGCGAGCCCGCGGGTACGGTCCGTCGATGATGAACACCGACGAGCTGCGCGCCGCCGTTGAGGGGCGCACCTGGTACCACACGATCGAGCTCGCCCCCGGCATCGTGACCCCCGGGTGGTTCGACACGCGGGGAGTCCGCGACCAGGTACCCCTCCCACGGGACCTCGTGGGCGAGCGGTGCCTCGACGTCGGGACCTTCGACGGCTTCTGGGCCTTCGAGATGGAGGCGCGGGGCGCGGCCGAGGTGCTGGCGGTCGACGTCACCGACTGGTCGGGATGGGACTGGCCCGCCACCGCCGGACGCGAGCAGCGGCGGGCCATCGGCGAGCGCATGGGTGCGGGAGAGGGCTTCGAGATCGCTCGCGGGGCGCTGGGCTCGGAGGTGGAACGGCGCGAGCTGAGCGTCTACGACCTCGACCCCGGAACGGCCGGCACGTTCGACGTCGTCTACCTGGGCAGCCTCCTGCTGCACCTGCGCGATCCCGTCCGTGCCCTCGAGCGGGTCCGGTCGGTGTGTCGCGGACAGCTCGTGCTCGTGGACAACATCGACCCGTACCTGACGCTGCTCCACCCACGCCGCCCGGTCGCGACGTTCGACGGGATCGGTCGACCGTGGTGGTGGACCGGCAACCGCGCCGCCCTGCTGCGGATGCTGCGTTCTGCGGGGTTCGTGATCACCGGGCGACCGGGCACCGTGTGGATGCCTCCCGGCCCCGGCCATCCGTCGCCGGGGCCGCCGCTCAGACGCCTGTTGAGCCGCGCGGGTCGCGCGCACCTGCTGCGGACGTGGTGGGGCGACCCGCACCTCGCGGTCGCGGCCGGACCGGACCGGAACGGGCCGCCCGGGTCGTCGGCGTGACCCCCGGGGATCTCGCCGTGGTAATCCCGACGCTCGGGCGGTGGCCGATCCTCCGGCGGACGTTGGGCGCGCTCCGTGCGCAGACCGTCAGCGGGTTCGAGGTCGTCGTGGTGGTCGACGGGGACCGTGAGGTTCCCGCCGACCTGCAGGTCGGCCGGCTCGAGCGTCAACCGCACCGGGGACCCGGCGCCGCCCGCAACGTCGGTGTGGCAGCGACCCGGCGTCCACTCGTGCTCTTCCTGGGCGATGACATGATCCCCACCCGCGGGTTGGTGGAGGCCCACCTCGCGGGACACCGTTCGGCGGCGGACCCGCGGGCCGGGGTGCTCGGACACGTCGACTGGCATCCCGAGGCCACGGGCGGACGGCTGCTGTCCTGGTTGGACTGGTCGGGCACGCAGTTCGACTACCACCGGCTCCGCGGTGCCGACGGTCGGGACGTGGGCTTCGGACGTTTCTACTCCTGCAACGTGTCGCTCACACGGGAGCTCTTCGAACGGGCGGGTGGCTTCGACGAGGACTTCTCCTACTACTACGAGGACCTCGACCTGGGATGGCGTCTGTACCAGGAGGGGTTCGTGCTCCGCTACCGGTCGGACGCGCTGGTGCACCACCTCCACCACTACGACTGGGACGCGCTGCGGCGACGGTTCGAGGGTGTCGCTGTCGGCGAACGCCGCATGGCCGCCAAGCACGGGTGGTTCGAGCCGTACTTCCGCCGTCGTGTCCTCCGTGCCCTCGAGGCGCCCCGGCCGTCGCGGCTGTGGCCGCTGCTCGCCGATCACGTCCCGGCGAGCTTGCGGTCCGTCCGTCGGTGGGTGCGTCGCCGGGCGGATCGTTGGTACCACCACCGCCTGAGCGGGCCCTTCCTCGCCGCGTGGGAGGCCGCCGCCGAGCGCGACGACGGCGAGACCGCGGAGGAGCTCCCGTGACCCCGAACGTCATCTTGGTCGTCCTCGACACGGCACGTGCGGACGCCTTCGAGCCCTTCGGCGCTCCTCGCGGCGACAGCCCGACCGTCCGACAGGTGGCCGACGCCGGGGTGGCCGCCACGACGGTCGCACCGTCGAGTTGGACGCTGCCCTCCCATGCGGCGATGTTCACGGGCCGGCTCCCCCGCGCGCTCGGTCTCGGCCAGGCGCCCGGTCGCACACCCTCGGGGGCGCGCCCGGTGCTGGAGGGCCAGCGTGACGTGCTCCTGCCGTCGGTCTTCGCCGCCAACGGGTACGCGACCGCGGCGGTCAGCGCCAACGTCTGGATCAGCGAGGAGAGCGGCTTCGCAACGGGCTTCCACCGGTTCCGGTCCGTACGTGGGAGCCGCCCGACCCACGGGTCCCCCGTCCTCGGGCGGGCACGGTGGGGGCTGTCGGGTCTCCTCGCGAGGCACGACGACGGCGCCGCGGAGGCGGCGTCCATCCTGGCGTCGTGGCTGGCGCGACCGGACCCGCCGCAGCCGTTCCTCTGGTTCGTCAACGTGAACGAGTGCCACTCGCCGTACCTCCCGCCCCGTCCCCACAACGATCTGTCACCCTGGCAGCGGCTGCGGGCGGCGGACGAGGCACGTCGTCACCTGGACCTGTCGAGCATCTGGCGCACCTGTCTCACCGACCGGACTCTCCCGGACGGGGTCCTCGAACGCATGCGGCACCTGTACCGACGCACCGTGCGGCACGCGGACGCGTGGCTGGCCCGGCTGCTCCAGGGGCTCGACGACCGGGGGATCCTCGATGACACGTTGGTCGTCGTGACCTCCGACCACGGCGAGAACCTCGGGGAGGCCGGTCTCATCGGCCACTCGTTCAGCCTCGACGACCGGCTCGTCCGCGTTCCGTTGGTCGCCGCCGGTCCGGGCGCCGACCGTCTGGCCGGTCTCCGGAGTCTCACGGGGCTGCCTGCGGCGCTCGCGTCCGCGGCCGTCCTTGACCGTCACCCCTGGGGTGGCAGCGACCGTGCGCCGGTGTCCCAGCTCGACGCGCTGCTGGGCCCCGACGATCCGAGGGTGGCGCAGACGGTGCGGGACTGGGAGCTGGACGACCGTGCGGTGCGGCTGCTCACGGAGCCGCTCACGAGCGCGACCGGCGACCGCTGGAAGGTGGTGCGCCACGGCAGCGAGGAGTACGCGTTCGACCTCGTCCGGGACCCGACGGAGGTGGACCCGGTCCCGGTCGACCGGGCGCCCCGGGCACTGCGGGCGATGCTCGAGGATCCGCGGGTGTGGGAGGACGGGGCGGCCGGTTCCGATCCGTCCCGGGTTCCGGCCCGTGACGTCGACCTCGAGGAGCGGATGCGCACCCTGGGCTACCTGTAGTCGGCGCCCCTCGGTCAGAGCCGTCCCTCGACGAACGGGACCTCCAGCACCTTGTCGTGCGCGATCGGGCCGTGCCCGAAGTAGCCGTCCTCCCCGAACAGCTCGCCATGGTCCGACGTGACCACCAGCCAGGTCCCCGGGTCCAGTCGCTCCACGAGCTGTCCGACGACCCCGTCCACGTACTCGAGCGCCGCCACCTGGCGTTCCCGCAGTTCCGCGAGCTGGGACTGGTCGAAGAACGCGGGCCCGTCGTCCTCGGGGTCGTCCAGCCGGCGGACGATCCCGTGGACACCCGACAGGTGCGGCCACTCCTGCGCGTCGTCCCCCGGCACCGCGTACGGGTAGTGCGTCTCCCCGGCGTTGATCAGCCAGAACGACGGTCGGTCCGGCGCGGGCTGCACCCGGTCGACGATCCCGGCGAGGTCGTTGTGCGCGGGCATCAGCGTGAAGCTGTCGAAGCCGCTGTTCAGAGGGGTGTGGGGGTTCAGGGACGGCATCGAGACCAGCGCGTGGGTCTCGTAGCCCACCCGTTCCCGGAGGAACCGGGGGAGGAACAGGGACGGCAGGAGGGCGGTGAGATCCACGTCGACGCCCAACCGGTCGGTGAACCGGCCCATGTCGCGCCGGTAGTACTCCGCGGCGTACGTGTGGCGGGGGCTCTCGTGGGGGAGCAGCCCCATCAGCAGGTTGTAGTGGGACGGCGCCGTCCACGAGGCGTAGGACCAGCGCCGCTGCACCGCACCGATCTCCGGGAGGTTGTCGAGGTGTGCCGCCGTCCAGGAGTCGTAGCGCAGGCTGTCCAGGACGACGATCACGAGGTCCCGGGCTCCGTCCGGCGGATCCGGGCGGGTCGACCGTGTCGTCGGCACCGGCACCGGTCCGGTTCCGTCGGCACCGTCCTCGTCCCCGTCTCGTCGCCCGGGCGTCATCGCAGCTCCGCGGTTCGCTCGCGACCGTGCGACCGGTACCGGTCCGCCCCGGTGAGGCGGTGGAGCAGCCCGAGGTAGTGCACCCCGAGCGCGATCGCCGCGTAACGGATGCGCTGCCCCGGGCCGCGCAACCGCGGGTCGGTGAGCGCCCGAAGGAGCTTGCGAGCCGGCGGCAGGACGAGCCGCACGAACGCCGGTTCGTGCCCGAGGTCGGCCAGCCCCTCCAGGACGCGCACCTGCTTGCGCGCGAGTGCCCGCCAGGTGGTCCGGGGCGGGTGGTCGACCACGGCGTCGTCGGCGTACGCGAGGACGTGACCGGCGGCCCTGGCGCGGCGACCCAGGTCCATGTCGCCGCCGGACCGCAGGTCCTCGCGGAACACCCCCACGTCGGTCAGCGCCGAGCGGCGGGCGAACAGGTTCGCGGTGACGGCGAACCCCCGCTCCTCGACGTACCGCGACTGCGGGAAGGCCTCCAGCGCCTGGTACAGCTCGACCCCGGACGGGCGGGGGGAGCGCGGCGCCACGACGACCCGGCCGCCGACCAGGCTCACCTTCGGATCGGACAGAGCGGCCGTGCCGGCGTCGAGCCAGTCCGGACGGGGCAGACAGTCGGCGTCCGTGAACGCCACGACCTCGCCGGCGGCGGCGTCGATCCCGCGGTTGCGCGCCGCGTACGAGCCGCCAGGAGGCTGGCGCAGGAGACGGACGCCGGGGGATGCCCGGCACAGCGGTCCCGGATCGTCCCGCGACCCGTCGTCGACGACGATCACCTCCAGTGGGGCGAGGGTCTGGCGCCCGATGGCGTCCAGGCATCGTCCGAGGCGTTCCGCGTCGTCGCGGACGGGCACGACGACCGAAACCGTGAGGGTAGTGTCGGTGCTCACGATCCTCCGCCGGACGAGGGGACGAGGTGGACGGTACGCGATGCGAGCTCGTGTACGTGCTCCAGGAGTTCCCCGAGCGATCGCAGACCTTCGTCCAGAACGAGCTGCGGGAGCTGCGGCGGCGCGGTCTCCGGCCGCGGGTGTTCGTGCTGGAGGCGGCCGCCCACCCCGACCCCACCGCCACGGACCTCCCGCACGAACCGGTCCCGCCGGTCTCGTTGGCGATGATCGCACGTGGCCTGTCCGCGGTCGTGGGCCGCGATGCGACCGGTCTCGCGCGGGCGGTCTCCTTCGTGCTGGCACGCCCCGCGCCCTCGCGCTGGCGAGCGCTGGGTCAGGCGCTGGCGCTCGTCTCACAGCTGGGCAGGCGCCCCGACCGCATCCACGTCCACTTCCTCTGGCACGCCGCCCGGGTCGGCCTGCTGGCATCGCTGCTGCTCGGCAGCAGGTTCTCGGTGACCACCCACGCGCGTGACCTGTTTGTGCCGAACGCGGATGCCCGTGCCGTGTTCGCACGCTCCGATCCTCCCGTCACCGTCTGCGAGTACAACCGTCGCCACGTCCGTACCCGGTGGCCCGAGACGCCCGATCCCGCGGTCGTGGTGTGCGGCGTGGAACCGGAGCACTTCACCCGGACCCGCCGCTACCGTCGCGATCCGTTCACGGTGCTGTCCGTGGCCCGGCTGGTCGAGAAGAAGGGGCTCGACGATCTCGTCCGCGCCGTCGCTCACATGCGCCAGGCCGGACACGACGTGCCCTGTCGCATCGTCGGCGACGGTCCGGAGGCGGCGTCAGTCCGCCGCCTGGCCGCGGACATGGGCGTCGCCGACCTGGTGTCGCTCCCAGGCGCGGTGAGCCCGGACGAGGTCCGGAAGGCGTTGGAGTCTGCCAGCGTGTTCTGTCTACCCAGTGTCGTCGCCGATGACGGTGACCGCGACTCCCAACCGGTCGTGGTCAAGGAGGCGATGGCGATGGAGGTCCCGGTGGTCACCACCTCGGAGGTGGGCCTTCCGGAGGTGGTGGACGAGGAGATCGGGCGGCTCGTACCGCCACGCGCGCCGGTCGCGCTGGCCGATGCCCTCCGGGAGCTCTCGGTGGCGGACGAGGGTGCGCTCCGGGCCATGGGCGAGGCGGGCCGGCGTCGCATCGAGGAGCGCTTCTCGCTGACGGTCGGCGTCGACGCGCTCGTCGAGGCGTGGTGCGGTCAGCGTGCCGCTCGGAGGTGACGGCCGACCAACGCATCGAACTCCTCGGCCCGTCGCGCGTAGGTGTGTTCCGTGAGCGTGCGCGCCTGGCCCCGGCGCGCGATCGCGGCACGTTCGTCCGGATGGTCGAGGAGCCAGCGGGCCCGTTCGACGCACTCCTCCGCGGAGCCGTAGGTCACCACCTCCGAACCGGGCGTGAACAGGGGCGGCAGGTTGTCCCGGTCGTCGGTCAGGAGGCACGACCCGGCGCCGGTCGCCTCGAACATGCGGGCGTTGGTCGCCCACGTCCGCGAGACGTCGTCGTGGACGTTCAATACGACCTGGGAGTCACGCAGGAGCTGGAGGAATTCGATGCCGTACCGGGGTGGCTGCATCTGGGATCGTAGCTGGCGGCCGCGGTCCGGCGGCGGAGGGTTGCGGCGCCGGGCACCGTGCCGCACGAACGGCAGGCGGGCCTGCTGCTCCGGGGACACGCCAAGGGCGGTGAGAGCCCGGCTGATCCGGTACGACCAGCGATCGAGCACGATCCTCGCTCCGAGACGGACGTCGGGCACGGCTCGAGGTGAGGAGATGGTCAGCGGCAGCCCGTCGACGACGGCGGCGACGAGCTCCGCGCGCCGTGCGTGGAACCCGTCGAAGGGCAGCAGTTGCCCCGCGAAGGTGATGCGGTGCTCCTCGGCACTCTCGGTCAGGTGTTCGAGGACCCGGCGGTCGAAGGCGTGGTGGAGGTGGTCCGCGGTCAGGCCGTGTCCGCGGAGCCGCTCCACCACCTCGGGTACGCACGACAGCACCACGTCCGAGGCGCGGAACGCGTCGAGGTCCGGTGGCGCGGCCCCACACCAGTTCACGACCAGGTGCAGCTCAGGGGTGACCGTTCGCAGCTCGTCGATCCACGACGGGGGCACGACCTGGACGTCTCCCACGAACAGCAGTTCGGGGGACAGTCTGCGGACCTGCTCGAAGGCGATGTCGCGATCCGCCCTTGTCGTCGTCATCCCGTGTTGCCGGGCCCACTGCCGTTGCGCGCTCGTGTGGTTGACGATCAGATCGACCGCCTCGTGGCCGATGCCGCGCAGCGCCTGTGACCAGGCGTCGGAGGTGCGGTACGCGAGGCGATCCTTGAGCGCGGCGTCCTGCTCCGCGAAGGTGCGCCGACGCAGGTCCGGATCGGCTGCGTGCAGGGCACGCAGTTCGAGGCGCGAGGCACGACCGAGACGCACCACTCGCAACGGGTCCGATGTGCGGTACAAGACGACCTCCGTCGGGCGGCACCGTACCGTCGGGCGATCCCGCCGGTCTGGCCCGCGTGGGCATCCTCGTCGCCGTCCCGGGCGGTCGTCTCGCTAGCGTGGGGCACCCAATCGACGGCACCTCGGGAGCGGGTTTGATCCGGATCGCCCACGTCCTCAACCCGTTCGACGCGCCGCCTGGCTCGGACCTGCACCGGGCCCAGCCGATCACCTTCGAGTCGCTGCGGATCGCTGCCGAGCACGCCCGGCCCGTCGCCGATGTCCGCCTGCACGCCGTGCGGTTCCCCGAGGACCAGCAGGAGCTCCCGCCGCACCTCGAGCCGTTGGCCGATCTCGAACGCTCCGTGCAGGACGTGGCGACGTTCGAGACGGACCGCCGTCTGCCGCTGCTCGCCGACGTGCTCGCTCGTCTCGTCGCCGCCGCCGGAGACGCCGACCTGCTGGTCTACTCCAACGTGGATATCGCCGTGCTGCCGACGTTCTACGTGGCGCTCTCGCGGCTGTTGGAGCGCGGGACCGATGCCTGCGTCGTGAACCGACGGACCATCGCCGACCGGTTCGGCGGCGTGGAGGACCTGCCGCTGATGTTCGCTGCGGTGGGCTCGCCGCACCCGGGGAGGGACTGCTTCGCGTTCCGTCCCTCCGTGGCGGCGGACGTCGACGTGGGGGACGTGGCGATCGGCGCCGACTGGGTGGGGCGTGTCCTGACCTGGAACCTGGCGCTGCGCGGACGACGCTTCGGGTGGCTGACCGACGCGCACCTGACGTTCCATCTGGGCGACGAGCGGGGATGGGACGATCCGCGCTTTGTGCGCTGGGCGCACAGAATGGTAAGCACACGTGCGACAGGTGCACGACTCGTGGCCGTTCGTGGCCGTAACAGAGGAGCCACGTCGGTCGGCAGAGAAAAGAGTCTTGACAGATCTCCCACGATGAGACGCGACGCAGCGGGGGCTAACCATTGAGTGACAAGATGCTTCCGAACGGTGCCACTGGAGTCGTAGCAGTACTGATTCTGATGTTACTGGCCGTTGCTCCCGTCCACGCTACCTCTGCGGAAGATGGATGGGTCGTTGTTGACGGCGACCATGTCATGTGGGGCGACGACACCGACGACAGTCGCGCCCTTGCCATGGCGTCGGCACATGGCTATGTGCGGTTGACTGATGCTGGGCTTGAGACGCCGCTTACGATTCGATTGGTTGACTCTGTAGACATTGAGCACTTTCGATCAGAACTGGAGTACGGCGCTGCCCGGGCAAGCGCCATTACTGGCGTATCCGTCAGAGTTGACGATGGCGTGGTAAACCGTGCAGATCATGGTCCTGGGATGACCACCAATCGAGGGGAGATTACGGTGGTCGTTAGTGATGAATCTCCTTGCACAGGAAATTGGGCCGGGTGCGCAGGAGTACGTTATATATCTCCCTCGGACGTTTCGCCGATGTCGCACCAAGAAGGTGGAGTGATCTGGTTTAGGCAGGGGTATACGCCTACAGGTGACACACTCCGGCACCTCGTTCTACACGAACTCGGTCACGCACTAGGGCTGGCCCATTACGATGAGGAGTTTGAGGGAAACCTGCAGGTGATGCATTCCTCTTCGTATGACGCTACAGAATACCAGACGGGCGATACTGCCGGTCTGCGGGAAGCCGGAGAGGACGGACGAGCTGACTTTGTCTCTTGGTCAGCATCGAGAAACGGGTTCTTCGATTCCGTCGGTGGCACATATGACCCCCTTACGGGTGACTTCGATGGGGATGGACGGACTGACCTTCTCTGGTATGGGGAGGGGAGCCGGGCGGACGTCATGTGGTGGGGGGGATCCCGGGGTGGCTTCCCAGTCGCTGACACGTCTGTAGAGGTGCACGGTTCCTACGATCCCGTTGCCGGAGACTTCGATGGGGATGGTTTCGATGATATCTACTGGTATGGCCCCGGAAGCGACTACGACACCATCTGGTGGGGGCGGAACCGGTCGAATTGGCCCCGGGGCGGGTCCGTTGATCAGGTTTCTGGTGTGTACCGCCTGGCTTCAGGAGACCTCGATGGTGACGGTGATGATGAACTCCTCTTCTATAAGCCAGGCAGCGGAATTAGTGTGATGTACTGGGGGGCATCCCGCACTAGCTGGCCGGAACGAGAATACTTCGATATTGGGGGGGACTACGAACCAGTAGTTGGAGATTTCGATGCTGACGGGAGCGATGACATATTCTTCTATGCTGAAGGATCCACACAAGATCAGATGTACTGGGGAACGGACTGGACGATCGGCTGCAGCTTGCCGATTCCGGTCCAGTGTTCACGGAATCCATATCCAGATGGAGGAGTTTCCACGAGGTTTCAGGTGAGTGGCAGATACAGCCCCGCAGCAGGCGATTTCGACGGGGACGGCCACGCTGAGGTGTTGTGGCACGGACTCGGGATTCGGCCTGACTACAGATGGCAGGTGAGCGATCGTACGTCGAAGACGACCGATGCCATACAGATCGGTGGATCCCACCAACTCCTTGTCGGCGATTTCGACGGCGACGGTTCTGACGACCTCGTGGGATATGTGCCGGGGCGATAGCACGCAACGTTCGTAGGAGTTGCCGAGCCGGTCGGGAGCGACCCGACGGTTTGGTAGTGCCAACGGTTGCTGACCGGGCCGGTGATGACCGCGGCGAAGTTGGTGCTTGAACCAATCTTCGAAGCCGACCGCACCGACTGTTCATACGGATTCCGCCCGAGGCGGTCAGCCACGACGCGCTGGAACGGTCCGGATGGCTGCTAACCGGGACGGCGAGTGGGTGGTGGATACCGACATCGCCGCATGCTTCGACCAGATCGACCACGACCACGACGTCCTGGTCGGGCAGGTCGAACGGCAGGTTGCGGAGGTGCTCGATCTGCACGAGCGCTGGGTTGGGCTCGCGATCTCCTTCTACGCAGCGCATCCCGACGAGGTCGACGAGCGGATCGCCGCGAACGAAGCCGCCATGGAACGCGCACGTGAGATGGCGGAGCGCCACGAGCAACTGCTGGCGTGAGGTGGCTGATTGACGAGATGTTCCCCGCCGCCGTCGCCGATCAGCTGGCGGACGTCGGCCATGGTGCGAAAGCGGTCGGGACGTCGGAGTTGCGCGGCGTCGATGACCACGAGGTGTTCGCCGCAGCGGTATCCGGATCGCGGACGATCGCGACCGAGAACGTCAACGAGTACATGGCGTGCCTCGAGGGCCGGATCGCCCAGGGTGAAGAGGTCACCACCGTCGTGTTCGCGCGCAAGGTTGACCTGCCATGTGACCCAGGAGCGCTCACGGTCGAGCTCGCTGACCGGCTCCGTCGATGGGCGGCCGATCACCCGGATCCCTTCCCGACTGTCTCCTGGCTGGAACCGGCCCCGGAGTCACCGAAGGATCGGGGCTAGCGTGGGGCCCCAGTCGACGGCACCTTGGGAGCGGGTTTGATCCGGATCGCCCACGTCCTCAACCCGTACGATGCGCCGGCTGGCTCGGACCTGCACCGGGCCCAGCCGATCACCTTCGAGTCGCTGCGGATCGC
>CAZHZQ010000014.1:21544-26309 GCA_964537235.1 uncultured Actinomycetota bacterium | reverse complement strand
CCGATCAGCACGGTCGTGGCGCCCGGGGGTGCCACGGCCGTGGTCACCGGGGAACCGCTCTGCGGGTGACTGCCGGTGACCTGGCTGCCGACCTGGGCGGCGGGCCGCCCGCCGATCGTCACGGTCGTGCTGCCCATCGCGACGGCTCCCACACAGGCCGGTCCGTTGACCGTGTCGCCCGCGACGGCCGCCGGCTGCCCACCGATCACGACGTTGGCAACTCCCGGACCGGTGATCGGGTCCCCGGTCGCGGTCAGGTCCCCGACCCGCGCGGCTGGTGCACCCATGTCCGTCTCCTTCTCTCAGTTGATCTTCACCATCGAACCCTGGACCTCGAGCACCCCGGCGGACTTGACCTTGCCCGACCCGGTCCCGTTGACCTCCAGCGAGGCGCCCTTCAGGGTGGCACTGCTCGAGCCCTCGAGATCCAGCGATGTCGCCGCCTTGACCTCCGCGGCGCTCCGGGCGTCCACGCTGAAGCTGCCCCCGGCCTCGATCACGATGTCACGGCCTGCCGACAGGTTCAGGGTGCCGCCGGCCTCGATCGTGAGATCGCCGTCGCACTCGACCGTCAACGTGCCCTGCTTCGAATCGATCACGATCCGGTTGTTCCCGGTCTTGTCGACGATGGAGACGCGTTCAGAGCCGGACGTGTCGTCGAACTCGACCCGGTGCCCACTGCGGGACGTGAACGACCGGATGTCGACGGTCCCGCGGTCCTGATCGACCGCCTGGTCGCCTCCCTGCGCCCGGTCGCGGCCGTTGTACAGGCCGCCGATGACGTACGGGCGGCGCACGTCACCCTGCTCGAAGGCCACCAGGACCTCGTCGCCGACCTCGGGCACCAGGTGCCAGCCACGTCCGTCCCCGGCGCCCGCCTGCACCACCCGGGCCCACGGCGAGGTGTAGTCGTCCGACAGCCATGGGAACGTCACCCGCACCCGCCCGCGCCCGTTCGGGTCCTTGACGTTCACGACCGTGCCGATCACGACGCCCGGCACGGAACGCCCGCCGGCCGACAGCGACCCGTTGGAACGGCCGAGGCTGACCAGCCCCAGCAACGACCGGTCCTGACGGCCACTGACGGTGAACCGTGTGCGGTACTCCCGCTCGAAGATGTGGCGGACCCGCGAGACCGTGTAACGCCCGTTGAAGGTCCCGCCGACGTTGCCGACGCTGACGCTCGTGCCCGCCCGGATCGCGGGGTCGCCGTAGGCGAGCCCTTCGGCCTCGAGGAACGCGGAGGTGAGGTGCTCCGAGACCCCCTCGGCGACGGCGTCGACCTCGGCCTGGGTCGCCAGCGCACGGTCGGTCTGCACGTGCGTCGCCGACCCGAACCGGCCGCTCAACGTCTCGTGATCCTCCCCGACGCTCGCGGTGCGGGTGCGGGGCCGGGCCCGACCGACGACGGCCTCCTTGCGCTCGGGATCCCACCCCCGGACCTCGACGCCGCCGACCTGCTGGGAGGAGGTCACCCGCGGCCGGAACCACCGCAGGTTGTCCCCGAGGACCAGCCGCGCCCCGTCACCCCCGGCGTGGACGTCGCTGGGGGACGGCCCCCCCTCGGCCTCCTCGGGTGAGCTGAACACGAGCTCACCGTCGCGGACGGACACCTCGAAGCCCAGCTCGTTGGCGCGAGCCGACAGGAACTCCCAGTCGGTGAGGTTCACCTGGGAGACCTGCTCGTGACGGACGTCGGTCCGTTCGATCCCGCCCGTTCCCAGATCGTGCCGCCGGGCCACCTCCTCGGCGATCTGCGCGTCGGTCACGTTCTCGTACCCCTGGGTGACCCGACCACGGTGCAAGCGGTGCGCCAGGTCGTAGGCCTGCACGACCACGTACCGGCCGGTGGCGTCGTAGCGCCCCTCCAGGCCCGTGATCTCGCCGTCGAACAGCAGCCCCTCGGGTCCCGGCGCCCCGCTCGCCCGGACGGTGAGGCCGGCGCCGATCCGCAGGGACGCCTCCGACACGATGTCGTCGCGCGCGTCGTCGAACCGCACGGTGCACGCCGCCGGCAGGAACTGGTGCTCGTCGACGACCGTCCGTCCGACGGTTGCACGCACGCTGGCGTCGAGGGGACGTCCGTCGATCGAGATCTCCGCGACCGGACTGTTCAGCGTCACGACCGCACCTCCCGGTGCCCCGACCGTGCCGCCGCCGCACCGTTCCGGGATCCCGTGCCGTCCCCGGAGGGGGGCCGCGACAGCGCCGCGACCTCGTCGATCGGGGGTACCAGGACGCGGGTCCCGTTGCGGAGGCGCAACGGATCGTCGACCCCGTTCGCCTCCGCCAGGCCGCGCCACAGGGAGGCATCTCCGTACTCGTCGACGGCCAGCGAGTGCAAGGTGTCGCCGGCGGCCAGGACGCGGGTGCGTCGCCCCGACCGCCCGCCCGAGGTCGGGTTCTGCGCCAGCAGGCCGGTGTCGTCGGGCACCTCGTTCAGTGTCACGGTGGCGGTGGCCCGTACCGGCGTGCCGTCCTGGCGGAACAGCTCGTAGGTGACGTCCACGTTCGACAGGTAGGCCTTGAAGTACCGACGCGTCCCCCACTGGAACTGGAGGAACGGGGGCCGCACCTCCCCGTTGTGGTCGCGGGGCCGCATCCAGTCGAACAGCGTCTGGACGTCGCGGCTGATGTCTCCGGACATCGACTCCCAGTCGTCGAGGAACAGCTCGACGCGCAGGGTGCGCGGGTTCGGCTTGGCGAACTGCGGGCGTGGCAGGTCCCGCCTGGCGGCCTGCTCCTCGCCCTCGCTCCACGAGGCCCCACCCTTGATGCTCAGGGTCGACGGGTTGTACCCGCACCGCAGCGTCCGCGGGACGGTCACGGGCCCGTTGGGCAAGGAGCTGCCGAGTCCGCCCACGACCTGGAAGAAGGCCTTGTTGACCATGGCGGCGCTGCGGGCACTGGTCCCCGCTGCGGTCGCGGCCGATGATCCGACCATCCTCGTCCTCCTCGTCCTCGTCCGTCGAGCTACCCGGCACCGGCGGTGAACCCGTGGTGGGCCAGCTCCAGCGTCTCCTTGGCCGTCTCGTTGCCCGAGGCGTTGAACGACGGGCCGGTCCACTTCACGGGCACCACTCCGGTGAGCGTCCAGTCGGCGACCTTGTTCCGGTCGCCGTCGAACACCGCGATCGACGCGGTCTGCCGTTGGACGGTCCCCTGGAGGCTGCTGAACCAGGCGGCCACCTTCTTCGAGTCGTCGTCGACCGGACGTTTGAGGGTCACGTTCGTGTACTTGAGGTGCCCGGGGACCTTGTGCTCGAAGCTGTTCTGTCCGCCTTCGTGGTAGGTCTTCACGTCGTACTCGGCCGTGAGCCCGGAGCACTCGGTCCAGGTGCCGAGCCCGACGACGCCGTCGATCGTCACCTCGAAGCTGTAGTTGAGTGCGGTTTCGGACACGGTCACCTCCTCCTCAGGTCGTCAGCGGTCGAGATCGGTCAGCAGGCCGGTCCGCTCCCGCTCGGCCAGCAGGTCCCAGCGCAGCTCCTCCCGGACCCGCGGGTACAGGCGACGGAACAGGCGCTCGAGCCGCTCACCGTCGACGTCCTCCGCCGCGGCGGGTGGTCGCGGTGTCGCGGACGTGTCCCCGCCGTCCGCCGCGACGTCCCCGGGCAGCCCTGCGGTCCCGGGTGCTTCCGGGACCCGGAAGACGACCGACCCGTCGTCCTGCCGATCGGCGAGTCCGCTGCGCACCGCCACCGACCCCGGGTCGGGCCCCGGTGGGGTCGGGGTCGGTCCGGTCGCGGCCGTCCCGGCCTGCCCGCCGACGTCCTCGGCGGCGACACCGGGAGCGGCGGGGCTCGCCCGTTCTCCGTCCGGGACGGACCGCCCCGGTTCGGACGAGCGTCGGAGCGGGGGTGGTCGGCTCCGGGTCGACGGCGGGGGTGCGGACGGAGCACCGGTGGGGGACGGGACGCTCCGTGCGGACGTCGCCCGCGTGGGCTCCGTCGGGGCCGTGGTCCGTCGCGGCGGCGACCCTGCCGTTCCGGCACGGGGGCGGGGAGGTTCGTGGCGGACCGGGACAGGTGCACCACCCGGGCCCGGTCCCGTCGCGTCCGGTGCCGCGGGGCCGGTGGGGGGCGCGTCGTCGGGGGACCGGAGGATCGTCCGGTCTCCGGTGAGCGGTGCCGTCGGTCGGCTCGGCGCCGGCGGCGGGGCGAGCCGTCGAGGGCCCGACGGCCTGGTGAGTCGTGCCGCGTCGGGAGCTACGTCGGGAGCCGTGTCGGACGCTGGGTGTCGGGTGGACGTCCCGTCCGTCCCCTGGTCGGTGGCGCGGTCGGTCGACGCACGTCGTGGCGGCTTCTCCCGTGGGGGCGTCTCCTCGCGGCGTGACGGCTCCCCCTGCGGCGGCGATCCCTCCACCGGTGGCTCTTCGCCTCCCCTCGTGCGTTCCGCCGGACGGGCCCGCTCCGGGTCCGTCCGACCTGCCCCGGCGGTGTCCCGTTCCGGCTCGGCTCGGCGCTGGATCCGACGCGGCGGGGGACGGTCGCCGAGCGGCAGCGGACGGGCCGTCGTCGGGCGGGCGCTCATCGGACGTCCGAGTCCGCTCGGTCGGACCGGTTCGTCGGTCTGACCCTCGTCGTCGGAGGGGGGCTCGGAGCGGGGGTCGGCTCCCGCACCGGGGGCGATGTCGGCGGGCTCCGTCGGGCGAACGGGCTCGACGGGCTCGTCGCGGTCCGTCCGTTCCGCGGTCCTGGACACCGCCGGTCCCTCCGGCCGGGGTGGCGTCTTCCGGGGTGGCGTCTCCCGGGGTGGCGTCTCC
>CAZHZQ010000014.1:4169-21444 GCA_964537235.1 uncultured Actinomycetota bacterium | reverse complement strand
GGGGTGGCGTCTCCCGAGGTGGCGTCTCCCGAGGTGGCATGTCGTCGACGGGGGAGCGCGACACCGGCGCCAGGGGGCGCGGTGCCACCCTGCCGACGTCATCCGGCAGATGCATGGGGTGCGTCGCCGGTGCCGTCTGCTCGGCTCCTGCTGCCGGCAGCGAGCGGGGGGCGGGGCGCGGTGGGAGCTCCACCTCGGCGGGGGCGTCTGGGACCGGTGCCCGGGTCGTGGGCGGTGACGCGGACCGCGGCCCGTCCGGGACGGGGTCCGGCCAGCGCGGTCTCCGATCGGACCGCGCCCCCTCCTGTCGGCGTCGCCAGGCCGGTCCGGCGTCCGGCCGCGGCCGGTCCGGCGCCGGTGAGGTCGGCTCGGGCGTCCGGTGGACCGTGGTCGCCGTGAGGACCCCGGGCCGGGCGTCGGAGGAGACCTCGTGGCCTATCCGCGTTGCGGAGACGCGCGCCGGTCGACGGGTGGAGAGCTCACGCGAGAAGCGCCGGGACGGTGCAGTCGTCCGGCTGGGACCGACGGCCAGGGGCATCGGCGGTACCGCCGACCAGCCCGGCTCCGGCGCGCCGGTCGACGGGTCGGACAACCCGCCCGACCCGTCGCGTGTCGGCTCGCCGTCGTGACCGTCGTGACGACCGAACCACCGGAGGAGCCGTCGCAGCATCGGTGTCACTCCTCGCCGGCGAGGCGGCGGTTGATCCGGGCGATCTCCTCCACGCAGCGCTGCCTGACGGGGTGTTCGAGGTCGAGGATCTCATCGAACGACCAGTGGAAGTGGTAGGCGACGTACGCGATCTCCTCGAACAGGTCCTCAGTCGCGTACGTCACGAGGTCGCCCCGCGGCATCACCGGCAACATCGACCGTGAACTCGTGCTCGCACTCCGGACAGGCCACCGCGGCGTGGGTGTGTCCCTCCTGGTTCACCCGTTGGTAGAGGTCCTGCAGGAACGCGAGATCGGAGGCGAACAGGCTCTCGATCGTCTTGGTGTTGATCGGATCGACGGTGCCGAGTCTCGTCACCACCCGCGACAGGAGGATCACGGTGAGGTAGGCCTCGTTGCCCTTCACCCGCGAGTCCCGCAGCGGCAGGATCTCGTCCCGGGCGGTGGCCAGGCGCATCGTCCCGTGACGGTGGACCTCGCCGTGCTCGTCGACGTAGCCACGCGGGAGCACGAACTCGAACTCCGTCTGCAGCGGGTCGTCGTGCCTCGTCGCCTGCCGGGCAGCGGCCTCGACGACGCTGGGTGCACTCATGGCGCCTCCTCACGTGGATCGTGGCGGCTTCGGATCGGCCGGTTCGCGGTCATCCCTGCTCGATGGACTCGACGGTGATGGTGACGGTCTCGACGGTGACCTCGTTCGCGTTGGCCTTGCCTTCGGGGCCCTCCCACGACGACGGCCAGCCGTTGGTGAAGTTCCACCGCATGATCTCGTTGAACTGTGAGTCGTACTGGACGATCGACCCGTTGCGACGCGCGGTGTCGATCTTCCCGTCCTGGACCTCCTTGATCCACTTGTAGAGGTCGTCCGAGTCGGTCATCGCGCGCTTCAGGGTGATGTCGCCGAACTTGCGGGGGCCCGGCTCCTTCTTGATGACCTCCCTGCCCCCCATCGTGGTCACGCGGTGCTCGATCACCTGGCGTTCGATCTTGAGACCGGAGACCTCCTGGAACTGCGCCAGCTCCAGCCCGTCGACCTCGACCTGGTACTGGCTCTTGATGAGCGCGTCGTGTTCTCCGAATAGCTGTGGCATGTGCGGCTACCTCCAGTGCTGTACGTGCGATCCCGTGCGTGCGATCGGCTACTCCTCGATCTCCCCGCCGGCCTGCAGCTGCGACAGCCGGAAGACGACGAACTCCGCCGGCTTGACCGGGGCGACGCCGATCTCGGTGATGACCTGGCCGGCCTCGATGACGTCCGGCGGGTTGGTCTCGCTGTCGCACTTGACGAAGAACGCCTCGTCGGGAGTGGCACCGAACAGGGCCCCGTCCCGCCACGTGCGTGTCAGGAACGCGCTGATCGTCCGGCGGATGCGGCCCCAGAGGTCCATGTCGTTCGGCTCGAACACCGCCCACTGGGTGCCGTTGAGGATCGACTCCTCCAGGTAGTTGAACAGGCGCCGCACGTTGATGTAGCGCCACTCGGGGTCGCTCGACAGCGTCCGCGCCCCCCAGACGCGGATCCCTCGTCCGGGGAACGCGCGGATGCAGTTGACGGCTTCGGGGTTCAGCTGGTCGTGCTCGGCCTTGGTGATGCTCAGCTCGAGGTCGATCGCGCCCCGCACCACCTCGTTGGCGGGCGCCTTGTGGACGCCGCGGGTGTCGTCGCTGCGCCCCCAGATGCCGGCCATGTGTCCGGACGGAGGGACGAACCGGTTCTTGCCGATGGCCGGATCGAACACCTTGACCCACGGCCAGTAGAGGGTGGCGAACTTGGAGTCGTAGCCGGCCTGGTCGACCCGCCACTCCTTGATCTGCTGCGCGTTGAGGCCCGGCGGCGGATCGAGGATCGCCATCCGGTCTCCCATCAGCTCACAGTGGTCGATGACCGCCTGCTGGACCGTCCGGACGCCCTCCGAGTCGATCATCCCCCGCTGGTAGGCCGCCATGAGGTCCGGGACCGCGACCATCGTGATCTCGTCGATCGCCTGGAGACCGCCGAACCCGGTGCGGTCGGCGGCGTCGCCGACGTACTCGTCCGGGGAGGTCCGCGGGGCGGGGGCCTCGCCTCCTCCGGACAGCTTGACGCGCCCCGACTTGGGGACGAGCTCCGCGGCGCTGGCCTTGGCAGCCTCGGTGATGCGGATCAGGTCCGACTGGTCGTTCACGACGGTGGCGACGTAGTCCTTCTTGCGACCGTCGGTGGTGACGTCCTCGTAGGTCTCCGCGGTCTTGCCGCCCTTCTTGACGATCAGCGTGAAGACGTTCTCGTCCCCGCCGTCCTCATCTCCGTCGTCCTTGCTCTTGTCTTTGCCCTTGTCCTCGACGTCCTTGATCTCCACCGTGATGTCGTTGCCGGCCTCGCCGGACTCGAGCGCGGTGATCTCGTAGGCGTCCATACCCGACTTGGTCCCGCTCGGCAGTGCCGCCTTCGCCGGCGGCTCGGCCGCGGCCCCGTTGGCCCCGACCCGGACCACGTAGCAGGCCCCGCCACCGTTCTGGAAGTAGCCGTAGACGGCATGGGCGAGGTAGGAGCCGTCGACGAAGTCACCGAACGTGTCCGTGAACTGGGTCCAGTTCGTCACGAGCGTCGGTTCGTTGACCGGGCCCTCGCGGGCCATGCCGACGAACGCTGCGACCGCCGTACCCACCCCCTCGATCGGTTTCGATCCGCTCTGGACCTCCTCGACGTACACCCCGGGTGACAGGTACGTGGGCATCTACCGCCTCCTGCTCGTGCGCGCTACCGACTGCAGCACCCACCAGGGTCCGTACGTCCCGGACCCACGACAACGCTGTTCGGGCGTAGGCCAGGGAACGAACGGCTTCCCGAACAGGCAGTCGGCGCTGCCCACGCCGACACCAGGCACGCTTGCCCCCACTCGATCGATATCGGTGCGATCCCACCGTCACCGGTCGGTTGGTGTTGGCTGCCCCTCGCCGTCAACCTCCGCCAACAGGTTCGCGGCCGCCCGGTTCCCGGCAGTGCGTTGGATGGCTCTGAGCGTTGCTGGACCCATCTGATCCGTGCCACCGTGACAAGAGCACCTCTCAGCGGGGACGTCGCCACACCGCTGGACCGAGAGCGAGGATCGACCGAGCAGGGTGGTCACGGCCTGGTTGCCACCGAACCGTTGGAACTCGAGCTGGTTGGGCGCGACAGTCGGTCGGTCGCGTGACTCGACGTCGATCGACCGAGGGCGTGATCGACGCTCGGATCGCTGATTCCGCTGGGCGCGCATGAAGGTCCTTCGTTGGTCAGCTCACGTGTGGTTGGGTCTCGGTCTCGTCGATCCTCTCTTCGAGGATCGACGCGGCAACCTCCTTCGGAGGGGGATCCGTGAGGTAGGTCTGCGGCGGATCGTTCTCTGCGGTGGCCAGCTTCGCGAGGTGTGTCGCCAGGCCGTCGGGATCCAACCGCTCGGCCGAGAGGGTGGTGTTCGTCGGGATCCCGGCGATCGCGCGGTCGTCGATGGGGTTGAGACCTCGGGTGATGGAGATGGTGGGGACCCCAAGGTGGTGCAGTTCAACCACGGTCGTGCGGTTGGCCTTCGTGATCGCGACGTCGCTGGCCACCATGAGCCGGTCTGGCTCTGCGGTTGAATCCAGAACGGTGATCCAGGGGCGATCACTGGACCGTCGTGCGAGATCTCCAGCGTCGCTGCCAGCGACCCAGATGAGTCGCCGCTTGTCCGAGCCCAACCGCTCCATCGCTGCCACCACCAGCGGATAAAGGGGGGCCCGTGCCTCGGTCCAGCTACCAGGCAGCACCGTGACGATGATCGAGTCGTCTTCCACACCGAGCTCACGCCGGCAAGCGGGACGATCCGATGGTCCCCAGGTGAAGTTCCGCACGATGGGACCGACGTAACGTACGCGACCGGCAAGGTGGGACGGCTCGGCGAAGTCCCCGCGTGCCCCGAGAAAGATCACGTCCGTGGCATGGCGGAGCGCCTGCATCGTGACGTCCTGGGAGGCCAGGAACCAATGGGTGACGAACGCCGCAGGTACACCCACTGCGCTCGCCGCGATCATGGCCCCGAACTCCTCGTGTGCGATCAGGAGCTCGGGTTCCAATGACCGGATCAACCGCTCGGACAGAACCACGGTGTCCCACAGGAGGTTGTCCTCCGGCAACCCGAGATCGATCACCGGCCAGGGAGATCGAGCGAGCGTGTCGACGCCAGCTGCGTACGACACGAAGACGACATCGAGTGCTGGGCGCCGCTCCGCGAGAGCTCCAACGATCTCCAGGTCCGGGTAGGCGTGCCCCCGGCCCCGCCCACGACTGAACCAGAGCACCCTCGACCCGTCGGGCGAGGACGATCCCGGTCGGGGCTGACCACGCCACCGCAGGGGCGCTGTCAACAACTCCGTGTCTCGTGCCCGGCGTTGCGCAGGATCGGCAGGCGGCGGGACGGCCGGATCGAAACTCCAGGTCCAACCAGCAGCCGCGGCCGTCTCGCTCGTCGTGGCGCTCTCCACTGGTCAACAGGCCCCGATCGGGTAGTAGCCCGTCTGGCGCCTACAGTCCTCGCGAGCCTGTCGCTGCTCGTCCTCCGGCAGGACGCCACCTGGCAGCTCAAGCGCATAACGGACGCACCGCTCGTACTCTCGGCGCAGTTCCTCAAGCCGCTGCTGTTGACGCACGTGCTCCATGACCTTCCGGGCCAGCCGTCGTGCTTCGCCAAGCTTGTTCGTGCGAAGTCGCGGCCAGAACTTGTCGACCGAATCGAACAGCAACTGTTGGTACCCGGCGCATTCGCCTTCAGTTCGAAGCCGCAATCGTCGCCAGTAGTCCTCTATGTATGCCTCCCCTTCCGTCTCCTTGTCGGTCCGCAACCTGACAACAGCATCACGAGCCGCGTCGCCCAGACGATCACGGGCATCCGCGATCTCCATCTGGGCGATGTGCTCCCCAGCAGCAGCAGCGCCTTTGACCGCTGCTACGACAGGCCCTGCGATCTTGCCCGCTGGGATCACGTCGAGTACAAGATCGAGGGCCCATTTGCCCCACCAGGCCACCTCCTGTTCGGTCCTGAAGAGGCCCTGGGCGATACCTCCAACCTCCGATATGAGATAGGGCTCCCAGCTCTGGAGGTTGGCGTAGAGGCGGGTTTGGGCGGCTTCTACGTAGTTGTCCGCCTGGTTCGAGGGAGTGCCGGGAGGCCCCAGTTCCTCTTGGCAACTGGCCCGCTGCACTTGCGGTTCCCCACCCGAGGTCCCACGACCCGGCCCCGTGACGCGCGCGACCTGTTGGACTGTCGCCTGATTCCCGACCGTTCGTTGCAGTCCTAGCAGGCTCCCCGGTGTAGCTCCACGCATCAGCTGAGCTTGCCAACCCATGCGCGAGGTGACCCCGTTGTGCCTGGACCGGCGCGGAGCACCTGACTTCGGCTTGAGTTGGCTGGCGCTCACTGGCTTGCTTCGACGGTGTTGGTGTCCCATGACGAACGGTTCCCTTGTTCGGATCGTGCTCTACGCGGCTGCGCCCATCACGGTCTCGACCTCCATGATCGCGTCGCTCTCACAGCCTGCCGCGCCGCCATCGCCTCTTCCTCGAGGGCCTCGTCGGGAGCTTCGCGGGCCGCCCGCACCTCCTCGTTCTCGAGGTCGTCGTCGGACTGGCGTGCAACACCCTGACCGGAGGTCTCCACACCGGGGGAGACGACCTGTTGGGCGACCTCGTCGGCCTGCCGCTCGGAAGCATCCGAGGGGTCGCTGACGCTCGTCGGCGCTCCTGACGCCCCGTCCTGCTGCACCACGTGGGTCAGCTCGTGGGCCAGCAGCTTCTTGCCCGGTGTGGAGCTGGTGTCGTAGGTCCCCTCCTTGAAGAAGATGTCGTTCCCCACGGTGAACGCCCGCGCCCGCACGCTCTCGTTCAGCTCGTGGGCGTCGGGGTCGTCGTGGACCCGTACGTCGGAGAAGTCCGCACCGAAGGCCCCCTCCATGTCCTCTCGGACCTGACCCGGAAGCGCGGAGCCCGCCCCGCGCCGCTGTTCGATCGCCCGGGCGACGGACTCGTCGAGCTCCGCCTCTCCGTCCTCGGCCCGGAGCACCCGGCCGACGTTGGCGTTGCCCAGGGTCGATGCCATCTCCTGCGGGTCCCGACTCGCCGTGCCGGGGTCCTCGGTGACCAGCTCCTCCTCGCGTCGGTGCACGGTGCTCCGACTGATGTCGAACTCAGGGGTCTGCATGGGCTCCTCCTCCCGGTCGCGGGTCGATGAGGTCGAAGTAGGGGCCGAACTCGCTCTCGGTGCACAGCCGGCCGAGCTTGCGGTACTCGCGGGCGGTGGCCCGGACGAGGTGTCGGGTGGACAGCGGCTCCTCGTCGACGGCGGCGGCGTAGGCCGCGGCCAGCGTGACGTTGCGGATGTCGCCTCCCGACAGCTCGAAGGCCTTGGCGAGGTAGTCGAGGTCGAGCTCGTCGGCCGTGGGCAGGCTGTCCGGAAGGTGCAGCTCCCACAGGCGCAGCCGGTCGGGCTCCTCGGGCTCCGGGAAGTCGGCGAGCACGTCGATGCGTCGGGTGAACGCCTCGTCGAGGTTGCCGCGCAGGTTCGTGGCGAGGATCGCGATGCCGTCGAAGTACTCCATCCGCTGCAGCAGGAAGGCGATCTCGACGTTGGCGTACCGGTCCCTGGCGTCACTGACGTCCGACCGCTTGCCGAACAGCGCGTCGGCCTCGTCGAAGAAGAGGACACCGTTGACCCCTTCGGCCTCCGCGAAGATCCGCTCCAGGTTCTTCTCGGTCTCGCCCACGTACTTGTCGACGACGGTCGACAGGTCGATCGTGTACAGGTCGAGACCGAGGGCGCCGGCGATGACCTCCGCGGACAGCGTCTTGCCCGTCCCCGACTCGCCGGCGAACAGTGCGGTCACACCGCGGCCCCGACCGGTCTGGCCACCCATCCGCCACTCGTCCAGCACGCGGTCACGGTGCCGGGCGCGGTCGATGATCTCGCGCAGGAGCCCGACCGTCCTGGTCGGCAGCACCAGATCGTCGAAGGCGGCCCGTGGCTCGATCCGTCGTGCGAGGTGCTCGAGGCGGCCGGCGTTCTGCTCGCGGGCGCCGGCCGCCAGATCGTCGGGGGTCATCTGACGGCCGGCAGCCCGGGCCTGCCACCGGGCCGAGGCGACGGCCCGGTGGGCCTGTCGCGGGGTGACGTGGAAGGCGGACAACGCCGCGACATCCGGATCGTCCCCGCTGGCCCCCGCGAGCGCCCCCCGCCAGATGCCGTCGCGGACCTGCCCGGTGAGCTCCGGTGCCTCGACCTGCAGCGGCACCCGTTCGCTCCACCCGGGATCCCATGCGGTGCCACCGCACAGGATCACCTGGAGCGGGGCGTCCGCCAGCGCGCGCACGGCGGCCGGCACCTCGTCGGCCAGCCCGTCCACCGGACCTGCCACGAGTGTCACGTCGTCGAGTCGGGCCTCTCGCACCGCCGCACGTGCGAGGGCGAGCGCATCGGACTCCGGTTCGATCCGGTCGAGGTCGAGGTGCAGTGCGTCACGATCGATCGCGCGCAGTGCCGCCGCCACCAGGGGGCGACCGTCGAGAGCCGACCTCTCGCGCACGTAGCACAGGCCGGCTCCGGCCCGGAGTGCTCCGCTCACGGTCCGTGCACCGGGCAGCTCGACGGCGGCCGACGGGTCCGAGAGGAGCCCGGAGATCGACGGGTCCGGGTCGTCGTCACCGAGCAGGAAGCCGGTGACCCGGTCGGGTACCCGCAGCGCCCGGGTGAGGTACGGCCGGTCGACGTCCTCGATGTCGAGGAGTCCCCCGTCCACCAGGCGACCATCGGGGGACAGCCGCTGACGTCCGCTGACCGCGGTCGGCGTGAGGCCGACCAGCTCGAGCGCCAGACCGATGCTGGCCCGTCGTCGGGTGATGTCGTCGTGGAGGTACCCGTACAGCTTCTCGTAGCGACGGTCGAGGTCGGGAGCGAGCGCCGCCAGCAGGAGCTCGATGTCGATCGCGCCGAGTTCGAACGTCCGGCGCAACCGTCGCAGCCGGACGTCCTCACCGGCCGCCTCGGCAGCGTCCACCTCGTCCTCGAGCGCTTCGAGCCGTTCCGCATCGGCCCGTGGCAGGCCGAGCACGAGCGGCCCGCCACGGAGCAGGTCGGCCACCTGGTCCGTCGACACGTACAGACCCCGGACCGGGTCGTCCGGCTCCGGGTCGTCGGCCCGCCGACGTGCCACGGCGGTACGCACCCGCTGCTCGAGCACGTCCAGCCTCCCGAGCAGGTACGCCAGCGACCGGTCCGTCACGATCGGCCCATCGTCCGGACGTGCACCACCCGACCAGGGTCCTCGGGGTCCCCACCGGTGACGGTCTCCTCCGCGACCGCCGGTTCCTCCTCGTGCTCTTCCGGGGGAGCCGCGGGCTCGCCGGTGACCTCCTCGGTCTGCCCGTCGGCGCCGGCGATCTCGAGGCGCGGCTGCTCCGTGACGGGCGGGCCGGCGGGCAGCTCCCGAGCGAGGTCGAAGGGGGTGATGATCCGGAGTTCGACCGAGGGCTTCAGCTCACCGCCGAGCGCCGTCCAGAGCTCGCCGATGGACCGCTCGGCCGGAGGTGGTTCGCCGATCGTGACGTGCAGCGGAGCTCCGAGGTCGTCCAGCTCCGCGGGCAGGACGTCCTCGGGGAGCTGCTCGTGGGAGAGGAACGCGTGGAGCACCGCCGACAGCAGCCGGTGCTCGTCCTCGGGGCGTTGCGTCCACGCCGTCAGGAGGTACGACAGGCGGAAGAAGCGCGGGGGTCTCTTCCTGCCGGTGACGCGGCCGTCGTCGTCGCGGACCTGTTGCAGTTCGACGCGGCGTCGGTCGAGCTCCTCGCGGACGTCGAACAGGTAGGCGTTGACGGTCGGTTGGTTGCGCTTGGCCGCCCACTCCCTGGAGGGCACCTCGAAGGAGACCTCGACCTCGCCGCCGTTGACCGCGTCCCGCTCGATCAGCGTGCGGATCGCCTCATCGACCTCGTGGATCATCGGTCACGATCCCGCTGCCTCGACCGACTCCTCGGTGATCTCGGTGGTCATCACGCCGCCGAAGTACCCGGCCGCGTCACAGGTGCTGTCGCCCTCGACGGGTGTGTCGCAGTCGATCTCGAACCGCAGCACCTCTTCCGGCCGGAACGTGACCGGGCTCACGAAGTGGTAGTCGAGCGTGCGGAAGTTCTCGAGCGCCACGGTGATCAACGTCTCGGTCCCCCGGCGGATCCGCACGAGCCCGCTGTGCCCGCGCGGGTTCTCGAGCACGACATCGGTGAGCTCCAGGGTCTCGTTGTCCTCGAGCGTGAAGTCGCGACGGGCGACACCACCGCCGGGCGAGTCCGCCGTCGCCAGGCGCACGTCGAACGCCGCTCGCTCCAGCTCCGCCGTCTCTTCCTCGACCACGGTCGGACTGGGGGTCACTCCGGCACCCGCCAGGGCGTCGTCAGCCTTGGCGTCCGCGGCTCCGGCCTGGTCCTGTGCCTGCTGGATCTGCTCGTCCTGAGCGGCGTTCTCGGCCGCCAGCTCCTCGAGCGGTTCCTCCACCGCCTCCCTCGCTGCCGACTCGATGGAGGGGCGCAGGAACGCGAACCACAGGGCCACGAGACCGAGACCCACGACCAGGAGCAGCATGGCCGCGCGCGGCAGCCAGCTCGGGATGATCGCCTCTTGGACCATGGTCCCGTCGACGACCAGCGGGGCGGCGGAGTCAGGACGCGCCTCGACCTGGAACGCGCGCGATTCGGCGGGCCCACGCCAGTGACGCTCCCTGGGGCGGATCTGCACGGTCGCGAACGCGGCGGTGCCCGGCTCCGACTGCAGCTGCGGCGGATCGACGTCGACCTCGAGCACGTCCTCCTGGTCGTAGCCGACGAGCTCCACGTTCACCGGGTGGTTGCTGCGGTTGTCGAGCGCCAGATCGTGCGTCCCCTTGCGGCGCCCCTTCGACACCCGGGGGATGAGCTCGCCGAAGAGCTCCGAGAAGGGGGCGACCTGGATCGTGCCCTCCTCCACGACGCTCCGGTCGGGGTCCTCGGTGGAGGCGACGCGGATACCGAAGGGTGTGGGGCCGGCTGGCGCCTCGGGGGAGCGAGGCGGCGCGAACCGGACGGTCACGTTCTGTTCGGCGTTCGGGAACAGACGCACCTCGGGCGGCTCCACGGAGACCCAGTCGGCGGCGTCGCCGATGACCTCGAAGGTGAACTCGTCGACGACGTCGCCGGCGTTGCGCACCCGCAGCGACGTCGTGACGTCCGTCCCCGGTTGGACGTCGAGCTCGGTCGTCTGGAGTTCGGCGATTGCACCCACGGCCGCGACTCTACGAGCCGTGTCCGGCCACGACGCCCACGCCCGTGCACGCCGGCGGGCACACCTGCCTGCCCCACCGTGTACGGCGCACTTCCCGTTCGGGCAGCGAGGTACCTCCGGGCCGCCCGCAGGTCACGACGCCCCCACGATGTCCTCGAGGTCCCGGGCCACCTGCTCGTCGATCGCGGCGTCGCCGCCGAGTATCCGGATCACCAGGCGGTCACGCGGCTGCTCGGCGATCCAATCCCGGCTGGACGAGGACCGGCCGAGGTCCTGTCCGTCGACCAGCAGCAGGACGCCGTCGTCCTCGGCCACGGCGGGCCCGGCGACGAGGGCGTCGGGGAAGGCGAGGCCGGTCGCGAGCCACACCCGGCGGGGGTCGGCCCCCTCGTCCACGGAGCGACGGGCGATGGCCACGGAGGTGTCGTACCGACTCGGACCGGCCAACCGTTCGACCAGAGCACCGGTCGCCCGCAACCGCTCCTCGACCGTCGCGGACACCGCGGCCTCACCCCCGGCGATCACCAAGCGGTCGAGGTCGAGCTCCGCGACGATGTCGGCGGTGGCCGCTGGCAGCTGGTCCCTGGTCACCAGCAGGATCGGGCGCAGGTGCCGTGACGCGAGCCCGGACACCGAGACGGCGTCCGGCCAGCCGCGGTTCGTGTCGGCGTTGGCGCCCTCGGTCACGTGAGCGACCGCAGGGGTGCCGGGCAGCCGTCGGGCGATCATGGCGGCGGTCGCGAACCGGTCCCGGCCGCCGATCCGTTCGATCGTCCCGACACCGATGTCCGTGAGATCGGCCGCCACCTGCGCCGAGAGCGCCTCCTCCCCACCCAGCAGGACCACGTGATCGATCCCGAGTCGGTCGATCTCCGTGGCGACGGGTCCGGCGAGGCCGGAGGGCGGCGTCAGCAGGATCGGAGCCCGGAGGGAGGCCGCGAGCGGTCCACCGGCCAGTGCGTCCGGGTAGGTGTCGGACCGGGCGAGGACCACCGCCTCCGCCACCCCGGGCAGGAACCGGGTGCGGGACACCTCCACCGACGTCGCCACCCGGTCACGACCGCCGGTCCTGACGACGCTGGCGCTCGGTTCGTCGATGCGCAGCACGGCCGACGCCGGCGCCCCGACCGTGTAGCCGGGATCGTCGCGGAGGACGACGCCGACCAGCTCGCCGGGATCCTCCACGTCGTCGGGGAGTACCTCGACGGTCACCGTGGCGGTCTCGGAGCCGGCCGGGATCCGGAGGGACCGCGGCATGATCGCGACGTCGAGGCCCTCCGTCGCCGTGCCCGTGACGTCGAAGATCACGTCGAGGGGCTCGCCGAGATGGCCGTCGCGTCGGAACCGGAAGGCGCCGTCGTCGGGACCCTCCTCGTTGGCGTCGGCGTCACTGGTGGTCACGTGGACGTTCGGCCGAGCGTCCAGGATCCTCACGATGGCGGTGGAGTTCGTCCCCAGCGTGTACGCGGGTGCGGTCCGCAACTCCACCGTCACGGTCTCGTCGGGCTCCGGTTCCCCGTCGTCCACCGGCATCACGTCGAGGCTCGTCTCTGATGCGCCGGCAGGGATCGTCACGGTGGACGGCAACGGCGCGTAGTCGTCGCCGGGGGTGGCGGTCCCGGCGCTCCGGAGGCCGACGTCCAGGGCGGTGTCGGTCGGTCCCTGTCGGCGGAACAGGAAGGTGCCGGACGTCGGACCGTCCTCGTCGGCATCGGAGACGGCGTGGACGCTGACACCCTGCTCGAACTCGAACGCCCCCACGTCGCAGGCCGCCGTCCCGTCCCCGTCACCGTCGACCACCGCGACGCCACGCTGGTCGTTCGGCTCCGGACAGGCGGCGGCCAGACCGAAGTCGACGGCGGGACTGCCGGGGCGCAGCGCGTGGGTCAGCGTCGGGCCGCCGTTGTCGTGCAGGCCGTCCAGATCGATGTCCTCGTGCAGTGCCACGTCATCCGTGTCGTGGGACCCGGCCCCGGTCACGTTGCACGTCGGGTCGTCGGTCAGGTTGTGCCCCACCGAGGTGGCACCGGGACCGAGGACGCAGGTGTCGCTGCCGGGGTGACATGCGATCAGCGTGTGGTCCAGCTCCAGCGTGCCCTCGTTGACCAGGGCGGCCCCGTTCACGTCGGACACGCGGTTGAACGCCACGGTCGTGCGCACGAGCTGGAGGTCCCCCCGGTTGTAGATGCCGCCGCCCCGGGACCCGGCGTTGTCCGAGATCGTGGTCGTGGCGACACGGACCATCGCGGTCTCGGAAGCGACGAACAGCCCACCGCCGTCGCGGCCGGCGCTGTTGCCGGTGACGGCGCTCCGCTGCAGGTCGAGCTCGGCCACGAAGTCGTCCAGCCCGACGTGCACACCACCGCCCTCGTCGGAGGCGGTGTTGTCGGCGATCGACGATCCGACGACGGTCAGGGCCCCCGTGGTGGCGAGCGCCCCGCCCCAGACCGCCGCGTTGCGTCGGAACCGGGATCCCTCCGGGTCCGCCTCACCGGGCCGACCGACGGTCACGCGCGTGTCGTCCTGCGCGCTGATGGCGCCTCCGGAGACGGACCGCAGGTCGTCCACTGCGGCGCGGTTGTCCTCGAAGTCGCTGTCCAGGACCGTGAGCCGGGTGTCGCGGTCGCTGCCGGACTGGACCCAGATCGCGCCCCCGTCCCCGCCGCCGGTCCCGTCCTGGTTGGCGTGGTTCGCACGGAACGTGCTTCCGTCGACCAGGCCCTCGGCGTCCCCGGTCAACGCCAACGCCCCGCCGTTGCCGTCGGCCAGGTTGTCCGTCAGCAGGGTTCCGAGCAGCTCGACGTCGTTCGCGTGGACCGCGCCCCCGTCCCCGCCGGCGTGGTTCCCCGTGAAGGTCGTCGCGGCGTCGGTACGCAGGAGGCTCGCCGAGACGCGCACGGCCCCCCCGGAGGCCCCGTCGGCGAGATCACCGTCCGGATCCTGCAGCGTCGGATCGACGCCGGCCGCGTTGGCCGCGAACGCGACATCGGCGATCTCGACGACCGCCCCGGGTGGGGTCTCGGCCGCGATCGCACCACCGCGGGACGCACCGAAGGTCCAGTTCCTCCGGAATTGGGAGGAGGAGGTCGACAGGCTCTCCCCGCCCGCGTACACGGCGCCGCCCTGATCCATGCTGGTCAGGTCGCGGAAGGTGCTCCCGGTGATGGTGAGGCCCACGCCCTCCCCGGCGAACACGCCGCCGCCCCGTCCGCCGGCACCTCCCTGCTCCACCGTGACGTCGTCCAGCGTGGCGCCGGCGACCGGAGGATCGATCGCCGCCGTTCGCATCGAGTCCACGACGATCGCGATCGACTCGACCACCCGGACCGCGCCACCGTCGCCCGTGGTGGCGTCGTTGCCCGTCAGGGTCGTGCCCGAGATCAGGAGGGAGCCGACCCCTCCGTCGGACTGCACCAGATCCACGTCCAGGGCCCCGCCCGCGGGTGCATCGTTGTCGTCGAAGCGTGTCTGGACCGCCTCGAGGGTGTGCCCGGCCGGGATCCGCGCGTCGACCCCGCCCCCACCGACCGCGGCGTCGTTGGCCTCGAACGCTCCGCCGGTCACGCGCAGGGTGCCTCCCCCGACGGACACGCCTCCGCCCGTGCCGGGGCTGTCGACCGCCTCGTTGCCGTCGACGAGCACGTCGGTGAGCGTCAACACCCCGCCGGACGTCTGGTGCCGCACCGCCCCTCCCTGCGATGCCTGGCCGCCCGTCAGCGCGAGGTCCTCGAGGGTGAGGTCGACCGCCGTGGCCTCGAACACGTCGAAGATCCGGTCACCCAATCCCGAGGCGTCGATCACCGTCACGGCCGCCCCCGCACCGGTGATCGTGACACTGGTCGTGACGTCCAGGTCGCCCACGTCGGCCATGCCGTCACCGTCGGGATCGGTGATCGTCAGCCGGTAGGCGTCGTCGGGATCGTTGTCGACGTCGTTCGGGTCGGGGAGGATGATCGTGTGGCCGGGATCCTCCTGGCTGTTCACGTGCATGATCGCCGCGCGCAGCGTGCACACCCCCGTCGCGAACTCGCCGCCTCCGCCCGTGTCGCACTGATCGTCAGCGTCCTCGCCGTCCGGCTCGTCGGCCGTGCTGTTGACCGTGATCGTCTCGGCGGATGCCCGGACGGTCGGCAGGCCCGGGAGCAGGGCGGCCGTGAGCACGAGGACGAGCAGGACCCGCCACGGGAGGGACCCGATCGACAGGGACCCGATCGACCGGATCCGGAGGCTCTGCCGTGCGCCGATCCCGAACCTCCCCTCCTGGGAGCACCGCATCGCGTCGCGGCATCACGTCGCGGCGAGGCTCCGCCTCGTCACGCCCCGGACGCTAGACCCGTCCGCAACCGTCACGGAGAGCGAAGGGGAACGGATCGGTGAGAACGCGGTTGCCCGTTCGGGCACATCCTGACGACATCCGGGCAGGGTCCGGTCCCGACCCTCCTCCTCGGTGTCGCTGCCGCCCATACTCGACACCTGGCGGCACGTCGTCGGCCGGGGAGGGACGTCACGTGGGTCGATCCGCATCGGGGCGCCGGCCCCGGTCGCCGGTGCTGGTGCTGGCGCTGCTGGTCGTCACATGGTCCGCGACGCTGCCCGCGCTGTCCCAGGAGTTCTCGCAGCTGACGCTCGATCCCGACCGGGGACCCGTCGGCGAGACCGTGACCGCCACCGGCGACGGCTTCGACCGCAGCACCGACGTCACGCTCGAGTTCGACGGACTGGTCGTCGCCACGGTCGCCGCGGACGGCGCCGCCTGGACCGACGCCGACAGCTTCCGCACCACCTTCACCGTGCCGGACCGGCCGGCGGATCCGTCGGGCGCGGGCTACGACGTCGTGGCCCGGCAGGACGGCGAGCCGCGGGCGCGGGACGTGTTCAGCATCGTGCCGACGTTGACGATCGATCCGACGCGAGGGCCCGGTGGCAGCAGCGCGGCGCTGTCCGGCACGGGCTGGGACCCCGACGAACCGCTCACGATCGACTTCCCGGCCGGCTCGCCCCTGACCACCCTCGAGCCCGGGGACCCGGAGTGGAGCGGCAACAGCCGCTTCGCCGTCACCATCACCGTCCCGATGCTGCGTGCGGACACCCACGAGGTGCAGGCCCACCAGTTCGAGCGCAAGCTGGAGCAGGAGGTGCCGTTCACGGTCGTCCCCACCCTGACGGTCGACCCCACCAGCGGCCGGGTCGGCGACACCGTGGACGCGTCGGCGACGGGCTTCACGGACGGGTTCCCGGTCGAGCTGCGCTTCGACGGCGAGCTCGTGGGCACGGTCCCCGCCGGAGGCGCGGCCTGGACCGGCACGACGACCTTCGAGACGCCGTTCGACGTCCCCGACCGGCCCGATGGCCCCTACACGGTCGAGGCCCGACAGGACTGTGACGGGGGGTGCGACATCCGTGCGACCGCGCGGTTCACGGTCACGCCCGTCAGCCTGCAGCTCGACCCGTCGGAAGGGCCCATCGGCACCACGGTCGAGGCTCGGGGCGGCGGATGGGATCCCGACCTGCCGGTGACCCTCACCTTCGACGCTGATCCAGTCGGGACCGTCGGGTCGGGCGAGGTCGACGCTGCCGGGACGTTCATCACGACCTTCACGGTCCCCGATCACGTCGCGGGACCCGTCGACGTGGTCGCGTGCCAGCGCTGTGGGACCGCGCGGGAGGTCGCGGCACGTGCGCCCTTCGAGGTGCTGGCCGTCCTCACCGTCGATCCCGCCATCGGCACCGTCGACAGCATCACGACCGTCCACGGGGAGGCCTTCGACGACGATCTGGCGGTGACGCTGGTCTTCGACGGTGAGGTCATCGAGACGCTGCCGGCTCCGGAGGCCGGCTTCACGGACGAGGTCCGCTTCGCTGCGGAGCTCACGGTGCCGGACCGGGCCGCCGGCACCTACGCCGTTCAGACGTGCCAACGCTGCGGGACGCCAGACGAGGTACGGGCGGAAGCGGCGTTCACCGTGATCCCGAGCCTGGCGTTCCAGCCGGCGCTGGGACCGCCCGGCTTCGTGACCGTCGCGGTCGGTCGTGGCTTCCCCACCGGTGAACCCGTCGAGCTGATCTGGGACCCGGGCGTCGGACGCCGGGTCCTGACGGCCGATCCGGACGGGACCTTCCGGATCCCCTTCCTCGTCCACCACCGTGACGCCACCGGTCCCCGATCGGGTCGGGGGGTCCTGCCCGCGAACGAGGGGCGGGCCCCCGGGGACCTGATCCCGGAACCCGAAGCGCCGTTCCTGGTCGTGCCCGGTTCCCTGCAGCCGTCGGATTTCGTCACCCGGCGCTGACACGGCAGATGTTGATGCGGC
>CAZHZQ010000014.1:0-4069 GCA_964537235.1 uncultured Actinomycetota bacterium | reverse complement strand
GATGTTGATGCGGCTGATGTTGACAAAGGGCAGATGTTGACACGGCTGATGTTGACAATACGGACGTCGACGACCACGATGAGTGGCGGACATCCGACGTGAGGTAGCGGAACCTCCGGGGGGACGGCGGACCTGCATCGCTCCGAGGGGGTCGACGGCGTGGGTGGGAACCACGAACGTTCGAACGATCAGCAGCCAGGGGCGGAGACGGATTTTCCGGAGGGCACTCCGGTCCTCGCCGCCAAGGTGCTGCCTCCCGAACCGTCGCCGGTACTGCGACGTCCGCGCCTCGAGGAGCGACTGCGGGCCGCGTTCGCCCACCGGATGGTGCTCGTCGTCGCTCCGGCGGGTGCGGGGAAGACGACCCTGCTCCGGGAGTTGACGGATCTCGTCGACGTCCCGTCCGCCTGGTACCGGGCGGACGCCGGAGACCGCACCGAGACGTTGCTGTTGCGTCACCTGCGGGAATCCGTGGGGAGGGCCACGCACGCCATGCCTCGCGCGTGGACGTCGGCGCGGGAGATGATCCGCGACCTGGAGCAGGTCGGGCCGCTCCTCCTCGTCATCGACGATCTCCACGCCCTGCAGGGCTCGTCCGCTCTGCAGGCGATCGAGGAGGCCGTCGAGTACCTCCCCCCCGACGTCACCATCGCGGCGGCCTCACGCACCGTCCCGGACATCAACCTCTCGCGCTTGCGGGTCTCCGGGGAACTGCTCGACATGGGTGCCGACGAGCTCCGGTTCCGGACCTGGGAGATCGAAGCGCTGTACCGGGACGTCTACGACCGGCAGCTTCCGCCCGAGGAGTCGGCGTCGCTCGCCCGACGCACGCAAGGGTGGGCCGCCGGCCTCCAGCTCTACCACCTCGCGACCCGGGACAAGGCACCCGAGATCCGTGAACGGACGCTCGAAGCCCTGAGGTCGGGCGGGCGTCTGACCGGCGAGTACCTGGCGACCAACGTCATCGCGGGGTTGCCCCGCGACCTGCGGGACTTCCTGCTCGAGACGTGTGTGCTCGGGACCATGACGCCGGAGATCTGCGACGAACTCCGCGGCAGGGACGACAGCGCGGGGTTCCTCGAGACGCTCCACCGGACACAGGTCTTCACCGCCCTCGTCGACGACGCCCCCACGTACCGGTACCACACCGTGCTGCGGACGCACCTGGAGGCGACCCTCGCGGGTCGAGCCGAACACGACGAGCTCGAGGAGCGCTACCTGCACGCCGGGAAACTGCTCGAGCGGGCCAGCCTGCTCCCCGACGCCGTTCGTGCGTACGCCCACGCGGAAGCCTGGGACGCTGCCGCGGGTCTCGTCCGGCGGGGCGGTTCCCAGCTCGCCAACGTACGACGGTCGAACGACTGGCTGGACGCCCTCCCGGAGAGCTTCGTCGAAGACGATCCCTGGCTGCTCCTGGCCGTGGCCCGCAAACGCGTCGCGTTGGGGGAACTCGGAGAGGCGCTGGCCGCGTACCGTCAGGCGGAGGAACGGCTCCGCCCGCTCGGGGCGGCGGACGAGTGCGCGCGCGAACGGCGGGCTCTCGACGTCTGGCTGCACGCGGCACCTGTGTTGTCGGGATCCCGCTGGCACGACCGGTTGAGACGCGGAACACGGTCGTCGCCCGGCGAGCTCGTCGAGGATCCGGGGCCGCCGCCCGGACCGCGTCAGGCGGTCGTCCAGGCAGCGTTGGCGCTGCTGGCGGGCGACGCCCGGTCGGTGCGACGGTGGACGCGCCCCGTCGAGGATCGCGGTGACGTCGGCCCGCTGCTCACGACAGCGAACCGGATCCTGGGCATCCTGGGCGGGATTCTGGCGGGCGAGAAGCCGCCGGCGGTGGAGCTGACGGCGATCGGTGACGAGCTCGATCGGCTCGGCATGGTCTGGCCGTCACGGATCGTCCGATCGCTGGTGTCCCTCGCCGAAGCCGACACCCTGTCGTGGGTGCGTTACCTGCGGGCGGAGCAACAGGCCAAGGACAACGGGTGGGGGACGGGGATCACGGGGCTCGTCGAGGGAACGGCTGCGCTCGTGCACGGCCGTCCCGATCCCGAACCGTTGGTCGCCGCAGCGGCCGCCTTCGAGGAGCTCGACGCTCCGGTCCTCGAGGCCTGGGTCCGCGCCCTGCTGGCCCTCGCCCGGATCCGGATGGACGACGCCGACGCCGAGGCAGCCCTGTCCAGCGCCGAACGTCTGGCACGGCGCGTGGACGTTCCCGGAGCGCTGGCGGTGTGCGCCGTCGCCGGCGGCCTGCTCGGGGGCGACAGCGAGACCGGTCGCAGCTACCGCGAGCTGGCTGACGTCCTGGGTGGCCGGTTGGGGATCGACGTGGCGGCGCTCAAGCGCATCGGGACCCCGGTCTCCGAGCGTGGAGGGGGCGCCGACCCGGTCCGGGGTGTGTCACGTCCGGGGCCTGCGGTCCGGCTCCGCTGCTTCGGTCGGTTCGAGATGCAGGTGGGTTCTCGCCCGATCGAGATCGACGCGCTCCAACCGCAGCTGCGACGGGGGCTGTTCCTGTTCGCGGTCAACCTCGGCTCGCCGTTGCACCGTGAACGCATCGCGGAGATCTTCTGGCCGGCGGTGGGGCGGGATTCGGCCATCCACAACGTGCAGACGCTCGTCTCCTCGCTCCGCCGGACGTTGGCCCCCGGTTCCGAGCACGTCGCGGGAGTCGACGTCGTCCGGGTGGGTGACGCCTACGAGCTCCAGCTGGGTCCCGACGCCGAGGCGGACGTCGTTGGCTTCGAGCGCGCACATCGGCAGGCGCTCGACGCCCGTCTCGACCGCGAACCCGAGCAGGAGGTGCGGGCCCTGCGGCGCATGCTCGACCTCTACCGCGGCGAGCTCCTCCCGGAGGCCGGACCCGGCGACTGGTGCGAACATCCGCGGGAGAGGTTCCGGATCAGAGCGGCCGAGGCGGGTGCACGTCTGGCGCAGGAACTCGTACGGCAACGGCGCCTCACCACCGCGATCGAGGTCTGTGAACGGGGGCTTGAGATCGACCGCTTCAACGACCGCATCTGGCAGTTGCTGATCAACGCTCACGAGATGAACGGTGACCCCGCCAGCGCCACGGTAGCCAGGAGGCGCTACACGACCGTGCTCGGTGAGTTGGGCATCGATCCCGAAGCGGTGCTGGCCGATGCCGCGTGCTGCGAGGCGGTCCGCCGGCGCGTCGCCCAGACCTCGCGTTCGCAGATCCGCGACGGGCCGTGACGGGTCAGATGAGGCCCTGCCGCAACGCGTAGGCGACCGCGTGGGAGCGGTTGCGCAGGTGCAACCGGCTCGTGATGTCGTGGATGACGTTCTTGATCGTCCGTTCGGAGTACGCGAGCTCGTCGGCGATCTCGCTGGTCACGCGGCCCTCGGCGACCAGTCGGAGCACCTCGACCTCGCGGTCCGACAGTCCCTGGAAGGTGAGCCCCTGGGGCTCGAGGACCTCGGACTGGACGTGCCTGATCTGATCGAGGACCCGGGCGGTCAGGTCCGGCGGGATCGTCCCGTCCCCGCTGGCGGCCGTCCGCACGGCGTCCGCCAGCCGATCACCGTCGGCGCTGCTGCGTCGCAGGACACCGGAGATACCGGCGTCGATCGCTCCGAACAGGCCTCCGTCGTCGATGTCCGCCGCGACGAGGAGCACCCGTGGGCACGAGTTGCGTTGCAGCGCACGGATCACCCGAAGGACCGTCTCGTTGACGGCATCGGTCACCACGATGGCGACCGATGCCGCGTCCACATCCGGATCTTCGCAGATCCGGAACTCCGCCCGCTCATCCAAAGCGGCGACGATCCCTGATCTGGAGACCGGATCGGTGGCGTACACGTAGACGCCTATCGGGTACGAGGTCATCGACAGCCCCTCCGCTCGAGGACGACGAGGATGACAGCACGTACTCAGCGAGTGCTCAACAGGCGCCCACCGGGGGCTCAAGACGTACTCGGACGGTGTGATCGATCGGTTGTCCGGCCGGCCGGCTGTGGCGGCACGGTGGTGTGGCCGGGGGGTGGGGTGCGGAACGGTGTGGACGGGCAGACCCGCAGGTCAGGTCGGTGGTCCGCGGACGAGCCGTCG
>CAZHZQ010000013.1:0-26709 GCA_964537235.1 uncultured Actinomycetota bacterium | reverse complement strand
AACGTTGGTCCGAACCGTGGGAGCACCAGGCGCTGCTCAAGGCCCGCCGGGTCGCGGGCGACCGCTCGGTCGGGGACGCTTTCGTGGAGATCGCTCGTCGGTACGCGTTCCCCGAGGACCTGGGGGCGGCGAGCGAGATCCGCAAGATGAAGGCTCGGATCGAACGGGAGCGCGTCCCACGGCGGGGCGACTCCAAGCGGCACCTGAAGCTGGGGCCGGGCGGCCTGTCCGACATAGAGTGGACCGTGCAGCTCCTCCAGCAGCAGCACGGACACCGGGAACCGATGCTGCGGACGACCTCGACGATGGGGGCGCTGGACGGGCTCCAGGACGCGGGACTGTTGCGGACCCGCGACACGCAGTGGCTGCGAGCCGGCTACCGGTTCCTCTCCCAGGTCCGCAACCGGCTGTACCTGCTGCGGCAGCGCGATGTCGACAGCCTGCCGTCGAGCGCGTTGGTGCTGGAGAAGCTCGCGCGTTCGATGGACTACGGGCACGGTGGCAGACAGGCCTTCGAGGACGACTACCTCCGGCACACCCGGCGGGTGCGTCAGGTCACCGAGAGGGTGTTCTACGGCAGGTCCGACTAGCCGCGCCCCAGCGCCCGGGCGACCTGGATCTCGATCACCACGCGGTCCGGGTTCTCGCGCGGTGTCCGGTAGCGCTCGGCGTACCGTCGTTCGGCCTCGGCCACCTGTTGCGGATCGGTGCGGAGCACCGCGGTGCCCTCGAGGGTCGCCCACCGTCGACCGTCGACCTGGCAGACCGACGCCGGGCCGCCCTCGTCGGCGTACGCGGCGACGTTGCGCGCCTTCTTGGAGTGGGCGGAGGTGATGATCCGGACCGTGCGCGTCCGGGGATCGAAGGTCGCACCGACCGGGACCACGTGCGGGGTGCCGTCGGGGCGCAGGGTCGTGAGCGTCACGAGGTGCCGCTCCCGCCAGAAGACCAGGTACGGGTCGTCCAGGTCGTCGAGTTCGTCGAGGTCGATGGCCATCGCGGCGACGGTAGCCGAGGGGTGGCCGTGGGTAGGATCGCCGTCCAGAGGCGAGCAGGAGGACGGGTGAGCGACTGGCGCGAGGGCTACGTGGCCGGTGGCGCCACCCGGTTCTTCGTTCGGGCGCTCGGGCACGGCCCGGACCTCGTGCTCCTCCTGCACGGCTGGCCTGAGACGGGCGATGCGTGGCGCCGGGTCGCGCCCTTGCTCAGGGACGCCGGCTACCGGGTGGCCTGTCCGGACCTCAGGGGGTTCGGGCGGACCACGTCGACGGGAGGCGGCTACGACTCGCGCACCCTCGCCGACGAGATCGCGCAGCTGATCCGCAACCTCCACGTGCGCAAAGCCGTCGTCGTGGGGCACGACTGGGGCGGTGCCGTGGCGCTCGCGACCGCGTTCCGGCACCCGGGGCGGGTGCGGTCGCTCGTCCTCACCAACAGCCCGTACCGGCGGCTCGACCTGCGTCACGCCTGGCACGTCCCGCTCTTCAACCTGCCGTTCCTGCCCGACGTGGCGTTCCGGCTGAAGGGGCGGCGGCTCGTCGAGGCGGCGATTCGGTACTCGGCGGTGGTCCACGAGGCGTTCCCGGACGAGGTCGTCTCCCGCTACGCCGACGCGATGTCCGACCGGCCGGGGGACTGGTTGGCCTACTACCGCACGCTGTCGCGCCGGGCCGTCGCGGACCGCCTCATCCGCATCGTGCGGCGCCGTACGCCGGGCATCTCACGTGCAGCCGGGCCTCACCGCCTGCGGGTTCCCACGGTTGTGGTGTGGGGCGCCGAGGATCCGGTGCTGCCGCTCGAACAGGGCCGCTCGACCGCCCAGGACCTCGATGCGTCGTTCGTGGTGATCCCCGGCGTCGGTCACTTCCCTCACGAGGAGGCGCCGCGCGAGTTCGCACGGGCCGTCCTCGAACACCTCGGACCCGCGACCGGAGACGAGCAGCTGCGGGCGACCGCCAACTGACCGGGAGGCTGCTGAACCGGTCCGCCCGGTGGTGCGTACCTGTAGGCGAAGGAGGTGTGACATCTCCCCGGACACCGACGCGCTGGATTCGGTCCGCGTGTTGCACGCCGACTACGCGGGCCCACTGTTCACGTTCGCGTTGCGATCCGTCGGGGACCGGGAGACCGCGGAGGAGATCGTGCAGGACACCCTGGTACGTGCGTGGCGCAATGCCGATCGCTACGACCCCGGGAAGGGGTCCGTCGACACCTGGCTCTTCACGATCTGCCGCAACCTCGTGATCGACCACCACCGGCGCCGAGGTGCGCGCCCTCGGGTCGTGGCGACGATCGAGGACGTCGGTGATCCAGCGGCACCGCACGAGGAGCTCGACCGTGCGCTCGAGAGCTGGCAGGTCGCGCAGGCGCTCCGGTTGCTGTCCGACGACCACCGCCGGGTGATCGTCGAGAGCTACTACCGCGGGGCCTCGGTGGCCGAGACCGCGGATCGCCTCGGGATCCCGGAGGGCACGGTCAAGTCACGCCTGTACTACGGCCTGCGCAACCTGCGTCTGGCCCTCGAGGAGATCGGAGCGGTCGGATGAACCACGCCGACCACGCCGAGCTGCGCCGCTCTTTGGGCGCCTACGCGCTGGGCGCGCTGGAGCCGTCGGAGCGGTCGAACGTCGAGGAGCACCTCGAGGGCTGCCAGACCTGTCGAGACGAGTTGGCATCCCTCGCGGTGCTGCCGGGACTGCTGTCCCGTCTGTCCGACGAGGAGGTGGCGGGTGATCTGCTGACCGCGTCCCAAGATCACGCCGAGCACGTTGTCGCCGCGGTGGCTCGGGAGCGGCGGTCGGAACGTCGACGCGTGACGGCCTGGAGGACCGTCGCGGCGGTCGCGGCGGCGCTGGCGCTGATCGCCGGGGCGGTCATGCTGCCGCTGTGGGGCGGCGCACAGGGCACCGTCTACGCGACGCGGGGCGCCGCGGTCACGGCTACAGCGACCGTGGAGCCCCGCGCCTGGGGTATGGAGGTGGATCTGCGTGCCGGGGGCCTTCCGGATGCTCCCGGCTACACGCTGTGGGCGGTCGCGGACGACGGCCACCGGGCCTACGTCGCCTCCTGGGCGGACGTGGATCGTGCCGAGGTCACCCTGACCGGTTCCTGCTACATGGCAGCCGACGAGGTGGTCCGGTTCGAGATCGCCGATCCCGACGACCGCGTGCTGGCGACGCTGGACATGTGATCCTGCACACGCGGTTCGCACCGATCGGTCTCACTCGGGTTCGGTCGAAGCGCAACTGGTAGACGTCAAGGATGCGGACGGTCTCCCCGGACGCAGCTACGAGGACCGGGGGACTGGATCTACTCCGAACGAAGGGCCCGGGTTGAGACAAGAAGGGCCTGGGTTGAGACAAGTTGTGCGCGAAGAAGTCACCGTAGATGTTCCTCGCCCGGTCGCGTGGGAACACCTGGCTGAGCTCGAGGCCTGGCCGAGCTGGGCCGGCCACATCCGACGCATGGAACCCGATCCACCAGGGAGACTGACGGACTCCACCGAGGTGATGCTGCACATGCGAGCCGGTCCCCGTACGAAGATGTTCGTGACCGAGCACGACCCGCCGTTGTGCTGGGTGTGGGAAGGGACGTCCTACGGCGTCACGACCATCTTCGAGCACCGGTTCGACGAAATCGACCAGGGGACCACTCGGATCTGGTTCCTCGCCTGGATGCGCGGACCGCTGGCCGGTGTCGCGGGATGGATCTTCGGCCGGATGATGCGTCGCAACCTGGCCAGAGCGCTACCCCGACTCAAGGCCGAGATGGAGGCTCGCGAGTAGAGATGGGCGTGTCGCGTTCGGACGAGCCGAGTTGGTACGCGGCTCCGGGGGCGACGGGCCTGTGGGCGATTCGCCCCTGGCCACCGCCTCCCCCTACGCCGACACGAGTCCGGACGTGGCGACGAACCGCAGCCGCACGTAGTCCGCGAACCATCTGCCGTCCCTGTAGAGGGTCGCCCGGCAGCGTTGCGCGGCGTCGACCATGATCTCCTCCCGCCTGTCCGCCGGAACACCGGCCAGGAGCTCGCGTCCGAACATCCGCAGCCAGTCGACGATGCCGCCAGGGCAGTCGTCCAGTGGGGTGGGCCGGTCGAAGTGCTCAAGGAGCCGGACGCGGAACCCGGCGCCCTCCAGCACCGCCGCGTACTCGGCCGGGGACGGGAAGTACCACGGGTTGCGCACGGACGCTGGATCGAGGCCCGCAGCGGCGACGGCCTCCGTCACCCCCTCGCGGATGGCCGCGACGTTGCCCTGCCCACCGAGCTCGCCGACGAACCGACCTCCGGATCGGAGTACCGTACGGACCTGGGAAACGACCTCGTGAGGGCGCAGCATCCAGTGAAGGGCCGCGTTGGACAGCACCGCGTCGACGGGGGCGGGCAGCGAGAAGTCGTGGCCGTCGGCCTGGTGGAACGAGACCTGCGGATGGTTGCGGCGCGCCGTGTCGATCATCGCGGCGTCGACGTCGATGCCGACCACCTCCAAACCCCTGGCGGCCAGATCCGCCGCGAGCTCGCCGGTGCCGCACCCCAGGTCGAGCACGCGCTCGCCGGGGACCGGATCCAACAGCTCGATCAGTCCTCGACCGAGATCACTGACGTAGCCGAAGGACCGGTTGTAGCGGGGTGCGTCCCACACATCCGTCGCCACACGCGTCCTTCTGCCTCGGTCCCCCCGCAACTATGGCACGCCCGAGGATGTCATCCGAACCAACCCGACTCCGCTCTTCTGTCGGTTTCGTAGATTGGGCTCGCGCGACGAGGTGTCCGGGTGCGGGAGCGACCACGGATTCGCTTCGCTGGATGCACCGGGGATGGCACACAACTCGTGAACGTGTCGTTCCTATTGGAGATCACCACGTTCACGGAAGCCTGCGAGCTCGAGGTTGGCGTCACGTCGTTGACGCAACTTTCCTCGGATCAGAGCGAGGGACACGCCAGGTACCACTATCAGCCCGACGGCGATCGTCGTGACGAAGATGGGCTGAGCCAGCAGTGGTCGACAGATCAGCCGAGGCATGCTCCTGCCGTGCGCGGCGACTGACCGTTTCGGGGAGCCGTCGCTTCGAAATGGATGGAGCCACGGCGGGGTGCGAGCGTGGTAGTGGCCGCATCGTCGACCGCGACGACGAAGAACTGGAGCTCGGCGGGTCATCGAAGCTTCGACCATGTTGGGGTCTAAACCGATCGGGGGTTCGGCTACGTCCTACCTGGCGAGACCGTTCGAGTCTGGGGATGCCGTGGGTTTGGAGGAGCGTCCGGAGGCGGAGTCGTTCTGCTGTCGGATCCGGCCGCGTCTTGTGGGGGCGCTGAGCCTGTACTGCGGCGACGCGCAGGTCGCGGAAGACACCGCCCAGGAGGCGTTGGCGCGGGTGTGGGACCGGTGGGATGAGGTGTCGCAGATGGCCTCTCCGGACGGCTGGGCTTATCGGGTGGCGATCAACCTGGCGAACTCGTGGTTCCGGCGCACCCGTGCCCGACGGAACCGTGAACGACGCATGTCGCAGCAGCAGACCGGCCGGGCAACGTCGGATACCGCCGAAGCGCTGGCGGTCAGGGGAGCGGTGTCCGAGCTGCCGTCGCGGCAGCGGGAGGCGTTGATCCTTCGGTTCTTCGAAGACCTGTCCGTGCGCCGGACTGCTCAGCTGATGGGCTGCGCCGAAGGCACCGTGAAGGCACTGACCCATCAGGGTCTTGCCTCGTTGCGGGGGAACCCGACTGTCAAGGATCTCATCGCCACGGAGGTGTCCGATGTGTGACGATCCGCGCACTCTGCTGAAGTCGGCGGCAGCCGAACCGGCCGGCGAGTTCGACGTCGACGACCTGCGTGCTCGGGGGACACGTGTCGCGCACCGGCGGCTGCTGGCGTTCGTCGCTGGCATCACCGCGGCGTTGCTGCTCGCCGGGGTCGGTGTCGTCGCCGCCCTGCAGACGGTGGACGATCCGAACCATGTGGAGATCGTCGGTCAGCCCGTCGAGCTGTCCGAAGCGACCTGGCAGCAGATGCCGTCGGGACCGGTGGACGGGCGGGTGTTCCCGTCGGTGGTGTGGACCGGCGAACGGCTGCTGGTGTGGGGCGGCGAGAAGCCCTCCGAGGGGCAGTGGCACAACACCGGCGCCGTGTTCGACCCGGACACGATGACCTGGACGGCGATGGCGAACGCACCGGTCTCACCACGCAGCGAGCATGCGGCGGTGTGGACCGATGAGGAGATGATCGTCTGCTGCGGACGGCTCCGCGGCTCCGATGGTGCAGGAGCATACGACCCGCACGCCGATCAGTGGCGGACGATCCCTACCTCGCCCATGAGGAACGTGGAGTTCCCGGTGGCGGTGTGGACTGGTGAGGAGATGATCGTGACCGGAGGGGTCACCGGGGGTGGGACGGGCGATGTCCGTACCACGGCGGCGTTCGACCCGGAGACCGACCGGTGGCGGACCCTTCCGGACGTCCCCGCCGTGCTCGAGCGGCGCGCGTCTGCCTCGTGGACGGGCGAGCACATGATCGTGTGGCCGTCCGACGGCGGGGCCGCATGGGCGCTCGACCCGGAAGCCGGACGATGGAACGAGCTCCCGCCAGCTCCGGACGGTGTACGTCCGGTGAGTGCGTCGACCGTGTGGACCGGCGACGAGTTCGTGGTCGTCGGTGCCAGGCCGTCCTCCACCCCCGGCACGGCGGAGAAGTTCGTGGCCGCGGCCTACCGACCCGACAGCAGATCGTGGCGGACCCTCGACCCGGGACTTCCACCCGCCCAGCCGTACGACGGCAACGTCGGTAGTCAGGCAGCCGTGTGGACCGGCCAGGAACTGATCGTGTGGACCGGACACCTGGGCTCCGGGGTGACCACCGACGGCAGTGTCGTGATGTCCTACGACCCGGCCAACGGGTCCTGGCAGCAGCTGTCGACCGCCCCCCGCACGATGTGGTCACCCCACCTGGCGTGGACCGGCAACCATCTGATGGCGGTCGGACAGGAAGACAGCTTCATCCTCGCCACCGCGACCGGGACCGGCGCGACCGTCGGGGACCGTCCCCCACCCGAACCGGCACCGTCACCGTCCGTGGATCTGCAGGCGCTGTTCGGGAACCTGCCCGGCTCCCAACTTCCCGAGGTCGGATCGCTCGCCGGTGGCGGCCCCCGCATCCCCGGGCACGGGGTCTTGCTACCACCCGGCGGTCCGCTGACGCTCAACGTCCCGGACGCCGCGCACGACGCCGACGGGACGCTCACGCTCACCGTCTGGCAGGTCGACGACGACGGAAACCGGATGAACCAGATCCACACCGCGGAGGCCAACGCCGGACCGCAAGGCGCACGTGCGATCGAGGTCGATGTCAGTACCGACGAGGGCGCCAAGTACGACGTGCTCGGCGAACTGCGTCAGGTCGACGGGGACACGGCGGTCTGGGGGGACTGGGCCGTCGTCGCCGCGCAGATCGCCTCCGCCTCGCTCGAGGTGCTCGACACCACCGTCGTGTCGAACCAGGAGTTCCAAGTCGCCGTCCGCAACCGCGGGACCGTCGCGCTGACCTACGGGCAGTTCTACGACCTGTACCGCTGGGACGGCGACACCTGGGTCGAACAACAAGGAGCCGGGGAAGGGTTCAAGGCCATCGGGTTCACCGTGCCGCCCGGTCAACTCGGCGACGCGCAGATCATCACCGCGCCGTCCGAAACGGGCTACTACCGGATCGTCAAGCAACTCGACGCGGAGACCACCGGCGAGCAGCCCGAGATCGCCGCACAGTTCCAGGTCGTACCCCAAGGATCACAACAGCCGTAGACGTCTGCAGGCGCTGGGCGGTGCTCTCGATCTCCGTACACGTCCCCAAGTAGCAGTCGGTGAAGTCGATCGCCTGGAACTCGTATGACAATAGCCAGTCACGACTTGCCGGTGTTGGTGCGTAACGTGAGCGCCCGCTGGTGCGTGTACTGGGTGAGGACCGCGCCGCGGAAGGGGAATGGGTGCGAGACAGCGGGCGGGAGGCGTTCTGCCGTGACGCCTATCCGCGTCTGGTCCGCGCGTTGGATCTGTACTGCGGTGACCGGCATCTCGCGGAGGAGCTCGCGCAGGAGGCGCTGTTGCGGGCGTGCCGCCGGTGGGGTCATGTGTCGGGGCTGGAGTCGCCGGTGGGCTGGTGCTATCGGGTAGGGGTGAACCTGGCGAAGTCGCGGTTCCGGCGACGTCGTGCGGAGCGTCGCGCTACCGATCATCTGCAGCCGGAACCTGAGGCAGCCTCACCCGAGGGGCAGGTGGGCACCGCGCTCGTGGTCCGCGACGCGTTGGACGAGTTGACCGGCCAGCAACGTGACGCGGTGGTGCTGCGCTACTTCCTGGATCTGGACATGTACGAGACCGCGGACCTGCTGGGCTCGACGCCGGGGGCGGTCCGCGCGTTGTGCCATCGGGCGTTGCAGACGCTGCGGGGACGGTTGGACATCGGACTGTCGGAGGATGTGGAGGTCAGCGATGTCCCGTGAGCTTCGTGACCTGTTGGAGGAGACTGCACGTGGTCCGTGCGATCCGACGTTCGATCCGGCCCGTATCGCGGCGAAGGCCGGTCGACAGCGACGGTGGGGTGCGCTCGCCGCTGCACTGATCGTCGTCGTGGCGCTGGTTGGCGGCGCTGCGTGGGTCCGGTCCCTGGCGGCCGGTCCGCAGGCGCCGTTCGTGGAGTCCAGTCCACCGGACGGGACATCGGTCGGATGGCAGACGGTCCAGGTTGGTCGGGCTGCCTTGTCGGTGCCGCCGGATTGGGAGGTCCGTACAACCGAGGACGCTTGGTCGTTGCCGTGCGATCCGTTCGAGGAGTCGGCGATCTGGGTCGGAGAGTCTCCGGCCCCGACCTGCCCGGCGCCGGCCCCGCGACCACAGCATGTCGGGATCATCGCGACACCGATGCTGCTGCTCGACGGCAGCTGGCCAGACGCGCAACAGGTGGAGATCGGCGGGCACGAAGGTTCCTGGGTCGGCGTCGGCGACGGCAAGCGCCAGTACCGGTTCCCGACCCTGAACGTGATGCTGACCGTCGCCTACCAGCCAGACCCGCAGCTGGCCGAACAGATCCTTTCCACCCTGCGCCCCGCCCATGGCGGCACGGTCGTCGAGCCGTCTTCGGCCCAACCGTCCGCGACCGCGCAGCCTGCGGGCCTGGATGCCGGCGCGATGTTGAGCCTCGACAGCCTCCCGGCCGTGAGCCAGGAAGGGATCGCGATCCAGACATCCGCCGGGGTCGTGTTCGTCGGCATGGACGGCACCGTGCACGGCCACCTCGCAGATGCCGAACTCGGCTCGGGCGGACCGGCGATGGGCGTGCCTGGACTCATCCCCATCGACGCGAATGCCGCTCCGGACGCAGACCCCACAGACACGCGCAGGTGGGTCCGGCCCGCCTCGGGAACGGTGGTCCAACGAGCCCAGGTGGCGGCACCGCTGCAAGGCGAGTTCGAGATCGTCGAACTGTCAGTTGGAGATGACCTGTCCCCGCTGGTGCTGCGCGGCCCCGACTCCCAGGAGATCGCCCGGTTCTCCGCCAACCTGCAGTGGAACGTCTCCGCCGACCACCGCACGGTCAGCTGGCACGAATGTCCCGACGATGCCCGAGGCCTGTCTGGGTGCACGGGTCGCGCATACGACACCGACATGGGCGCCGACCTGCAGTTGGAACCCGGCTGTTGGGTGTCGGATTCGTTCGCCGACTTCAACCACGCGCTGGTCTGCTGGCAGAGCTGGACCGACTCGGACGAAGTGTCCTGGATCGAACGGCGAGGCCCGGGGCAAGAAACGTCCCGCATCCTGCTGCCTCGTCACGACGGCCAACCCGACAACAGCGACTCGATCGGCCACTACACCAACGCGTTCCTCGCCGGCGAGAACGTCGTGGCCACCTGGTCCGCCGAATGCGAGGTGCCACGCGCGGTCGTCGTGCGTCCCGAGGGTCAGCCACGCCCACTCCTCGGTGATGACCTGGCGATCGCACCCGCGGCCCGCGTGCTCGGTGTCACCCAGGATGGCCGAGCGGTCGTCCACGTGCTCGACTCGCCCCAGTGTGGACAAGCCGGCCAACCTGGCATCCACCTCATCGACCCCGGCACCCGTGAAACCACTGGGATCCTGACCGCCGGGGGGATCCAGGCCGCCGAGATGTGGACATCCCGACCGAGGTTCACGCCGACGCGTCGGGCTCCGGGTTGAACTCCAGCGACGGGTCGGAGGGCGGGTCGGTGCGCCCGTCAAGCAGTTGTCTGTCCCCGAGGGGCTCGTCGAGCTCGACGGTGTACGGGGTGTCAGGGTTCCCGGGGCAGGCGTTCGGACCGGCTCTGGGGATGACCTCGATGGTGATGATCACGGCATCTGGCTGGGGCGGCGATTTGCCTCGTCCGGTTCGAACACGCCGATCCTCACGCGGTTCTCCGGGTCGCTGAGACCCACCGACACGATCACGCCCGGGCGAGGTCCGCCGTCCGCTTCCTCTTGGAGGCGATCCTGCATCCACGCGCTGATCGTGGCCTGCAACGTTCGCAGCTGAGACATCGGGTGTTCGGCGGCGACCACCTTGATCGACGGATCGAACCGTTCGTGGACGGTCTGGCGGAACCGCTGCAGGTCGTGGGTGAACGCGACGGTGAACACCCCGCCCGCCTGGTGGTCCAGCCACATACCGGCGAACGCGTCCGGAGCCTCCCGGTCAGCCCATAGGCGGATCGCACCGGCGTGACGGCTGAGGTCGTTCCGTGCCATCAGCTCGTCGAATTCCTCCTGGGTGTGGGGAAAGCCCATCGGGTAGTGGTTCCCCTCGGTTTGCTCGAGGACGGTCCGCACGGTCGCCTCGTCCGATGGCAGGCCGTTCTCGGCCCTCGCCCGCTGGGCGTCTGCGATCTCGGGGTCCTCCGAGAGCGCCCCGTCGACGGCTGCCGGTTCGTGGAACTGGGCACAGTCCGGCGCGGCGAGACCCGAACCGCTGGCTGATACCGCCGACGGTGCCGACGGGGACGCGGACGGACCCGCTTCGATCGTCGGCGCTCCCTGATCGCAGCCCACCAACACGAGCAGGACACCTGCGACGAGCACCCACGACGGCGCCTGCGTCGTCCTCCTCATCGCACCCGTCCTCCGACAGCAGCCTGGCTTCCCTCGGGAAGGTACGACGTCCAGACGCACCCATGGGTTCCGGAGTGCTATCGAGCAGTTCTTCAGTGCTACCGGGCAGGTTCGTTCGAGTCTTGGGCGGCCTGCTCCCGTAGAAGGTCGCGCTGGGCTTCGGCCCTGAGGGCGCGCTCACGCCACTGGTCGAGCTCGTCGACCTGGGACGACGACAGGCGCTTCACCAGAAGGAAGACGATGGCGACGACTGCGGTGACGAGCAGGGCGAACATCAGCGCCACCACCCTGTCACTGGAACAGCCGCGCTCGACCACGTCCGATCCGGGTTCGATGGTCTGCGTCCCAGACATCACCTCGCCGGGGTCGCGCTCGAGCGTGACCTGCCCGATGGCGTCCTTCGAGCAGCAGATGGGCCCGTACACGGCTGCCAGCGGGACGGCTCCCAACCGGTCGCCGACCGCACCGTCGGACAGCGCACCGAGGGCGAGCACCGCGACGACCGCACCGAGCTGGACCACCGCACAGGTGCTGGCCGCTGTCCTGGCGACCGGACCCGGAGACGCAGGCTCAGCGCCGGTCGTCGGTCCGGTGTCGGAGGGCAATCGTCGTCCTTCGCCGCTCAGGTCGCGTCGGGCCACTGGGGTCGACAGTCGATGATCAGCTCGCCGAGACCCGGGCCGGTGGTCACGTCGACGATCCGGTCGTCGCGGCCCTCCGAACGGCCGGTGGTCATCCCCGAGATGGCGACGCGGACCTCCAGGCCGCGGATCCGGTGCTCGCTGTCGTCCCCGAGGAAGTCCAACGTCACGCGGTGCGGCCCGAACCGTCCGCTGAACGCGTCTCCTGCCGGAGTCAGAACGACGGTGCGTTCGTGGTGGGGATACAGCCAACCGTCGTGCACGACGCTGCAACGCACCGCGTCGACCTCGGGCACGGTGACAAGAGCACCGGCCGCACCACCGACCAGCGAGGAGACGAGCCACACATCGATGACCGCCGCCCACCACCGGAGATCTCGAGCCCGCCACTCACCGAGATCACCAGACACAGACGGCGCGCGGTGAACCCGACTCGCAACCACCTGCGCCTCTTTTCTCGGAAGAGTAGGCGTCCACCAGGACCCCAGGCCTGTATCTCCCGACGCGCGATCCCTAGTCTTCTAGGTCCGAATGCAGCACGCGAACGGGAGTCGCTTTGGACTGGTGGGCCGTAGCCATAGTGGGATTGGCAGTTGGACTCGGACTCCCGATGCTGGGCGGCTGGATGTACCTCACCCGTAAGCGCGACCTCACGTCTGGAGGGCCGCACGAGCGCAGCCCGGACGTTCCAACCCTGGTCGAAGACACCGGCCAAGACCACGATGGAAGCGAGAACACGCCGGGGGCCGACTAGCAGTCAGCGCTGCTTCCGTCCCGCAGTCTCCAGGGTTGGACGATGTGGAGTTCCACACGGATCTGTCGGAGTGAGCGACGAGGACGAAGTCCGTCGCAAGGCCCCGACGCATGGAGCGCGCCGGGGCCTTGCGAGATCCTCGTTCAGTTGTTGGCCGGGCATCGGAACCGCAGGTCGAAGCCGATGCCGTTGGGCCCGAGCGCGGTGATGTTCGGGCTGTGCAGAGCGCCGCACTCCATGCCACTGTGGGCGCGGACGTACGCCTCAGAGCCGACGTGAGCCTCGACCGGGCCGAGGAACCCGCTGAACGGGGTTCCACCCTGGCGCTCATCAGCCTGTGACGAAGCGTGCTCCGCCTTCTGGTCGTTGACGTGTGCTGCTGCGGGGCCGGCCGAGAGGCCCACGACCGTTACTGCTGCGGCAGCGAGGGTCAGGATCTTGCGTTTCATGGTGCTCCTCTTCGTCGTTGTCACGGAGGGATGTCGGACGGTACGAACGTCGAATTCTCACGGGCAGGGTCACATGTCCGGCCGAACGCGAAGCGTCCTCGTCATCTCCGTGCGCCCTACCGGGACCGATGTCCCTGTTCGAGCCGGCCGAGTTGGTGTCAGCTGCGGACGACGCGACCAAGGAGAACCGAGTGGCGGCCCCAGACCGGGTGATGCGGACCGACGGCTACCCGATCGATCCCAACGGACGCACCTTCGACACGAGACGAACGGGGGGCGCTGGCTGGGTGGAAGACGAATGGGACCGGATGCATGCGGCTCTCACGGCGTGGAAGGCGAGGTCGTTGCTGCAGCAGGCGATCCGCGAGCTCGACAGAGGCGCGTGCGACGGGCTATCGAGCCACATCGCCGATCGGTTCCAACGGGCTGCCGATGAGGCACGCAGATCTGCCGCCGTTCTAGACGAGCTCGACGAGTACCTCCACCCGCATCTGTGAATCCGTCGCTCGCGCGGTTGGCCGAGTCGCTCGACCCGTCGGTGAGGATCGTGGTCCACGGTGTGACGCCGGTTCCCACGCGGGTGCATCGCTTGCGTGCGTATCACGACTCACGGTCGCGCCTCAGACGCGAAGTCCATCACCGTTAGGACGGGGTAGTGCAGACGGCACGCGCGTACCGTACCGATGACCGCGAACGGGGGAGATGCTCGGTGTCGGATCGCTCGGTGTCGGACCGCTCGGAAGGACCTCGTACCCGCCGCATCGCCGCACTGGCGGTGGGCCTCGCGTTCGCCGACCGTGGGTCGAACGAGGCCGTCGAGGAACTCCTCGGCGAAGCGGAGCATCGCGTCGATGTCCTGGCACGTGCGAGGCGCCGCTGTCGAGACGCGCAGATCGTCGATGAACGGACTCAGGCTCGAGCGGTAGGTCTCTTGACGGAGGCCATGGAGCGCTGCTCACCAAGCGTGTCCGGTGAAGGTCTCTCGCGCGTTGGCTAGCGGGAAGATCGCTTCCCGGCCGGTCAAAGTGTTCGCACCCGGAGTCGGGTGGTGAGCCAAGCCTTGATGTCGGGTGCGTCCCGGCAATGTCCGCACAGGAGGACCGACGCGGCTCGACCGACCATCAGGCAGGTCCCCACCCACGCGGTGGCACCGTTCTGCGACGTCTCGCACCTCGCGCAGGTGACCGACAAGCCGTCGGCATCCTCGAGCGGTGTCAGGTGGCAGACGATCGGTTCGGACATGGACGTATCAACCCTCCTACCCAGAGGACATACCCGGATCTCGACCTCCGGTAGGGGCTTCCGTCCCGCAGTCTCTCGCGACGATCGAAGGGACCAGTGACCCTGGTCGGTCCGAGGCTTCGGTCGGACGATCCGTCCAGCATGGCAAGGCCCGTCGGACCCGGGAGAAGGGCAGTGACGAGGTGACCAGTGGCGAGATGACGGATCCGTCGTACGGCGCCCGGCTCGGTCGACTGCTCAGGGAGGTTCGGAGACAGCAACGCTTGTCTCTGCGCGATGTCGAGGAAGCGAGCCACGGTCGCTTCAAAGCCAGTGCGGTCGGGTCCTACGAACGTGGCACCAGAGCGCTCAACGTGACCCGACTGCGAGAACTGGCCGAGTTCTACAGGATCCCCGTGCGGGTGCTCATACCGTCTGACGCCGGGCGGCCGCGGCCCGCACCGAGCGCGAGCTTCACGTTGGACGTCGAGCGTCTCTCTGATGCTGATGATCTCGACGAGCTCGAGCCCGTTCGTCGCCTGGTCGAGTTGTTCCAGTCGCGACGTGGTGACGTGGACGCCTCCGTGCTGACCATCAGGAAGGCGGACGCCCAACGACTCGCAGCCGTCCTGGGCCTCACCTTCCAAGAGCTCCTCGAGCGGTTGGCTGCGAAGGGTCTCACGGTCACGAGGACACCGTGAACCGCGGCTGTCGTTCGCCTCAGGGCGACTGAGGCGGTGCCTACGGATTCGCCCTGAGGCCCGCGCCGTCCACGATCAGATCGATCGAGTCGACGAGGTTGTCTCTGGCCACGACCACGTCCCACGGTGGGATCGCCCCACCCCGAACGGTGGTGCTCGGCTCGTCACACGAGAGGACGATCCGTACGTCCCCGACCGACGATCGTGCCCGCTCCATGGTCTCCCAGAGGTCTGGGCCGCAGAGCCGCTCGTCCACGAGCAACACGTCGGCAGCAGCTTCGTTGGTGAGCTGTACCGCGCGGTGAAGGTCGTTGACCGCGCCGACCAGGGTGACCCGTTCGTCCTCCCGGCAGAGGAGCGCCAAGAGGTCTCGGATGTGGTCGTACGAGTCCGCCGCAACCAGGTGGTACGTCGACCGCCCGGCTCTCCGACCGGCGGTCTGGTTGGGCTCGTCGATCGCGAGTAGGCCGCTCGCTCGCAGCCTGTGGTAGACGTCGGCTGGTGTGCAGTCGAGGTCCGCGGCGACCTGTCGGATGTCCGCTTGGCGGAGGACGAAACGAGGCACGGTTGGGTTCTCGCGTCTTCGCGCAGCCGATCTGGCGACCCTTGCGATGCGTTCGAGTGGCCCTTCGCGCAACGATGGATGACCTACCCGATCCAGACGAGAGAGATCGACGACGACCCTCGATGAGTTCTCGTACAGGGGGGCGCAACCCGGACACACGATGACCACGAAGGATCGCCCACATGCCATGGCGGTCACGCTCCAGGCCATCTCAGCGGGGAACCATCCCCGGCACCGGTGGCACTCCCACCTGGAACCGGAGTGATCGAGACGCGCACGTCGGACGTCCACGACGGTGCGTACTCCGGGGTGGATGGCGGCCATGACAGTCGATCATGCGTTCTGACGGCCGCGGCGGTAGTGATGGTTGTCCCGAGATCTCTCTGTGTTCGGGACATACGCCCCTGGTCGTCGCCGAGGCTGGACGCTTGCCTGGGAAACGCACTCGGAGCGAGGGTGCGGACGGGGGATGACCGTTGCGACGGCTGAGGATGAGTGCGTTGCCGGTGCTCGGCGTCGAACCCTTCCGGTGCAGCACCCGCGGCGCCGACTGGTGGCCGTGTACGAACTGTGGACGGCTCCACAGCCCCTCGATGAGCTGGAACGTGGCGTTCCGGTCCGGCAAGGAGGGGGAGCGTCACGTGAAGATGGTCGTCTGTTTGTCCTGCGCCTTGGTGGCGGCGAGGCACCTGTCCAAGACTGAGGGCAGCCGGTACCGGCAGCACGAGATCGTGCGGCCCAGAGGGACGGGGCGCCCCGAGCGGTCGCGACGTCAGGCCGGGGGGTCGTCGGCGTCCTCACTGATGCGCGACCGGGATACGTAGCGCACCCGGCCGTCGAGCCCGATGGTGACGAGCGGCGAGGGCGGTTCTGAGAGCGACCGCCACGCGTTCTCGAACTCGGGGTAGCCCCCGGTGGCCGGATCGTCCACGCGGACGATGAGCTCGTCTTCCTCGCTGATGACATCCGCGTGATCGAAGCGTGTGCCACTCCGGTCACTGTGGAGTTCCACACGTCCGGCTGACTTCTCCAGCAGTCGCTCGTATGCGCGGGCGATCACGATCGCTGTCTCGATCCGCCGTCTGCGCTGCGTTTTCTCCATCCCTGAGGTTGTTGCCGACTCTGGGTCCGGCACCAGTGTCAGCTGTCCCCGCTGCCGCCCACAGACAGGGACGACCGTCCCGCGGGACGGTCGTCCCTGTCACGCGGCGCGCCCTTCCCGCACGTTCCTCATGCAGGTGCTCGATCCCATCAGCCGGAGTACGTCCCACGGGAAGCACGACCCGTCGAGGAGGCCACGATGCGCATTCTTTCCGATCTGGACGAGAACGGACACAAGGAGGTCCAAACGGCCGAATGGCTCGCGGCGTACGCCATCGGGACCGCAGCATCAGGATCGGCGGGGGTTCCCGACGCGGTTGAAGTGCTCATCCTCGCAGCCGGTAGGGACCGCGGATCGATCCGTCGTGCGTGCGGTCGGGTGCGGAACCTGAGGTCGCTCGAGGCGGGCGTTCGAGATGAAGCGCTGCGTCGCCTGGTCGCGGCTTCCCGCGCGGTGACCGAACCACTGGTCCTCGGCAACGACGCGACACCCCATCCGCCGGAAGGGTGACACCGGAACAGTGACACAGGAACAGTGACACAGGAACAGTGACACAGGAACAGTGACATCTGACCCTGGCGGGGACTGAGCCCTCTGCGCATCATGACCCCCACGGTTCCGACGATCCCGGTTCGGGACCGAACATCGGGGGAAGGCGTGCAAGTGATGGACAACGAATCTCGCCCACTGGAGTCCACGGCCACGAGAGTGTTCGTGCTCGACGATCATCCCGTCGTGCGCCGAGGGCTGAGAACGGTCATCGAACGTGAGGCCGGGTTCGAGGTCGTGGGAGAAGCCGGAGATGCGCGGACCGGCTTGGCGTCCATCCTGTCGTGCGTGCCTGACCTGGCGCTCGTGGACATCCGACTCCCTCACGGTGATGGGATCGAGGTGATCCGCGAGGTCCGATCGCGCCGTCCCGAGATCCGGTGTCTGATCCTGACGTCGTTCCCCGAGCAGACCGCCCTGTACCAGGCGGTCCTCGCGGGGGCCGCCGGTTTCGTGGCGAAGGATTGCGCAGCGACCACGTTGATCCAGCGCATCCGGCATGCGGTGGAGTGCGACACCCTACTCACGCACGATGACGTCGAGCGGGTCTGTGAGCGAACGAGAACCACCATCGTGAACGAGGAACTCCTGTCTCCGTTGACGAAACAGGAGCACCACGTGCTCAACCTCGTGACACGCGGGCTGACCAACGGTGAGATCGCGGAGACGCTGGGGCTGGCCGAGAAGACCGTGCGGAACTACGTCTCGAACGTCCTGTCCAAGCTCGGTGTGAGGAACCGGACGGAAGCCGCAGCGACGGTCGCCCAGGGGTCCGCCGCCCAACGGACGTCACGAGGCGGTGGCAGGTTCACCTCGCGCCGGCACTCGATCGCGAGGTCGGACACCAACACGGTTCACTCGTCCCGCTGATCTCTCTCCAAGCGATGCATCCGCGCGCGACGAGCGGCTGTGGCGAGGAGATGAACCGTACGCCTGCGCAGGCCCTCGTCAAGGGACTCGACCCGCGAAAGTCGCACCCGAGCGAGATCGAGCACGAGCTCGTCGATGCCCGCCATACGTACGAGGCTCTGGACCATGCCTTCGGGCTCGGTGCCGGAGTGTGCCCCACCGAGCGTGTACGCCACGATCCAGTCGGCCAGCGCGGTGGTTGCGTCCGCGGAGCGGATCGGTGCTCTCGGACCCTCTCCCTGCGCGACCAGGATGTCGTCCACCCCGTCCGCGGTGAGTCGGATGTGTCCGGCCAGATCCGAAAGAGCCCGCCACCCCGACGTCGCCGGGCCACGTTGCTCCAACAGCTCGTCAGCGCTGACGTCCAGTTCGTCCGCCAACCTGCGCAGGTCATCGGCCACGTGACGGGCTCTCTCCCACAGGTCGCCTCCGGGCGCCCTGCCGAGCGCTGCCAGACGTTCGACCAGGATCTGGGTGGCCTCCAGAGCCCGCCTGAGCCCGGCTTCGTAGGCGTCCAGGTCCTTGACGTCTGGATCCTCGATCGACAGCCGTTCGACGAGCCACGCCACTTCAGCGGTCATGTTGCGTTCCGGAGGTACGTCATCGGATGTGCCCTGCCCTGGCATCGTCTCCGGATCACCCGGTCCTCTGGCCATCGGTCGCTCGAAGGTCAAGGTTCAGGCGAACCTCGGGGGAGGGACAGAGGCGCATGTCCCGAACGTGCGTCCCCAGCCGTGGTTGCGAGCCACCGTCGGCGTCGCCTCTCCGTGGCGCTCGTCGGCAGGCGGGCGTCTCGGTGAACGAGGGCGACCTGTTGCGGTCTGCGGTGCAACTGCTGTGCAGGATCACCCTCCCGGGCGACTTGCCGGCCGGGACGTCGCGTGCCGACGAAGCAGCATGGCTCGACGCGATGCCGGAAGCGTTCGTGCTCACCGATCAGGCGGCGAACCTCCTGTTCGCGAACCGGATGGCCGAGCGCCTCCTGTCCCGTGAGGAAGTGACGAGCGGCAGGTCCCTCCTGGAGATCATCAGCGTGAGTCCGGAACCCTGGAGGATGCTGGTGGAAGGGAGCCACTCCGCACCCGTCGCGATCCCGATCGTCTTCGCCGGGACCTCTACGTCCCACGGTCCGGGAACCGCGTACGTCGCGACGAGATCCTCGATCCATGGTGCCGCGTACCGAGGATGGCTGTTGCGATCGGGTGTGACCGACCCCCCGTTGGCATCTGGACTGCACGGCGATGTGTGGCGGCGACTCCCCATCGTCGGGTACGTGATCTCGCCGGATGACGGATGGCGGGTACTCCACCTCGACCCCATGCTGCGGCATCTCGCGGGATACGCGCTGGACGACTGGGGACGGGGAGCTCCGGGATGGCTGGATCACATCCATCCTGATGATCGGGATCGGGTCCAACGAGCGCGGGTGGTCACGTGGGAGACCGGACGCGTCCTGGGTACCCGCTACCGGCTCATCACACGGACCGGCCGGGTCCGCTCGGTGCACGACGTCGCGACCGTGGGACGCGTCGGCGGACGGCACGTCCTGGTCGGAGCTCTGGTGGAGATCGCCGGTGATCCCGCTGACCAGGTCCGCGGACACGAGGCCGCGGAGCTCGGGGAGTCGGCGACGCACATCGTCGCGGGACTGGCACACGACCTCCGTTCTCCGCTCGCTGCGGCGAAGGAACTCGTGTCGAGCCTCCACGACCGGCTCGATGACCCCGATGCAGCTCACGAGCTCCTGAGCTTGACATCCGACACGCTCGAATCGGCCACCCATCTGCTCCATCGTGTCGACGAGCTCCGCGACCTCGAGCAGCGCGAGATCCGGTGGACATCCTTCTCGCTCGATCGTCTGATCGAGCGTCGAGTCGGTATCGAGCGGTGGATCGATGTCCGGCTCACCGGCCCCGAGACCCGCGTTCTCGGTGACCACGACCTGATCGATCGCGCCGTTGCCGAGCTCACCGGGAACGCGGGGTTGCACACCCCACCGGGCACCGACGTCCAGGTCCGCAAGCTGGAGACGTCCTCGGGTGCCGTGATCGTCGTGGACGACGACGGACCTGGTGTCCCGGACGATCTGAAGGAGGTGGTGTTCGAACCGTTCAACCGCGGGATGGCGCCGGAATCCCGCAAGGGTGCGGGCCTCGGTCTCGCGTTCGTCCGGTCGGTCGCCGCCAGGCACGGTGGGGCTGCGTGGCTCGAGGACCGCCCAGGAGGTGGCACGTCCGCACGCCTGCGGCTCTCCAGGATCTGAGTGGTTCCCATCACCCCGTGCCCGCGACATCCGGCGGATGTTGCCACCGGGCTCGACGACGGACCGCTCCGAGGTCCGTCACCCGGATCCACCGGCGGCCGGTCTCGATCCAGCCCCGGCTGCGGAACTCGGCCAGCGTCTTCACGGTCGCCTCTCGGGAGACCCCGGCCCAGGCCCCCAGCTCCTCCTGCGACAGCGAGAGCGCGATGACGACAGCTCCCTCGATCTCCTCTCCCCACCGATCTGCGAGCTCCACGATCCGACGACCCACACGGACCCGCGAATCATGTGCGGTTGCCTCGACGCGCTCCCACCGCTCGATACGCAGCTGGAACGCGAGCTGACGGAGGAAGGCGGTGGCGGCCACCGGCGAGCTCGTGAGCAGCCTCCGGAGATCACTGCCCGGGACGACGAGGACATCGACGGGGGACAGCGATTCGACATCGGCGATCGCGGGCGGACCGTCTGTCACGGGCAGGGTGCCGACGAGGTCACCGGGCCCGAGCACGTTGAGCAGTATCTCGTTCCCGTCCGTGGCGGTGCGATACTCCTTCGCGTGACCGCGGACGACGAGCACCAGCTGGTCGGCCGGATGCTCCTTCGATGCGATGACCGTACGAGCCTCGAAGGAGGTGGTGCCACCGAGATTCAGCAGTTCACCCAGTGCGTCGCTGGTCAGCAGACCGATGAAGTGAGAGGCCAGCAGTGCCGTCACCGAATCGTCGGGCGTGCCGGGTGGCAGGGCGTGGCGCAGGATCGTGACCTTCGACGGGCCACTCATGACCGCGGCGCGAGACGCGTGTCACCATGGCGCGAGGTCACCATCAGGAGCGCTCCGCTTCGAGGTTGCCCGAGAAGCGGAGCCCACGGTGGTCACGTCCGGCAGGTGCACCTGTCCCGCGCTGCTGGACCAGGAGCGTCCGACCGTTGCTCCTGCCTCCTCGGGCCGGGTGAGTCGCCGCGGGGGGGCGGGACGGAGGTCGGTCACGTCAACCGCGACCCCGAGCGTCACCCGTCCTCCGAGACTGGGGGCGGGGTGGATCTCGGCCTCGTGCCAGAGCCAGCGGTCGGATCCGTCCCGGTGCCTGATGCGGTACTCCGCGACGAACGGATCGCCATCGAGGACGTGGCGTGCATGTTCGGCGAGCACCCGGGTCCGATCCTCGGGGTGGAGCTGCGCGGCCCACAGTCGCGGGATGCTGGACCACTCGTCCCGCGTGAAGCCGAGGATCCTCTCGATCTGCTGGTTCAGGAAGATGTAGGTGTCCGCTGGTTGGGAGTCGGATACCTGCCGCAGGTACGTGATCGCCGGGAGGGCCTCCAGCATCACCTCTTCGTGCTCTCGAACGTCCGGCACACGGGCGCGTGCCGCGAGCTCCAACGAGATGACCTTGCCGTGCTCGTCCTCGACTCCAGTGCTCGTGTCCCTGACCGGGACCAGGTGCACATCTGCGGTGGCAAGATCGATCAGTTCCGTCTCCGGTCCGGTTGCAGCCATCCACGTACCTCCCCCGTTCGACTACATGGTGAGCGTAAGCCTCCCGTCAGGCGGACCATGTTCGATACACCGGACGTTCGTCCGCTCGTTGGGCCTCAGAACCAGCCCCACCTTCTCGTGTGCCGCCCCACCCATTCGGTGTACCGGACGTTCTGCCGTTGCCAGCTGCTTCCGACTCTGGTCCACTGGGGGTGATGATGGGGGAGAGGCCGACAGCCAGGACCGGGACAGAAGCCCCGGCCCAGGAGACGCGTGTCTTCCTCGTCGACGACCATGAGATCGTCCGTGCCGGAGTACGAGCCCTCCTCGACGATGCCGGTCGCTTCGATGTGGTCGGGGAGGCGGCGACGGCGCCAGAGGGACTGCAGGGCATCCTCCGGACCGCTCCCGACGTTGCGATCGTGGACGTCCGCCTGCCCGGCGGGAACGGGATCGAACTGATCCGTGAGGTCCGCTCGCGCGATCCGCATACGCGGTGCTTGATGCTCACCTCGTTCCCGGACGAGGACGCGTTCTACCAATCGGTCGTGGCCGGGGCGGCGGGGTACGTGGTCAAGGATGTCCTCCAGGAGGAGCTGATAGACGCCGTGACCCAGATCGCGGCAGGCGAGTCGCTGCTGCATCCCGAGATGGTGGATGAGCTGCGGGAACGCGCGGTGGATCTCCCCCCGGACGACGAGTTCCTCGCGGACCTCACCGGGCAGGAGCAACGGATCCTGAAGCTCGTCGCGGTGGGACTCACCAACCGGGAGATCGCCGAGCAGCTGTCACTGGCGGAGAAGACGGTGCGGAACTACATGTCGAACATCCTGTCCAAGTTGGGCATGAAGAACCGGACCGAGGTCGCTGCGTACGTCGCCCAGTCCGCCGCCCGGCGGGGACGCACGATCATCCCGCCTCCCGGAGGGGCGTCTTGACGTCATCGCGCATGTCCCGCGTCGACCACTGCCGGGAGTTACGAGGCGTTGCCTGCGCCGGTGACGCCCTCAGGCGGTCGAACGGTGGACGGGAAGGCGGACCTGGAACCGGGAACCGCCAGCGGATCGGTCCTCGACGCTCGCTCGCCCACCGTGGAGCTCCGCGAACTCACGCACGATCGCGAGTCCGAGGCCGCTCCCCGGGCCGGTCGCGTCGCCGCGTTCGAACGGTTCGAAGATCTGCTCCTTGAGCTCGTCGGGCACCCCCTGCCCTCGGTCCGCGACCTCGATGAGCACGTCGCCACTGCTGGTGCGCTCGGTCCTGACCTCGACGGGGGTCCCGGTCGGCGTGTGACGGACGGCGTTCTCGATCAGGTTCTCCAGGATCCGTTGGATCATCGCCGGCTCCACCGCAACCGTGAGCCCCTCCTGCGTGTACGTGTTGACGCGTGCGCGATCCCGGTCGTCGAGTTCGTCGATGGCTTTGTCGACGAGAGATGCCAGATCCGTCGGTACCCGGTCGACGGCGACCGCACGCGATGTCAGGCGCTTCAGGTCCAGCAGGTCCGTGAGCAACCGCGTACACCGCCGTGCGTTGCGTTCCAGGCGCCCGTGGAGCTGTTGCCGTTCCTCCTGGGACAGATCCACGTCGTGGCGATCCAGTGTCATCGCCAGGCCGAGGATGGCCCCCAAGGGCTTGCGGAGCTCGTGGGACAGGGCCTGGAGGAAGAGGTTCTTCATCTCGTCGAGGCGCTGGAGCCGCTCGACCTCGCGCTGCTCCCGCTCGATGAGGACCGTCTGCTCCTCGGCCAGCTCGTCGAGCTGTGCCTCTGCCCGTTTGCGTTCGGTGATCTCGAGAGCGACCCCCTGGGAGACCAGATCACCGGTCTCGGGGTCCCGGCGAAGGGTCGCCTCGACCCGGAACCAGTGGGTCCGGTCGTCGCAGTCCTGCAGCCGGTACTCGGCGACGAACGGGTCGCCGTCGTTGATGTGCCGCGCGTACTCGGCGAGCACACGCGGCCGGTCGGCGGGATGGATGCGTTCGACCCACAGGCGGGGTGACTCGTGCCATTCGTCCGGCGAGTACCCCAGGATGGTCTCGACCTGGGGGCTGATGTAGAGGAAGCCCTCCTGTTCGCCGACCCCCACCCGGCGGACGTAGCTGATGGCCGGGACCTGTTCGACGAGCGCCCGGTAGCGCGCCTCAGCGCGTTCGGTGCGCGCCTCCGCCCGTTCCAGATCGGTGACATCGACGAACTGCCAGCAGACCTGCCGCGAGGCATCCTCCGCCCACACCACCGAGGCGGAGACACGCGCCACGCGTTCCGAGACCAGCGCGACACGGTGAGCGTCGACGATGCCGGGATCATCGTCCCGGAACGCCCGCAGCGTTCGAAGTACACGGGGCCGGTCGTGTTCCGCGACGAGGGTGTGGAACATCCGACCGACGATGGGCTGGTGGTCCGTATCGGGCGTCAGGATCGAGGCCGCGGCCCTGTTCGCCTCCACGATCAGGCCGTCCAGCTCGGTGGTGACGTACCCGTGTGGGGCGTGATCGAACAGGAACCGGTAGCGACGGCGATCCCGGTCCGATCGCGTGCGAGCCTCCGCGAGCTCCTGGTTGACGTTCTGCAGCATCGACGTCGCGACGTCCAGTTCCTCGAGCGTGTCCGCGAGATCGTCCACCGCTTCCAGAACGAAGGATCGCGGGACCTGTTCGTCGGCAGCGGCCGATTCCCGCAGGTCGAGGAGGCGCCCCGCCATGACCTGCATCCGCTTCTCCAGCGCTTCCCCTGAAGCTCGGTCGCTCCTCGTCATCCAGGACGCCCCCCGGTTCACGCCTCCTCGCCACAACGTGACATCTGTCCCGCCGACGCGTCAAAGAACGTTCGGACACTTCCGGTCAACTCTCGGTCCCGCACGCGTCCGATGGCCACTTGACGGACGGTCATCCACCGTATGCAGTAGGTGACATGAGCGTTCTCGGGGGACTGGCCGCAGCTCAGATCGCCGGCCGTACGGCGCGATCGTGCATCTGGCGTGGCTGGCCGGGGGGCTGAGCGTGGCAGACGAGGAGCGCCCCGACCTCTCCGGCCCACCACCGGCGGCCTTCGAGCTGGATGATCTGGTCCGCTGCATCCCTGGGGTCGTGTTCGTGAGAGCGGAGCCAACCGGTTCGATCGGTTTCGTCAGCGGTGCCATCGAAGACCTGCTCGGGTTCGAAGCTCACGAGTGGTACGCGTATCCCCCCTTGTGGGAGGAACAGATCCATCCGGCCGACCGGGCCCCGGTGCTGGACAAGCGCCGCATCGCCTTCGAGGCCGGGCACGATCTCCGGGCCGAGTACCGCATGTACACGCGGGAGGGCCGTCTGCGATGGGTCCGCGAACAGTCACGACTGGTCTCGGAACCGGATCCCACCGTCTGCGGACTGGCCATCGACGTCTCGGACTGGATGTGGTCCGGTGAGATGATCGGCGAGATCCACCAGGACCAGACGGAGCTCATCTCGGATCTCCGTGGAGCCACGAACCGGTTGAGAACATCGCTCCGGCTGATGGCCCACGATGCTCGCCGTCCGCTCGCCACGGCGCGAGAACTCATGTCCCGACTCACGGACAGCCCTGCCTCGGAGTCACAGCAAGCCGAACTCCTGCGAGCGATGAGGGAGCGACTCACGCAGCTCGAGTCGCTCGTCCAGGAGATCGTGGACAACGAACGCGTGGACGAGGGCGTCCTGGAGGTCGAAGCGCGGGACCGCGTGATCCTGTCAGAACTCGTTCACGAGGTGCTCGCGAACGTCGACACCGGGACCCACGCCATCCAGGTTGCTCTCGGCGAGGAGTCGGTGTGGGTGCCGAGGAACCTCCTGGAACGGATCGTCAGGAACCTGCTCTGGAACGCGGTCACTCACACCCCCCCGGAGACGGCGGTCACCGTCCGGGCCGATCCAGCCCCCGGCGGCCTCGTGCTGATCGTCGAAGACGACGGTCCCGGGGTCCCGGACGAGATCAAGGAGTCGATATTCGAGCCGTTCGATCGGGGGCGGGCGACGGAGACCACGGGAGGACTCGGGCTCGGGCTGTCGCTCGTCAGACGGCTCGTGTCCATGCTCAACGGTGAGGTGTGGGTCGAGGATTCGCCCCGCGGAGGGGCGTCCTTCAGAGTGCGGATCCCCACCGATGCGCAACCACCGGCCCGACGCGGGGGCCAATGAGTCATCGTGCCCGCGTCGGCACCGCTCTCTTGACCTCTGGGGGGAGCCGACCGTAGAAGTGCGCCGTACGCCTGGACCCGCCGTCGACGCGGCGCCGGGACATCGACGGAACCTCGGGGTGAACTTCGATGCCGGATGCACATGCGGTCGAACACGTGGTCGTCGCCGACGAGGACCCCGACTGGCGCATCCTGGTCACAGGTCTGGTCACCGCCGGCGGCGCCGCCGTGGTGGCCGAGGCGGCCGATCTCGGCGAGACGGTCCGAGCATGCCGGGAGCACGGTCCGGACATCCTGATCATCGACCTCGATATGCACGACGGCGACGTGGAATCGGCGCTGCGGGAGGTCTCCCGCCGATGTCCCGCAACCACCATCATCGGTCTCGTCGATCTCCTCACGCCCGAGACGCACCGGGAGATCGAACGGAGTGGGGAGTGGGTGCTCCCCGCGGAGGTCGGAAGGGTGGTGAGGAAGTCGCTCGGGGCGCAGACGCTGATGCGGAGTCTGAAGGGGCCGCTCCGCACGAGGACCGGGTCACCGGGCACAGACGGTCCGTAGCGCTCATCGAGCTGATGTCGGGGCATGCGAGGGATCCTCGATGCGTCGACCGGTGTGGGCGCAGACGTTGCCCTCCCAGGTGAGGCGTTCAACGCCACGGACGAGGAGCACCCCGTGCTTCGAGCGGCAGGCGAACAGGTTGTTTCGAACGATGACGTCGCGCGTGCTGTGGGGAACGTCGGATCCTCGACGGCCTGGCGTGTCGCCTTGGCCGAGGAGGTACAGGGTGTAGTTGCCGCCTTCGAGCCAGTTGCCG
>CAZHZQ010000012.1:0-27513 GCA_964537235.1 uncultured Actinomycetota bacterium | reverse complement strand
CCGCATACTCTACCGGTCTCGTGACGCGCATGGTGAACCGAGCGTGTCATCTGGATACGTGTTGATTCCCCCGGGTGAGACACCCGAGGGCGGGTGGCCCCTCATCGCCTACGCACACGGCACGACGGGTGTCGCCCGCAACTGCGCTCCTTCTCTTCGACCAAACCGATACGACGGCAGTTATCTCAACGATTGGATCGATGCCGGCTTCGCAATCGTGGCCACAGACTATGCTGGCCTGGGAACCGATTCGTCGCACCAATTGCTCGCATATGATGCCCAGGCTCATGATCTGATCTACTCGGTTTCCGCGGCACAGGCGGCTGCTGCAGAATTCCATGTTGCTGAGGATTGGATAGACGTCGGCCACCAGACCATTCCACATCCGGACTCCGATACTGTTCCTACTCGATTGAGCCACGAATGGGTTGCGATTGGGCACTCTCAAGGTGGGGGCACAACTATTAGGGCTGCTGAACTTCTCCGGCACCCTTCTCTCAGCGACGTTCGCGGGTATATGGGCGGGGTGGCACTTGCGCCCGGCGTACGCCTAAAGCAGTTGTTCACGTACCTGGAGGACCACGCAGCTCATGGTTTCCATATCCTTCTTCACCACGGCGTGATGAATACGTATCCGAACTTCGAACTGTCGGATGTGCTCCGAGAAGGAGCTTTGAGCCATGCTCACGTGGCGCAGAACGGCTGTTCAGGTTCGGTGATCAACGGCGTGTACCGATCGATTCCCAGGGGTAACTTGCTGAAGGAGGACTGGGCATCGGAACCAATCCTTCGCCGATTCCTCCGCGAGAACACCGTGGGAACGAGCCGACTCGAGGGACCGCTGATGGTGGCGCATGGGACTTCTGATCATCTGGTTCCGCTAGCACTTGTAGACGCAACTGTGGCGGACATGTGCGCAAACAGGAATACGGTTCTATATCGTGTCTACGAAGGGGCTGGTCACGGTGTACATAACCCTCACGCTGCCAACGACGTCGAGGAATGGGTTAGGGACCGGTTTGCGCGAAAGTCTGCTCCGACCAATTGCTAGTTGGTACTGAAGCTCCCCCGGTTTCGCGGACGAGGGGTGTCCATGAAACCGGTCTGTCGGGAGCGGTGTACGATGCGGGCGGCGACGTGCAGGGGCAGCTTGCGCATCGGTGGTCTTGGCGATGCGGATGCGGTCCTCGAGGCGGGCGCGGGCACGGTGGCGGGCCTCGAGGGTCACGGGGTCGCCGTCCTTGTCGTCGGACCCGGCCGCGATCAACGTTGCGTCCACATCGACCATCAGCGGCTCGTCAGGGTCCTCGCCGGCCTCAGCCCCGTGCGGCGCCAGCCCTACCCGTGCAACATCAGGGCTAGCTTCAGGATGCCTTCTGCTCCTCTTGAGTCGGTCCCGGGTCGAGTCGTTCGAGGTGTTCCTGGGGGTATCCGAGCCCTTGCGTCCACACCGTGGTGATGTGACGAGCCAGCAACTCAGGATTCCAGTCGTATCCTTCGAGGTAGGAAACGCGGCAGATCTCATCCACCATGGCCGCCAGGATCTCCGCCAGGATCTCCGTGTCCAGTTCCGCAATCGCTTCTGTAGCTGACGTCTCGACGCCTCGCCGGATCTTCCCCACGAAGGTTCGCCGCCAGCGTTCACGCAGCTCATAGAAACCAGAATCGACCGCCGCCATCTGATCGAGCAGCAACCACATTTCCTTGCTGCGCCTGAACTCCTCCAGGAACCGACGGACCGTCACGTAGACACTCTGGGTCGGATTGTCCCGCCGCCACATCGCCCCAGACTGCGCCTTCAGACTCTCGATGACCTCCTCGAGCAGAACCTCGAAGATGTGCTCCTTGTTGTCGAAGTAGAGGTAGAACGTTCCATGGGCCCGTCCAGCTTCCTTGACGATTTCCGCGACCGTGGTCCTCGGGTACCCCTTCTCGGTGAAGACCTTCCGTGCGGCCTCGATCAACGCCTGCCGCGTGCGCTTGGCACGTTCCTGTTTCGGTTCCACCACATCCTCTGTTTCAGTTCGGCGCGGTCAGCGGGTGCCCATCGAAACGATCGCGCGACGTGAACTCTTCCACGCGTGTGCGCGAGAGTTGCCGCGGCAGTCGGTCTGGATCCGGATGGCCCACAGCGACCAGCGTCGCTATGCCGTACTCATCCGGGATGGTGAGCAGATCCTTGGCTTGCGACTCGACGAAGCATAGGACAGTGGTCAGCGCAGCGCCGAGACCTTCCGCCCGCAACGCGAGCAGGATGTTCTGCACGAAGGGGTAGACCGACGCCCCACCAACGATGCTCGTGCGATCGAGGTTCAGGTCAGTGATCGCCAACGCCGGCATGCGGGCGCACACGACGAGGTGCACCGGCACCTCGTGCAGCCCATGAGCGAACTCGTCCGCCTGATTGAGGACTCGTTCGCTCCGGGGCGCCAGGCCTCCGGACCGTGCCGCTTCCACGTAATCTGTCCACGGCTCGAGGTACAGGTCGCGGAGGTTCTTCCGGGTTGCGGGATCGGTGACCACCACCACGTGCCAGCCCTGCCGGTTGCCACCGTTCGGGGCGAACCGGGCGATGTCCAGGGCGCCGTAGAGGACCGCCTCGTCCACCGGCTCGTCGGTGTAGTAGCGCACCGTCGGGGTTGTCCGCATTGCCTCTGACAGATCCATCGGCTCTCCTCAGGTCGCCTCCTCTACCGTTCCTCTCGCGAGGAGTTCGTCCACCTCGCCATTGGTGAACCCCGCATCCGTGAGGACCTCTCGCGTGTCCTCTCCGAGGACGGGGACATGACGCTCGATGGACGTGTCGGCCCCTCTGATCGCTAAGGGCTGACGGACGTGTCGCCGCGTGGGGTGGCCATCGGACGCAGGGACGTCCACGAGGAGACCACGGGCCTCGGTGTGTGGATGTTCGAGCACCTCACACAGCGACAAGACGGGACCGAAGGGCACACCGGCCTCGTCTAGCAGTTTCTCCCACTCTTCGCGCGTCCTGGTAGCCAACGCCTCGGCGATCTGCCTACGGAGATGCTCGTACCGTTCCCGTCGCTCGGAGCTTGCGAGTCCGGCGTACTCCCCGAGACTCAGCGCCTCGCACAGCGGCCGCCAGAACCAGTCCTCGTGGGCGACGCTGAGGCTGATCACGCCGCCATCAGCGGTGCGGAACAGTCCGTAGCCGGGCTCGCGAGGTGGGATGCCGGGCTCCGCGAAGCCGTTCGCCTGCGAGAAGAGGTAGGTGGTCATCCACGAGATGAGTCCGTCCGTCATCGAGACGTCGTAATAGGAGCCTTCGCCGGTTCGATCACGTGCAACCAGGCCGGTCAAGCTCGCGATGGTCGCGAACATGCCCGACGAGAGGTCCCCGACGGCGATCGAGGGTGGTGGACCGGGTGCGTCCTGTTCGAGCCGTTCATGCAGCATCCCGGCCATGCCTTGGTACGAGACGTCGTGGGCCGGCCGATCCCGCAGGGGTCCCTCTTGCCCGAAGCCAGAGATCGACACATACACGACCGTCGGGTTCACCTCGCGGACCGCGTCGTAATCGATCCCGAGTCGTCGGACGGTCCCAGGTCTGAACCCTTCAAGGATAACGTCGACGTCCTCGCTGAGACGGAGGAACACGTCCCGTCCGTCGGGCGACTTCAGGTCGATCGCGACCGACCGCTTGTTGCGGTTGAGGGCCTCGTGGAACGGCGGGAACTGACGGGAGGGGTCGCCTGAGCCGGGCCTCTCGACCAGTACGACGTCGGCACCGAGGTCCGCGAGCAAGAGCGTCGCGTACGGTCCTGGGTACTGCTCCGCCAGGCTGAGGACGGTAACTCCTGCCAACGGCTGCTCGGTGATCACCTGTACGCCTCTGTTTCGATGGTCATCCCACTCGACGTTCTTCGTCCTGCCAGTACTCGTCCCGGATGCGCCTCCGCATGATCTTCCCCGACCCGGTCTTGGGCAGTTCGTCGACAAAATCGACCGAGCGAGGCTTCTTGTATCCCGCGAGGTTCTCCTCGCAGGCCGCGACGACCGCTTCTTCATCGAGATCATATCCATGGCGGATCACGACGACGGCTTTGAGCGCCTCCCCCCAGCGCTCGTCGGGAACCCCGATCACGGCGACCTCTTGTACTTCCAGGAGCGTCGAGATGACGTTCTCGATCTCGCTGGGGTAGACGTTGTATCCACCCGTGACGATCATGTCCTTCTTCCGATCGACGATGGTGACGTACCCTTCGTCATCCATGCGTCCGAGGTCACCGGTTGCAGCCCAACCGTCGGGGTCGATCATCTGTTCCGTCTCCTCAGGCTTCTCCCAGTAGCCGAGCATGACCGTGTCGCCGCGGACCTGGATCTCGCCGATCTCGCCCGCCGGTACCTCACGGCCTTCGAGATCGATGAGTCGAAGATCCACAAACGGATTGACCCTGCCTGCAGATGCGAGCCGGCTGGGTACCGGCCCATCCGGATCGAACCGGTGGTCGCGTTTCCCGAGGGCCGTGAGGGGCATCGGGGTCTCGCTGAGGCCGTAGAACTGGATGAAGACCTCACCGAACACCTTGATGGCACGTGCGAGCCGGTCGGGAGCGATCGGCGATGCTCCGTAGAGCACGGTCTGGAGGCTGGAGGTGTCGGAAGGCCGCTCCTCCGCCTCGAGCAGCAGCAGGTTCAGCATCGTCGGGACCAGTGCGGTGGCTGAGATCCTCTGCGCAGAGATGATGTCGAGGACCTCCCGTGGATCGAACCTCGCCAGTGGCACGTGCGCTGCTCCGCGCGCGAAGTAGGTAGGACCGACGTAGCCACTGAGGTGGCTGAGCGGCGCGACGTGAAGTAGCACGTCAGTGTGATGGATGGGCGGTAGTTCGACCATGGAGTTGCGCACCATCCCCACCCAGTTGGCGTGGCTCAACATTGCGCCCTTCGGTGCTCCGGTCGTGCCGGACGTGTACAACAACGCAGCTGGGGCTTGCGCTCCTGGCAGGTCGGTAGGAGGGGTCGCCGCCCCTGCCCCGGCCACATCCGACAGCGGTTCGGCGCCTTCGACCGAGCCAGTGGTCGCGATGATGTGTTCGACGTCGGGGATCTGCTCCCGGGCTTCGACCAAACGGACTGCCCACTCGTCGTCGGCCACGACCGCGCGGGCTCGGCAGTCGTTCACGATGTGCGTCACCTCTTGGAGGTGGAGCCGGATGCTCAATGCCGTCCGCACGAACCCTCCGACGAAGAGCGCCTGATCGACCTCGAAGAACCACGGATGGTTCCCGATCAGAAGAACGACGCGATCTCCTCGTTGCAGCCCCAGCGATCGGAACCCTCGCACAAGTCGGTGGACCTTCTCACCGAGTTCGGCGTAGGTGGTGATCGGCCCGCCGACGGCGACGATGGCAGGGCGATCCGAGAACTGCTCGTACGCACGCTCGAAGAGGGAGGCAACCGAGACAGTGACCCGGGATCGTCCGTTGCCGCCCGTGATCGTCATGTTCGACTGACGATCGTCACGGCACACGCGGCGACATCGGGATCCAGGAAGCCGCCGGCGTTCTGAGCGAGTGCGATATCAGCGTTCTCCACCTGACGGTCACCGGCACGACCTCGCAACTGCTCGGTCAGCTCCGCCAGCTGCGCGCAGCCGCTGGCTCCGACCGGGTGACCTTTGCTGATCAACCCGCCGCTGGTGTTCACGGGCACCCGACCGCCGAACGTGGTCTCCCCGGACCACAGCAGCTTGGCGGCTTCACCCGGTGAGGCGAGACCGAGGTCCTCGTAGAGCATGAGCTCGGCGGGTGCGGTCGCGTCGTGGCATTCCACGACGTCGAGATCCTCGGGGCCCACGCCTGCTTCCTCGTACGCCTGTCGAGCGACCGAAGGCACCGTCTCGCCGTAGGTTCCCTCCTGCCCGGAACGCAGGACCGACGCCCTGATGCGAACCGCGTCCGCGTCGACCCGCTCGGCGAAGTCCGCAGAGCAAACCAGGACGGCGGCCGCGCCGTCTCCAATCGGAGAGCACATGAGCAGCGTCAGGGGTCCAGCGATAGGTCGACTGTCCAGCACCTGTTCGATCGTGACCGGTTCACGGTACTGCGCCCTCGGATTGCCGGACGCGTGTTCGTGGCTCTTGACGGCGACCTGCGCGAAGTCGCGCTGGGTGACGCCGGTCCGTTCCATGAACCTCTCCGTCATCTCGGCGTAGACGTCCATGAACATCGACCGGCTCTCGGACCCGGCTCCATCGCCCCTGAGGCGGGCACGGATCTCGTCGAGCCGTTCCACGTCGACAGCCGACATCATTGCCGTGAACGTCGTCTGCTTGTCCTCGTGGTAGAGCTTCTCCGCACCCACGGCGAGGGCTGCCTCGACGTGTCCTGAGGCAACGGCCAACCGGGCCAGGTGCACGGCGGTTGAGCCGGACGCGCATGCGTTCTCGACGTTGACGATGGGTTTGCCTTGTAGACCCGTGGATCCAAGCGAGACCTGTCCGCGGATCGATTCCTGGCCACTGATCAGACCCGCGACGGAGTTCGCGAAGAACACCATGCCGATGTCCTCCGGGATGCTCCTCGCGTCGGCCAGCGTGGCGTCCACGGCTTCGCTCGCCAGAGAAGCGAGGTTGCGGTCCAAGAACTTCCCGAAGCGGGTCATCCCGACCCCTGCGATGTACGTATCACGCATAGTGGATCCTCTGACTCAACGAACTTGCATGCCGCCGTCGACGAACACGACCTGACCGGTGACGTAGCTCGCGGCATCGGAGGCCAAGAACACGATCAACGCAGCGATCTCGGAGGGAATCCCGAAGCGGTCGAGTGGTACCTGGTCGACCACCATCTGCCGGAGGCCTTCGTTCGCTCGCAGGTCGGCGGTCAGGTCCGTCTCGATGTACCCCGGCGCCACCGCGTTGACTCGCACCCGTCGATCGGCCCACTCGACGGCCAGAGTGCGCGTCATCGCATCGAGCCCGCCCTTGCCCGCGGTGTACGGCAGACCCCGCGCTGTGCCCTTGGTCGCAGTGACAGAGGAAACGGACACGATGCTGCCTCCACCCGATGCGAGCATGCGACGTCCCGCGGCCTGCACGGCGAAGAACAACCCTCGGAGGTTGACATCGATGATCTCATCCCACATCTCGGGTGTCAGGTCCTCGGCACGGGCGAAGTAGGGATTGATGCCAGCGTTCGCTACCAGGATGTCGATGGAACCGAAACGGTCTTCTACAAGCGCCATTGCCTCCTCGGATGCTGCAGGATCGCTGACATCGAACGGCAGCGGTAGCGCGTCAACCCCTCGTTCACGCGCCAGACCGGTGACCTTCTCCGCATCCTGTCTGGAACGGCCGGTCGTGATCACCGTGGCGCCGGCATCCGCCAACGCCAGCACCGTCTCTCGGCCGATACCGCGTGTCCCTCCGACGACGACGGCTACCTTCCCCCTGCAATCGGTCACCACTCGTCATCCCACCAGTGGCCATCGAGGAACTGGCGGGCGGCCACCATGTACTGGATGGTCGGGGTGCCTTCCTCGAGCCAATTGAGACGAGCGTCCCGATACAGCCGTTCGATGCTGTGCTGGCGCGTGTAACCGATCCCGCCGAAGACCAGCAGGGCACGGTCGGTGACGCGTCCGACCGCTTCCAGGCCGAACTGCTTGGTCATGGATGCCTCGGCAGGTATCCGTTCGCCGCGGTCCCAGCGGTCGGCGCAGTCGGTGAGCATCAGTCGGAGGGCGTAGATGTCCGTCGCCATCTCAGCGAGGTAGCGTTGGATCGCTTGACGCTGAGCGATGGGCTTGCCGAAGGTCACCCGCTCCTTCGCGTGCTCAAGCGACAGTTCGAACGCGCGCTCGGCCGTACCGAGCGACGAAGCGGCGACGAAGACGCGGCTGATCTCGAGCGCTTCTTCCATCTGGGCTATCCCCATACCTTCTTCACCCAGGATGTTCTGGGCAGGCACGCGGGCGCCCTTGAAGGTGAGAAGCCCGTGCTCACCTCCCTTGCATCCCATGGTCTCGGGCAAAGGTTCGATGGTGAACCCTGTGGTGTCCCGTTCCACGATAATCGCACTGACCCCATGCTCCCCGGCGTCCGGGTCGGTCTTTGCGAACACGATGAAGTGGGTCGAGAAGTCCGAGTTCGTGATCAACCACTTGCGGCCGTTGATGAGGTAGTGGTCGCCGTCATGTTCGGCGCGCGTTCCAAGGTCGGCACCGGTGCCATGATCAGGTTCGGTCAGTGCGAACGAGACCGACTTCTCACCGATCGCCGCGCCGGGCAAGATCTCCTTCTTCTGTGTCTCACTCGCGAGGTCCGAGATCGCGTGAGCCATCGAGTTGTGCACGTGGACAACGGCGCGGAGTCCGCCGTGGATCTTGGACAGCTCCGCGATGACTGGGAGGTACTGCCGGACGCTGAGTCCCACGCCGCCGTACTCTTCGGGAATCAACAACCCCCAGGCGTCCATGTCTCGGAGCAGAGGGAACACCTCCTGCTTGGGGATGTGTTCCTCATCCTCGATCCGCTGCTCGAACGGGGCGATGTCCTGCCACAACCGTTCGAGGAGTTCGTCGCGGAACTCTCGGTAGGCCTGCTCCTCCATGACATCTGTCCTTCCCGCCGCTCAACCGAGCCAGCGCTTGCGTCGCCGGTAGTGCTTGACGTCCCGGAAGCTCTTACGTTCACCCGACAGGTTGAGTCCTAGGTAGAACTCCCGTATGTCCTCGTTGGCACGGAGCTCGTCAGCCTCCCCGTCGAGAACAATCCGGCCATCATCGAGGACGTACCCGTAATCGGCGAGGTCCAAGGCAGCGAGCGCGTTCTGCTCCACGATCAACAGGCTGATGCCCTCCTCTCTGAGCTTGTGTAGGAGGGCGAACACGTCGTCGACGAGTTGTGGAGCAAGACCCAGCGACGGCTCATCGATCATCATCAGACGGGGACGAGCCATCAGCGCTCGTCCGATCACGAGCATCTGTTGTTCGCCGCCGGACAGGTACCCGGCGGTGCGCTTCCGGAGATCCGCGAGGCGGGGGATGAACCCGAACACGCGGTCGAGGTTCTCCCGAACCTCCGTCTGCGTGTGCATGTGACCACCGGCGACGAGGTTCTGCTCGACCGTCATGTGCTGGAGGACGCGACGCCCCTCGAGTACATGCAGCAGGCCTCTCTCGACGATCTCCTCGCTGGAGAGGCCATCGATGCGCTGACCGTCGAGTTCTATCGAGCCGCCGGTGACCGCACCGTCTTCCGTACGCAGTAGTCCGGAGATGGCTTTCAGCGTGGTGCTCTTCCCGGCACCGTTGGCGCCGAGGAGGGCAACACATCCGCCATCCGGGACCTCGAGATTGACACCCTTGAGCACCAGGATGACGTCGCTGTAGATGACCTCGATGTTGTTGAGCTTTAGCATCTACGCCCTACCTGATCCCCGCGGGTGGGCGGCGGGACGCGCAGCCCGCGTCCCGCCGCTCGGATGGATCACCACTTCGGAACTTCGGGGACCTCGACACCTCCAGCCGCGAGCGCGTACTCACAATCCTCGACGGTCCCGATGTTGATCGTCAGATCCTTCGTCGGGAACGGGGCCTCCCCCGTGAAGTTCAGCGTCGATAGCAGGCCGAAGAGCTCGTCCTGCGGGATGGTCGCGTTGAGTGCGGCCTCTCGAACGGCCGCGCCATCGAGGTTCTCTGGGCCGACCTCCTCGACCGCCCGCTCCATGACCCGCAGGGTGAACAGCGCCTGTTCCATGCCCTGGACGGTCGGAACGTCCCACTCGGCTTCCAGACCGTGATCGTCCCTCAACGTCGTGAAGAACTCGTACGCCGGTCCGGACTCCTCCGCAGGGATGGCCATCGCGTACGCCTCGTACATGCCGTTGAACACGCACAGATCACCTGCTGCGTTGCCGCTGGCCACGAGACCGTTGTGCGAGCTCACCATCGTGACGACGTCCTCAGCACCCTGGCTCTCCAGGGCCTGGACCGCCAGGAGCGCTGCGGCGGTGTTCGTCTGGGTCAGGATGACGTCGACGTCCTCGTCGACGAGACGGCGAACCTCTCGAGAGAGATCTGCGGGCTGCACTTCGGCGTACTCGACACCGACGAACTCGAAGCCGTCAGTCTGTGCTGCCCACGCCTCGGTTCCCTCGACGATGTCCACGTAGGCCGGAGACGCTTCAGAAGAGATGGAACCGAAGCGGAGCGTCTCGAGGCCCGCCTCCTCCTTGTACCACTGCAGGAACGCCGCTGCTTCATGACCGTACGTTGGGCGCGGATTGAACACCCACGGGTCGGGTTCCCACGCGTAGCCGTACCCAGCTGTGCTCATGAACAGGGGGACCTCGTCGTCGGGGAGACGCTCCTGCAGAGCTGCTACATCGGGGCCTCCCACGCCGTTGGCCGCGATCGGATCGAGTTCGCTCAAGATGCCCGGCCACAGACTTCCGACTTGGCTCGGATCGTAACGGTGGTCGTAGGTCTTCCCTTCGATTCGTACGCCGATCTCCTGACCGACCTCGTCGTTCCACCACGCCGTGACGGCCTCGCGGGCGTCTTGTACTGCGGGCCAAACATCCGCGTAGGGCCCGGAGAAGTCGGCCAGCCATGCAATGTTGTACGTGGTGACCTCACCCGCGGCTTGGTCTTCCGTCGCGGCACCCCCGGCTCCGTCGTCCTCGGTCGCCGCTGTCCCAGGTCCATCACCACCTCCGCACGCGGTCATAGCCAGGGCGAGTACCGCTAGTACCGTCAGCCATGTCTTGCTCCACCAGTGATTCATGTTCTTCTCCTTCTCCGTGGAAGTGATCGTTGTTCCGCCGGTTCTCATCTGTTCCCCTTCGGGTCGCTCTTGACGCCATCCATCTACCTCGGTGCTCAGTACGGGAACGGCCACAGGCGGTAGCCGCGTTTGAGGATGTTCCAACGGTGCATCAGCCCTTTGGGTTCGAACAGCAGGAAGAGCGCGATGATGCCCCCGAGCAGCACGTTGAGTCCGGCGAAGACGACGTCTCCACCCAGACGTGGGATCACACTCGTGAGGTCCGGTGCTACCGCAACGAGGAGCTCCTGTGCTCCGCGCACGACGAAGACCCCGACGATCGCGCCAGGGATCGAGCCGAGTCCTCCCACGATGATCATGCCGATGTACCAGACAGAGAAGAACAGGCTGAACTGGTCGACCTGAACGAAGCGGATGAAGTAGGCCCACAGCACCCCACCAACGCCGGCGTAGAAGGCACCGACGAAGAACGCCATGGCCTTCGTTCGGGTCACGTGGATGCCGATGAGGCCAGCGGCGACATCATCATCGCGGACGGCGATGAAGGCGCGTCCATGGCGGCTGCGAATGATGCCGTAGGCGCCGGCGATCATGATGGCAGTCACCACCAAGAGGAGGTAGTACAGCCTCGTATCGGTTCCGATGTCGAACCCGAAGAGGCTCGCCTTGGAGAGTCGTATCCCCTGTGAGCCGCCTAACCATCCTCTGGGAAGGTTGATGATCGCGAAGTGGAAGATGAAGTGCGCAGCGATGGTCGTCAGCGCCAAGTAGAAGCCCTTTATGCGGACCGCAGCGAGTCCGAACACGGCACCGAACAGTGCGGCTGCGAGTCCACCGAACGGGATCGCGAGCCAGAAGGGCAGGCTCGCCTTGCTCGCCAGGACAGCGCCCGCGTAAGCACCGACGCCCATGAACGCCGACTGCCCGAGGTTGATCTGCCCCGCGTAGCCGGTGGTGAGTTGAAGGCCTACCACCACCACCGCGGTGATCAACATGACGTTCGCGATCGCGACGAACCGAGGTCCGAGGGTCGTCGGTAGCGTCAACAGGGCGAGGAGGAAGATCGCCAGTGCTGCGACCTGCTTCCAGGTCTTGAACATCGCCTTGTCGCGCCGGTAGGTCTCCGAGAAGACGCCTGCGGGCTGCATCGGCACAGGTCAGACCCTCTCGATCTCTTCCCAGCCGAACAGACCGGTCGGGCGGATGAAGAGGATGGCGATCATGATGATGTACGGGAAGACGGCCCCCATGCTGCCCCCGACGATCGGGTCCAGGTACCCGGCGGCGAGTCCAGTGGCAACGCCAACGATGAGTCCGGCGGGGATGAGACCTCCGACCGATTCGACTCCTGCGAGTAGTGCTACCGGCAGTGCCGCGAGGCCGATGTCGGACGCGAGGAACGTCAGGGACTTGCCGCTGAGGAAGACCATGGCTCCGATCGCGGAGAGCACGGAGCCGAGCACCCATGCGAGAGCGATCGAGCGGCGTACCGAGATGCCCATGGACATGGCAATCTGATGGTCTTCGGCGACTGCCGACATCTTCAGGCCGCGGCGCGTCCTCGTAAAGAACCAGTTCAAACCGATCGCGAGGATGATGGTGATGATCCCTCCGTACAGGAGAGCTCGGTCTATGAAGACGTCGCCCATGACGATGAGCACTTCCGTGGGGAAGACCCGCGGGAAAGGTCGGACCTGGGGGCCCCAGGCGACGAGGACGACTCCCCGCAGGAGGATGAGCAGGGCGATGGTGATCATCACCATCGCGAAGAGGGACTCGCCGATGAGGCGACGGAAGAACAGACGCTCGATGAGGAGACCGAACACGGCTGCGCCCAGCAGTGCGAGGAGGATGCCAGCCCATATCGGGAGTCCGAGACCAAGGGTGAACCACCAGACGAGGAAGCCGCCGATCACCACGAACTCGCCTTGCGCGAAGTTGAACACCCTCGACGCTCGGTAGATCACCACGAACCCCATCGCGACGAGGGCGTACAGGAGCCCGAGGAGGGCCCCGTTGACGGTGTGGGAGACGAAGTCGCTCACGGGGCGACTCCCCGTAGCTCCGCCGACTCGACGTCGTGAGTCGTCTCTCCGACGTCTTCGATGATGACGTCCGCTCGCAGTACGCCGCTCCGGCCGTCCTGGTAGGTGATCGGCACCTCGAGTTCCACCCGGTCATGGTCCGCGTAGATCGCGGTGATCAGCGGCGAGTAACGCTCCTCGAGGAAGTCGCGGCGCAGCTTCCGCGTTCGGGTTAGCTCACCTTCGTCCGGGTCGAGTTCCTTGGGGAAGTTGGCGAATCGCACCAACCGAGAACCCTCTGGGAGCAGACGGTTCACGCTCGCGATCTCATCTCGGATGAGCTCACGTATCTCTGGTTTCTGTGAGAGGTCGGTGAAGGTGGAGTAACCGATCGTGCGTTGCTCTGCCCACCGACCCACCATCTCACTGTCGATCTGGACGAGGGCCGCGACGAAGGGCTTCGTTGAGTCACCGAGGACCATGACGTCCTTGATGTACGGCGAGAACCGCAGGCGAGTCTCCATGAACTGTGGGGGGAAGCTGTGGCCGGTGGACAGCTCTCGCATGTCCTCCATGCGGTCCAGGAAGACGAGTTCCCCCTCGTCGGTCATGGTGACCGCATCCTCGGTGCGGAACCAACCGTCGACGACCTTGCCTTCGGTCTTGTCGGGTTTCCGGTGGTAGCCGCGGAACCCGGGTCCTCCGCGTACAAATAGTTCTCCGTCGTCCGTGATCCGCCACTCGAGGTCGTCCCAGCCCGACCCGGTCTGCATCCAGTGGCCCACGCTCTCGACGTCGTACGTGGATCCCTGGTGGACGGTGAACAGCCCCATCTCGCTCGTGCCGTAGATGTTCCGCAGAGGGACGCCCATCGCGTGGTAGAAGCGGTAGACGTCAGGCCCCATCGCGGAGCCGCCCGACAGCGCGTTCTCCGCGCGTGTCAGCCCGAGGTTGTCCCGGAGGTGGCGCAGTACGAGCAAGTCAGCCAGTGGGTACAGGAGCCGGTAGAACACCGACGGATCGTCGCCGTCGAGCCGTTTGACGTTGACTTCGTGGCCGACCTTCATCGCCGCCTTGAACAGCAGCTTTCGGACGCGCCCGGCGTCGAGCATGCGCGCTTGGATCAGACCCGCGAGGCTCTCCCACTGTCGCGGACTTAGCACCATCGCTTCGACGGCGATCTCTCGGATGTTGTTCTGGACCTCTTCGGGCTCCTCTGGGAAGTTGACGACCATGGGCAGGACAAGACCGAGGGTGATCCCAAAGAACTGTTCGGTGCCCCACGCCGGCGAGATGTAGCTCAGGTAGTCGATGTTGGGCTTCATCTCGAGCGCGAGCAGTGTCCTAGCGCAGTTGTCGAACAGGAGGTCGTAGGTGAGCAGAACCCCCTTGGGGCGTCCGGTGGTCCCGGATGTGTAGCTGATCACCGCGACGTCGTCGCCTTTGCCGGCCGCAACGGACTCCTTGAACAGCGCAGGCTGCTTGTTGTGAAGTGCCGCACCCGTCCGCTCCACGTCGGGGAACTCGAGGAGGATGTCGTGGTCGTACGACCACATCCCTTTGTCGTCCCAGTAGATGATGGCCCGGATGCGGTCGTTGTCCTCGACGACCTCGAGTGCCTTGTCGACCTGTTCCTGGTCTTCCGCGACGATGAAGACCGCTTCTGCATCGTCGACGATGTACACCATCTCCTCAGGTGTCAGGTCCGGGTACAGCGACACGACTCTGGCACCCATGGCCTGGGCGGCGTACTCGGTCCAGAAGTGCTCTGGTTCGTTCTCCCCGACAACGGCCACGGTCTCGCCGCCCTGAAGACCGAGCTCGTACAGCCCAAGTGCAAAGTTGCGGACGTGTTCGAGGACCTCAGCCCACGTGTAGGGCCGCCAGACGCCGTAGTCCTTCTCACGCTCACACACCCGGTCTGGCCACTGCTCAGCTCGCGCGACCAACAGCTGCGGTAGCGTCTCGACTGGCGGGATTGCGAAACGCTCGTCTAGCTCCGGTGTGATCACGGCTCTTGCGCCTTTGCCGGTCATGCCGTGCTCCCGAGGTAGGCCTCGATCACCTGCTCGTCACTCTGGACCTCTTCGGGTGTGCCCTCACCGATCACCTGGCCGAAGTCGAGCACGACGATCCGGTCGGCAATGTCCATGACGACGTGCATGTCGTGTTCGACGATCACGACGGGGATGTCGCGAGCCTCACGGATGTCGATGATGAACCGGGCGAGGTCCTCCTTCTCCTCCAGGTTCATACCGGCCATCGGTTCGTCCATCAGCAGCACCTTGGGTTCCATCGCAAGGGCGCGACCCAGATCGACCCGTTTACGCAGGCCGTACCCGAGCTCGCCCACGACTTGGCCGCGAACGGTCTCGAGTTCGAGGAAGTCGATCACGTCCTCGACGATCTCGCGATGTTCGACCTCCTCGCGGTGAGCCCAGGGGAAGTAGAAGAACGACTGCAGCATGTTGGCGTTCTGATGGTTGAAGCGACCGACCATGATGTTGTCGAGCACGGTCATGCCCGCGAACAGGTGCACTCCCTGGAACGTTCTGGCGATGCCGAGACGGGCGATCTTGTGTTCCGCCATCCCCGTGATATCTCGACCTTCGAACGTCACCGTTCCCTGTCGGGGCTTGTAGAAGCCACCGAAGACGTTCAGAAGCGAGGTCTTGCCGGCTCCGTTAGGACCGATGATCGCCAGTGTCTCGTCGCGCCGAAGCTCGACGCTGACATCATCAAGGGCTCGGACCCCACCGAACGTCACGACGAGGTTGTTCCCGCCGAGGCACTGGAGCGTGTCAGTTCGGCTCATTGTGGCACCGGTCCCATCCATTACTGATACCATTATCAGTTTTTCATCAGGAACGCAAGGGGTGGCAACCAAAAAAGTCTTGGCGGTCATAGGCGTGTCTCTTGTGGAACGCCGGTGCGCTCAAGCCTGTAACCGCGCTCAGATGCATAGTTGTTGACGCTGTCGTCAGTTCGTAGCGACGGATGTACCCGAGCTTGTGCCCCATCACGAGAGGGCTTGGCGGACCCAGGCGGGCAGACCCACCACACGAACGTCCGGTGTGGTCGTTCCCCTCCTGGGCTCGAACTCAACGCAGACATGCCACACACGCACCTTGGCTGCTTCACGCCTATCGGGCAACAGGTAGACGGTCGTCTCCAAGGAGAAACTGTGCTGTCCGATGTGGTGGGGTCGCAGCTGCAGTTCCAGTTCATCGCCCAAGCCGAGCGGATGGCGGTAGTCCGCTTCGCTGCGCACTGCCGGGAATCCGAGTCCGGCTTCTAGGTTCCCAGCGAGAGGATGGTCCGCTTCGGCCAACCAGGTCGTGAACAGCTCTTCTGCCCACGGGAAGACCGCGCCGTAGTAGATGAGCTGCGCGGCGTCCGTATCGACCATGCGGACACGTCGACGGGCAACGACGAGCGCTCGATCCCGCACTGGACTGTCGATGGTCGGGTTCGCCCCCATCAGGTCGGGAACCCCATGCTGCGGGCGATGAGCATCCGTTGTACCTCAGAGGTGCCCTCCCCGATCGTCAGGATCCGAGCATCCCGGTAATGACGGGTCACGTCGTACTCGTCGATGAACCCGTATCCGCCGTGGAGCTCGGTGGCCTTGTAGGCGACCTTGTTCGCCAGTTCCGAGGCCACCAGCTTGCACAGCGCCGCTTCCTGGATGTAGTCGTGCCCGTGGTCGTACTTCCAGCACGCGTCGTAGGTGACAGTTCGGGCGGTGTACGTCATGGCCGCCAGATCGGCGACCCCGAACGCCACCGCCTGGTGCTCATACAGCGGCTTGTCGAACGACTCGCGACCAGCGACGAAGTCCCGGGTCGCCTCCAGGCACCCTTGGGCGAGGCCCGTGGACATGGCCGCGATCGGGATCCGCGCCCACGTCAGAAACTGCAGTACCTCGCGGATGCCGATGCCTTGCGTACCCATCATGGCATCCGCTGGTACGCGGACGTCGTCGAAGAAGATCGGATGGGTGTCCGAGGCCCGCCACCCGAGTTTCGGATACGCCGGGCCGACCTCGAGGCCATCCGCGTCGTTCGGTACCAGGAACAGCGAGGTCTCAGGACGACCAGACGGACCCTCTCCGGTCGCAGCCACGGCGACGATGTACTGGCTGGTGGGAGTTCCAGAGTTGGTGATGAACTGCTTGGCCCCGTTGATCACCCACTCTTCACCGTCACGGACCGCTCGCGTCGACACGTTGGCCGCGTCCGACCCCCCAGAGGGTTCGGTCAGTCCGATGGACACGAACACCTCCCCGCTGGCCACATCCGGCAGCAGCTTCTTCTTCTGGCTGTCGGATCCGAGACGCTCGATGAGGGTGGCGTTGATCGCCTGGACGTGAACCGTCACCGACGCCGAAGAGTCCACACGGGCAAGCTCCTCGATGGCGATACACGCGCTGGCCAGGTCTCCCCCGGAACCGCCGTACTCCTCCGATACGAGGACGCCGTAGAGACCCATCTCGCCCATCCTCGCGGCGAGTTCCGGGTCGTAGCGGTGTTCGATGCTGCGTTCCGCTGCGGTTGGCCGTACTGCGTCTTCGCAGAACTCCCTCACCGACTTACGCCAAGCGCGATGCTCATCGCTCAGGCACCAGGGCACGTCGGTATCTACAAGGTCGGAGCGGGTCGGGTCGCCCAAGGTCATCGCTTTCTCCTCAGTCGTTGGCTAGTTCCCAGTGGAAGTCGGTCACCCGTCCCTCGCGTTGGTCTGCGAAGACGGCACGAACGGGGGTGCCTGGTTGGAGCGCGGCCACAGCCGCATCCATGTCCTCGAGATCGAGCCCCTCAAGCCAGTTGCAGATAGCCGTATCCGCTCCTTCGGGGCGCACGTATGTGATCGCGTGAGGCGGCTCCCGGTAGCCCGGGAAGGAGGCATAGGTGACGGCGAACGCCTCGATCACACCTTCTGGTCCGACCTCGAGCCAGTCATCGGAGGTCGGGACGAAGCAGTCCTCGCAGAACGACCTTGGTGGCACTCGGATCCGGCCACACGACGGGCAGGGCGAGGCGAGGATCACGGCGTCGTCACGCAGGCCCGCGAGGAAACGGCTCGCGGCACGTCCTGCGGCGTGCTCGAACTCCAGATGCCATTCGGCGGGGATGAGGATGCGCTCGTCGGTCGTGGTCACGTCACTGCCTCCTCGGTCAGACTCGGTTCACGGAATCGTGGTTCGCGCTTGTCACGGAAAGCTGCGAGCCCTTCTCGCCCGTCGGGGCTCTCCTGGAAGTACTCGCTGAAGATGCGGCGTTCGTTCTCCACCGCGGCGTCAACGTCCAGCTTCGAGTTCTCGATGATCATGCGTTTGACTGCTGCCAGGGCATCAAAGCTACGTGTAGCGAGTCGACCGACGAGGTCATCGAGTGCTTCCTCGAACCGCTGGCGGGGGACAGCTCTCGTGATCAACCCCCACCGGGCAGCCTCTGCCCCGTCGATCATCTCGCCGGTCATGAGCAAGTAGCGGGCACGCGCGCTCGGCAGCGTCTTGGGGAGACGTGCAGAACCCCCCGCGCCGGGCAGTAGTCCGTACTCGAGGTGCCTGTCTCCGATCCGTGCGTCCGCTGTAGCAAGCGCCATGTCACAGGCGACCAGAATCTCGCAGCCACCGGCGAGGGCGTAGCCCTCTATCGCTGCAACCACTGCGAAGGGTGACCGTTCGAACCTGGCGAGCACGTCGGCGAGGCGAGTGACGTACGCCTGGAGTCCGCCGTCGTCTTCCGCGAGCAGACCGCTGACGTGTTGCAGGTCGGCGCCCGCACAGAACGTGCCACCCGCACCCCGTATCACCAGCACACGAGCCTGGTCTTTCGTCGCCGCATCCACGGCTCCATCAAGACCCTCGATGACGCCGTCGTTGATCGCGTTGCGTGCCTCTGGCCGATCGATCGTCGCATGCACGACGCCGGGGCGCCGGTCTATGAGGACGTCTCCGATACGGACGACGGTCATGTCCAACCCTCCCGGTCCGGGTCGCGGCGGTCCACGATGGCAACGACAAAGAACTGCGCGTCGCCCCCAGCACCGGTGCCGAGAGCGGTCGTCGCTCCATCGACCTGGTAGTCGCCAGCTCGATCGCGGACCTGCTGGGCGGCCTCGGCCACCCGCACCAAAGCGCTCACGCTGATGGGGTTGGAGCACATGACACCGCCCGACGGCGATACCGGCAACGTTCCGCCGTCGAGGTCCCAGTACCCCTGAGCGTCGAGTCGCACGGCTTCGCCGTCGTTGCAGAGGCGGAGCGCCTCGAGCATCAACGGTTCCATGGGAGCGAACGGGACGTAGGGCTCAGCGACGTCGATCTGGCGTCGAGGCTCAGCAATCCCCGCGACCTCGTACGCCTCTTCGGCAGCAAGTCGAAGTTCGTGTTGACGCGTCTGTTCGTTGTCGGTGGCGTCACCCATCCGGTCGCCCATGAAGTACGTGTTGGCGCGCGCGCTCATTGCACGCACCCACGCTTTCGGGGCCGACAACTGGCGTGCACGTTCCGGCGAGCTGATGACGACGGCTGCTCCCCCGGACGAACGCGGACACGACATCCCTCTGGTAATCGGCCAACACAGCATTGGTGACCGAACGACGTCCTCGCTCGTGACCTCGAGTCTCAGGTGCGCACGCGGGTTTCGCAGGCCGTGGGCGCGGTTTCGGGCTGCTATCCGTCCATAGTCTTCGAGCGTGACACCATGCTGCTGCATGTAGCGCACGACAGCGACCGAGGTCATAGAGATCGTGTTGAGGGGGAAAGGGGCCTCGTAGGCTGGGTCCCAGATCTCGTTGAGGACCTGTTGGGCCCCTCGGACGTTGTCGCCCATCTTCTCGGCTCCGACGACGAGCACGGTGTCGAACCGCCTCGACACGACGCCCCACCACCCGACCTGGGCCGCTGACGCACCCGTCGCCCCTCCGGTGTGGACGCGCAGCAGCGGCTTGCCGTTGATCGCGAGTGCGCCGGCCGCGGTCTGTTCCGGGTGCCCTATCCCATGGAGTGGATCGGGTGCCTGGGCAAGGACGACCGCATCCACGTCGTCCATACCTAGGCCAGCATCCTCGAGCGCGGCGGCAGCGGCCTCTTGAAGCAGTCCGGGATGGTCGGCGTCATCCCGCTTCGTCTGGAACTCCGACATGCCCACGCCAACGATCGCCGCCGCGCGGTTGGGGTTTGGGGTCCTCACCTCTCCTCCTTCATCTCAGGCGGCGCGAAGAACGGCAACGCAGTTGCCTTGGCCGCCGAAGCCGTAGTGCGAGTGAGCCACGACCTCGTCCTCGCCAGCGCGGACACGCTTCGCTGCCTCTGCGATCCGCTCGAGACCGGCCGCGACCACCGGGTTGCTGATCCACAGTCCCCCGGACCGGTTGAGACCTGATGGTCGCCCCTCCGCCATGGCTTCGGCCACCTCTCTCGGTTCGATAAGCCCAAGTCCAACCGCGGCCATGGCGAGCCGGAAGATCGTCCGGTCGGTCGTTTCAACGCCGAGTTCTGGGGAGGGGGTGATGCCGGCTTCTTCGTAAGCCCGTTGCGCGAGCCGAGGCAGGGATCCCAGCGGGTCTTCACCGCGCCGGGTCGGGTCCGGATGGTCGGCACCCCAGGCCAGGCCTCCGATCTGGACGTCGGTTGGGTCTCGCGTGACGACGAGCGCGACCGCGGCTTCGGTGAGCGGGGGGAGGTGGACGCGTCGGAGCGGGTGCGAGATCACTTCGTCGCGCGGCGGACCGTCGGGCCACTTTCCTTCCGCCAGCTCGTCGAAGGTGTCGTGGTCGACGCTGTGTGCATCCAAGAACCGACGGGTCACGGCGGCTTCAGCGACGGTGGGGTGGAGGCCAACCTGGCGGGCGACGGTCGGCTCGGGGTTCACCCCGACGGCTGCGTCGTAGGGAGACGCGGACGGCTTGGTCCACGAGACGGTCAACACGCGCGAACTCATGCCGGCTTCCAGACGCAGGGCCGTGAGCGCGAGGGCGCACGCCCCGTCGTCGGTGACCTTGACTTCGTCGCGTAGGTAGCTCCCCGCAGGGGCGGCGAGGTGCATAGAGGAGATCGCGCGGCCGTCCAGCTGATCGGAAGCCGCCAGTGATACACCGTCGATGTCTGCGCGCGTCATGCCTGCGTCGTCGAGCGCGGCGGAGGAAGCTTGGAACACGAGCTCTTCAAGACTGAGTTCCACTGGGTCGTCCGGCCGAACGATGCCGATGCCAGCTACGTAGGACACTTCTCCAGGCTCCTATGTGAGGGTGCGGTTTCTCTGTAGGGATGCAGCAAGCGACTACGTGTCCTTCTCGTCGATGACGAACGGATCGTCGGTCGCGATGGCGTCGGATCCCACGACCTCGATCTGGTCGACCTTGAGTCTCGTCAACGACTGGAACGCGTCCTCGACTCGTCGGCGGACGGCCGCCTCCTCTGCGTCGTCCGTGAGCTCGAGCCGCAACACGACCTCCTCGCGGGAGCGGGGACGTCGAACGATGGCTTGAGCGCGCGCGATGCCGTCCACCCAGTCCGTCAGCTCTTCAACGTGGATCGGATAGATGAAGATCTCTCGGGCCTTGACCGCCAGCCCCACGCGCCCCTGGAGAGGAGCGAGCCTCGGGGCGTCGCGTCCGCATCCGCACGGCTCGGTCATGATGAACGACAGGTCACCGGTGCCGAAACGCACCAGCGGATAGACCTCGTTGAGGGTTGTTGCCACGACCTCGCCGATGTCACCGTCGGGGAGCGGGTCACCGCTCTCTGGGTCGCAGACCTGGACGACTATGTCGGGTGAGAGGTGGTAGCCGTCCTGCTGCTCGCATTCATACCCGATGACCCCGAGGTCGCCGGTTGCGTAGGCGGACGTCGTGCGGACGCCGTAGCGCTCCTCGATCCGACGACGTTTGGACATCCAGTCCCCGAGCTCGCCGCCGAGGAACGCGAGCCTGACGTTCCAGTCGTCCGGAAGGTTGTAGCCCTGCTTCTCCAGGTTCTCGACGAGTGTGACGAAGAAACCCGTGCTCGCCGAGATCGCCGTTACGTCGAGATCGATGATCAGCTGCGCTTGTTGTTCGCTGTTGCCGACGCCGCCAGGGATCACCGTGGCTCCGAGGTCGGTCAAGGCTTCGTCCATCACCAGGCCCGCCGGAACCAGGTGGTACGACCACGTGTTGAGGACCACGTCATCAGGTCCGAGCCCGGCGGCGGCGAAGGCACGTTGGAACCCGAGGCCGCGGTGTGCTTCGTCCTGTGGGTCGAACAGGGGACCAGGAGAGACGAACACGTGCTTGAGTTCCTTAGGGTCAACCGCCAGGAACCCGCCGAACGGTGGCTCTTCCCGTTGGAGTTCGAGGAGCTGTTCCTTGGATGTCACGGGGAGACGAGCGAGATCGTCGACCTTTCCGATGTTCGCCGGCTCGATGCCGACTCGCTCGAAGATCCGTCGGACCGCCGGGGCGTTCTCGTACGCCTGCGCGAGGTGCTTTCCGAGCCGGTCTGACTGTTCCTGGAGAGACGGGTAGCGCTCCACCTCGTGGTTCTCCTGTTGTCGGTTCCTGCTGGTTCGGTTGATGTCTGGCGGCGTTCCGACGGCTACTGACGGTCGTAAGGCAGGTACTCACGTCCGAGGATCTCGCGCGCGACCACGAGCTTCTGGATCTGGGGGGTGCCGTCGCCGATCTCAAGTGAGGAGACGTCCCGTAGGAGCTGCTGGAGCGGCATCTCTTCCGACCAGCCGACGTGTCCGTGAAGGACGATGCAGTCGTGCACGCAGCGGGTCGCCACCTCCGGGACCCACCACTTGATCATGGCGGCTTCCTTGGTGTGCCGGCGTCCAACTTCACGAAGCGCGATGGCCCGGTAACACAGCCAGCGGGCAGCCTCCAGCTTCGTCGCGTACTCCGCGATCGGGAAGGACACACCTTCGAAACGGGCGATGGGGCGCCCGAACGCCTCCCGCTGCTTCACGTACTCGACTGTGATGTCAAGTGCACGTTGTGCGGCGCCGATCGCCATGAGACCGAGACATGAGCGTGTGAAATCGAACTCCCCCATGACGAGGTAGAACCCGCGGTCCACGTCCCCGAGCACGTGATCGTCCGGCACGAAGGTGCCGTCGAACGAGACGGCTCCGCGGCCGATCGGTCGGAACCCTGGGTCGTCGAAGCGCTGGGTGGCGATGGTGTCGTCGCCCATGGGGACGAAGAAGGCGGTGACGCCGCGGGCGTCCAGCTCCGGTGATGTCTTCGCGAAGATCGTGAGCGCGTCGGCGGACGGTGCGAGGCTGACGGAGGTCTTCTCGCCGTGGAGACGCCATCCTCCGTCGACCTTCTCGGCTCGTGTACGCATCGCGGCGGCGTCAGAGCCACTCCCCGGTTCGGTCAGACCGAGTCCGGGGATCTGCTCTCCGTTGACCACACGTGGGATCCACTCCGCCGCCAGCGTCTGCACCATCTCGCGCTCGTACATCATCCCGGCCACGGCGGAGTTGAAGACGAAGTAGGTGACGTTGAAGTCCGCCCACGCGAACTCCTCGCAGGCGATGCCCAGCGACAGCAGGTCAGCGCCTTGACCGCCGTACTCGGGGCTGACGGTCAAGCCGAGATGGCCGTTCTTCCCGAGCTTCGTGTAGACGTCCCGGGGGAACTCGTCGCTCTTCGCCCGTTCGTGGTAGTCATCGGCGAGCTCACGACGCGCGAAAGCTCGCACGCTGTCTCGGAAGGCATCGTGCTCCTCGCTGAAGATGAACGGAGTGTCGGTCATCGGGCTCCCTTTCCGCTCATCGTCCGGTGAAGCGCGGGGGGCGTTTCTCGTTGAACGCCTTCAGGCCCTCCGCCATGTCGTCGGAGTGAGCATGGGCCTCCGATGCGAGTAGCTCCAGACGAAGGCCCGTCCCCTGCGGTTGCTCGAGCCCGTCGTGCACCAGTCGTTTCATCCGACGCAAACCAAGCGGGCTCTTCGATGCGAGCGTGTCGACGAGACCCTCAACGGATCGGATCAGCTCGTCGTCCGGTACCACCTTGTTGACCAGTCCGAGTTGGACCAGGTCCGCCGCGGGTAGAGACTCCCCTGTGAAGAGCAGGTACTTCGCCCACGTCGGTCCGATCTTCCGCGGGAGTCGAACGGACGAGCCGCCACCGGGAAGCAGTCCGTAGTTGGCGTGCGCGTCACCGAGTTGTGCGCTCTGTGCCGCCACCACGAGGTCACAGCACAGGACAAGTTCCAACCCGCCTGCCAGCGCGAGCCCGTTGACCGCTGCTATGACCGGTTTCGGGAACCCTTCCAGACCGTCGAAGACATGGCCCGCACGTCGGAGGAAAGCTTGTGTACTCTCCGCAGGCTCCTCAGCCGACATCTCCCTGATGGCCTTCAGATCTGCTCCGGCACAGAACGCTCTACCCGTGCCCGTGACCACGACCGCACGGACCTCGTCGTCGGCGTCCGCCTTGTCGAGCGCTTCTTCGAATCCGGCCACGACGCTGGGGCTGAGGGCGTTCATCGCGTCGGGGCGGTCTATACGGATCCATGCTCCGGCCCCTCTGACCTCGTAGGCGACGTCCCCCATGCGCGTATCCCCCTCCGGCAGATGTCCTTGTCACGGATACTGACATCTCTATCAGTTTTATGCAAGGGGGGTTCTTGACGCAGGTGGATCTACGTAACTGACATATATATCAGTTACGCTCTAGCACGCTCCATCGACGGGAGCTCGAATATGAGTGATCTACTGGATCTCAAGGGCCGAGTTGGTTTGGTGACGGGCGCCGGTCAAGGCGTGGGGCGCCAGATCGCGTTGCACATGGCGGAACACGGGGCAGGCGGGGTCGTCGTCAACGACTACTTCGAGGACAGAGCCAAAGTGGTTGCGGAAGAGGTGGAGGACGCGGGCGTGCGAGCGCTGCCGTTCCAGGCGGACGTGACGGACTTCGATGGTGTGACCGAGATGGTTGCAACGGCTCAGGAGACGTTCGGGCGGGTGGACCTTCTCGTCAACAACGCCGGCAACGCCGGGCCAGACGCCTCCATCGGCGACGCGCCTCATTTCTGGGAGACCGGTCCCGATGATTGGTCGAAGTGGATCGGAGTGAACTTCTACGGCGCGCTCCACGCGACCAGAGCCGTCCTGCCCGGGATGGTCGAACGGAGCTACGGCCGCATCGTGACCGTGATCTCCGACGCCGGGCGTGTCGGTGAGCCGCACCTCGTCGTCTACTCAGGAGCGAAGGCGGGTGCCGCTGGCCTGATGCGGGGCGTTGCGAAGGCTGTAGGACGCTACGGAGTGACCGTGAACTCCGTCGCGTTGGCAGCCATCGAGACGCCGACCACGGCACCCATGATGGAGGATGATGACGTTCGCAAGGCCATGCTGCGCAACTACATCATCCGACGTGTCGGGAGGCCTGAGGACCCAGCCGGGCTCGTGTTGTTCCTGTGTTCGGACGCCGCCTCGTGGATCACCGGCCAGACCTACCCAGTCAACGGAGGCTACTCCAGCGCCCTGTGAGCTACAGCTGCCGTGCCGCGCGCCATCGCACGGGCACGGCAGCTTCTGGGGTGACCCGTTCGACGCGGTTTTGCTTCTCGAGGACGATGAGATGCGCCCACGTCTCACCGAGCGCGGCCCGCCGCATGAAACCGCGGACACGGTTCCAGCCGCGTGACCAGCTCATCCGACTCGCAACCTCCCAGACCGTCTCCGCACCCTCGCGGATGGTCCGTTCGATCTTGTCTAGACGTTCGGCGTGATGTTCGATTAGCTGATCGATGCGCTGCTGCAGCCCGTCGAACCGCCACTCGTGCGCTGGATGGGCGATCACATCTCCGAAACGCCGTAACGCTTCGAGGGATGCGAGGAACTCTCCCAACGGGTCATCCGAGGACTGCGCGTGGAATGCGACGTTCGGGGTGATGCGCGGGAGCACGTGATCTCCGGTGAAAAGCGTGTCTGTTCGCCGTTCGTGGAAGCAGAGGTGTCCAGGCGTATGTCCTGGTGTGTGAACGGCTACGAGATCCCACCCGGGGGCGTCGGGATGATCTCCATCTTGGATAAGAACGTCCGGGCTCGCGACTCGCACGTACCTGAGTACCTCGAGGCTCCCATCGCGCATCTCGACGATCTCGTCCTCGGGAGAGCCCGCACCTCGGAGCCACGCCTCCTGACGATCGAGCAGAGGCCCGGGATCCTCGTAGCGATCCTGGATCATCGCGGCGTCTGCCGGATGCAATCCGATCCACGCGCCGGCCTCTTGTCTGATCCGGCCCGCCAGTCCGTAGTGGTCGGGATGGATGTGGGTCACCATCACGGCGGACACGTCCTGCAAGCTGCCGCCGATGCTCTCCAGCCCGCTTTGTAAGGCAGCGAACGATTCGGGGGCGTCCCAGCCGGCATCGAGCATCAAGAGGTCGGACTCGGACTCGAGCACGTACACGACGACGTAGTGCAGGGGGTTCTCGGGGATAGGAAGCGGGAGACTCCATATCCCAGGCTTCACCTGCTCCACCGGAGGGAGGATCGAACTGCTGCTCATCTGCGAACCTGGATCATCGGGGCTTGCCACGATTGCCTCCCACCTTGTTAACTGATGATCATATCAGTTTAGTCGGGCCATCTGGCCGGGAGCCATCGAGGAGATCCGCGTGAGAGTCGAGAGCTGAGACCGCATGCTCGTCGACTATTTCACCTACGGCCAACCCTTGAGGGAGATCACGGCGTCCGTGCCGGACCTCGATGCCGCTGGGCTCGACGGATGGTTCGTCGCCGAATCGGACCGCGACCCGTTCCTGGCGGCAGCAATCGCCGCAGAGCACAGCCACAGACTCGTCGTCGGTACGGGGATTGCCATCGCGCTCGTTCGAAGCCCCATGAGCGTCGCCTACCTCGCCCATGGCCTCCAGGAGTTTTCAGGGGGACGATTCGTCCTAGGGCTCGGCAGCCAGGTGAAAGCACACGTCGTCCGACGTTTCGGGGCCGAATGGGGGAATCCCGTCGGTCGCATGCGAGAGTTCATCGCTGCCTTCCGGACAATCTGGGACGCGTGGAACCAGCAAAGCGAACTGTCCTTCGAAGGCACTTACTACACGCACACCCTGATGCCTCCGGAGTTCAGACCCGCCAACTTGCCGCAACCCATACCACCCATCCTGCTTGCAGCCGTAGGGCCCGAGATGACGCGTCTAGCGGGCATGGTGGCAGACGGTGTCCTGTGCCATCCGTTCAGCGGTCCTCGATACCTACGCCAGGTCACTCTTCCTGCCATCTCCGGGGCGACGGCCCAAGCGGGACGACCCAGTGCGGAGGTGAGCGTCAGCGGGTCGGTCCTGGTTGCGACCGGCGCAACCCAAGACGCCATCGACAGCAGCGTCCGGGAGACACGGAAGCGCTTGGGGTTCTACGCTGCGACACCTGCCTATCGCAGGGTGCTGGAGGTTCATGGATGGGGGGAACTTCACGAGGAAGCTCGCCGCCTCGCCAGGATGGACCGATGGGACCAGCTTGCCAGTATCATCGATGATGACGCCTTCGACGAGTTCGCGGTCCGGGCGCAACTTCGTGACGTAGGAAAGGTCATCGCCGAACGCTACTCCGGCCTACTCGACCGCGTGAACATCGCCACGTCCCACACGTTCTCCCCCACGGAATGGCGCCACATCCTGGAAGATCTCCACGGCGCATCCGGCCGCACGGAAGATCGTGAAGAGGGGATGTTTACGGCTTCGCGGATACGCCCACGCGAGGATTGCTAGAT
>CAZHZQ010000011.1:0-27616 GCA_964537235.1 uncultured Actinomycetota bacterium | reverse complement strand
CGTAGCGTTGCTCGTACGGGGAACCCGACGGGAACCTCTTCATGGGCGCACCCTAGGACGACGAGACCGACCAGGGGCCCCCGGGAGGGTGAACGCGGAGGCGGATGACGAGGTGACAGCCGCGTACGAGGGCGTGTTCGCCGCGGTCGACCGGCGCTGACGGGGCACCTTCGTCACCCGGTTGCGTGTCAGGAGCGGCGTACGACCTTGGCGCCCCGCAACCTCTGCCGATCGCGGCGCACCGCCCGGTCCACGCGACGCGATTCCCGGACGGTTTCGTGCAGCGATCTCCCACCGGCGACCGGTTCGGCGTAGCAGCCACGGACCGAGCGGATGCGGACCTGCGGCTGGTGCAGCCACGCGTCGACCAGGCGGATCTCCTCGACCTCGTCGCGGTCGGGACGGCCGGGTGGGGGCGTGGGTGGCGCGGTCCTGCGCAACTGGTCCACCGCAGCCTCGAGCGCGCCCGGTTCGTCCGGATCGACCGCGGCGCTGGCCGCCAAGCGACCCCGACGGACCAGGATCACCTCGAGCCGGTCCTGGCACGGCCGCGTCGCGACCAGTTGCTCCACCCCGACCAGCGCCCCGAGACGGCGATCGTCGAGCAGCACGCGGGCCAGGTGGTGCAACCGTTGGCGGTCGCGTCGTGCCTCCTCGAAACGCCCCGCCTGCGCGTGGCGGCGCATGGCCGCACGGAGGACGTCGAGCGCGCGGCCGGGCTCTCCGCGAACCGTGTTCTCGAACGACGCGGCGACGTCGGCGTAGGCCTCGACGTCCTGGGTGCCGTCACACGGGGCGCCACAGCGGTCGAGGTCCTTGAGGACGCACGGCTCGCGGCCCTTGGTCGCGGTCAGCCGATCCGTGCACTGACGCAGGGGGATCGCGTCGTGGACCGCCTCGGTGAACCGCTCGGCGGCCTTGCGCGATCGCAACGGCCCGACGTGCAGGGCGGCCTCCTCGCGGACGGCGGTGACGATCGACAGGCGGGGGAAGCGCTCGCGTGTGAGCTTCACGTAGACGGATCGCTCGGGGTTGCGCGACCGGCGGTTGTAGCGGGGCCGGTGGCGGTGGATCGCGCGGACCTCGCGGACCTGTGCCTCCAGTTCGGTGGGGGTGAGCTCCCACTCGACCTCGACCGTCTCGCGGACCAGGTCGGCGACCTTGCGACGGTCGTCCTGGCCGAAGTAGCGGCGCAAGCGGGCGCGGAGGTCCACCGCCTTGCCCACGTAGAGGACCTGGCCACGGCGGTCGAGGAAGCGGTAGATCCCCGGTTCGCGCGGGGCGCCGTCCACGAGCGAGATCTTGCGGTAGGCGGGATCAGACGTGGACCTGCTGTAGGCGCGCAGGTCCTCGAGCGTGCGCACTCCCAACGATCCCACCCGTTCGAGGAGCCCGTGGAACACGTCTACGGTCGCGCGCGCGTCGGCCAGTGCGCGGTGCTCGGGGCGCGTCCGTGAGCGGAGGTGCGCGGCGAGGGTCTCGAGGCGGAAGTCCCGCACCTCAGAACGATCGAGCGCACGCCGCGCCAGGCGTGCGGTGTCGACCACGGGGTGCTCGAGGCGGGGGTGGTCCAGGCGGTCCAGGGACGCCTGGAGGAACGAGACGTCGAAGTTGGCGTTGTGCGCGACGAGCACCGCGCCGTGGAGGAACTCGAGCAAGGTCGGCAGGACCGCCTCGATCGGCGGGCGATCGGCCACCATGCCGTCGGTGATGCCCGTCAGCGTGGCGACCGCGGGGGGGATCGGGATCCCCGGGGCCACGAGGCACTGGAACTCGCCCAGCACCTGGCCGGCACGGACCTTCACGGCACCTACCTCGGTGATCCGGTCAGCGGTGGGGCGCAGCCCCGTCGTCTCGAGATCGATCACGACGAACGTGCAGTCGAACAGCGGCGTCCCCAGGTCGTCGAAGCTGGGCTGGACGACCTGGAGGGCACGGTCCGCGCTCGGACGTACCGCCCCGACCCTGCCCACGCGCCTGCTCCTCGTCCGTCCGTGCAACGGCCGAACCACACCGTTGTGGTTCCGCAGCTTGGCACACACCTGTGACAGGACCACGCAGGCGCCGGTACCGCGGAGATCGGCCCGGACACAGACGACGACCCGGGCAGATGCCCGGGTCGTCGTGGGGAAGTGTGGTGGTCGTCAGGCGGCGTCGGACTGCTGCGCCTCCTTGCGGCGCTTGCGGGCCTCGCGTTCACGTCGGCGGATGTCACGGATCAGGGAGCGGCGGTCCGACTCGGACATGCCACCCCAGATGCCGTACATCTCGCGGTTCTCGATCGCGAACTCGAGGCACTCTTGGCGGACGTCGCAGCGCGCACAGAACTCGAGGGCGCGTTTCTGATCCTCCTCGTCAACCGAGAAGAAGATCTCGACGTCGGCGCCTCGGCAGGCGCCTTCCTCCTGCCAGCTTTCGTCGGCCATCACATCGCGGGTTATCGCCTGGGTCGAGGCCAAGGCTCGAACCTTTCCGTCGTGTCGCGTACATCTGGTGGTCGGTCATGGGATTCGCTGTCGGCGGCCGCAGTACCTGCCCGCCGGGACGAACCGCGCGTCCGGCGAGCACATCGTTCAACAGGTCGGGTCCGCGTCCGGCCGCGTCACCTATCAAAACGGGTCCACCCCGGGGGGTGTTCCCTCCCTTCGTGCATCTGGGGGGAAATCGACCCCGAGGTGTGCGCTCAGCGCACAGTGGATACCACGCTCTGCGTTGTGGTCGCCACGTTCGGTGCATCGACCCCAGGGCGTGACCCGGGGCGTGACCCAGGGGCGTGGCCGGGAGTGCCGACTTGAGGTGGAACGATTCTAACAATATCGTTCCGTCGGCAGTCTATCGGAACGGACCGATGAGCGACCGGCGCGACGATCTGTTGGCGGCTGCCGCCCGTCGGTTCGTCGCCGTCGGGATCCACAAGACGACGATGGAGGACATCGCTTCGGAGGCCGGTGCCGGCAAGGCGACGCTGTACCGCTACTTCGACAACAAGGACGCCGTCATCGATGCGCTGTTGGCCCGCGAGGCCGACCGGTTCGTCGCGGAGGTGTCCGGGGCCGTGGCACAGCACGACCACGCCGTCGCGCGGATCGAGGCGGCCTTCGTCGCCGGCGTCCGGTTCTTCGTCGACCATCCCATGCTGACCAAGGGCCGTGATGAGGAACCGGGGGAGCTCCTGCCCCGGATCCAGGCCACGAGCGGTCCGATGGTGATGGGCGGCCTCGAGCTGTACGCGGACCTGATCGCCGAGGGCATCGACGCCGGTGAGCTGCGTCGGGTCGATCCCCAGACGGCCGCCGAGGTGATCGTTCGTCTGGTCCTGTCGTACTTCAGCTTCCCCCCGATGGTCGTCCGCGTGGACGATCCGGACGAGCTGCGCGGGTTCGCCCGTGCGCTCGTCGCTGGCGGGCTGGCCCGCACCGCCGGCGCCATCGCACGTACCTGACCCGATCGACCCGGAACGAACGACCGGAGGAAACCGATGACCTACGACAAGCCAGCGATCGTGACGTGTGCCGTCTCCGGCGCCGTCGCCAACAAGGATCAGCACGACGCGATCCCGTACACCCCGGAGGAGTACGGCAAGGAGGTCCGCCACGCGCGCGACGCCGGGGCGTCGATGGTCCACATCCACGCCCGCAAGCCGGACGGCACGCCATCGTGGGACATCGAGGACTTCCGCGACATCACCGAGGCGATCCTCGAGCACAGCCCCGACATCATCATCAACTACTCGTCCGGGGCGATCGGCATCCCGATCTCCAAGCGTGTCGAGTACATGCAGGAGCTCGAACCCGAGCTCGGGGCGCTGAACATGGGGTCGCTCAACTACGCGAAGTTCAGCGACTCCCGCAACGACTTCGTGTTCAACTTCGTGTTCCAGAACAGTTTCGACGACATCATCGAGCTGCTCCAGGGGATGAAGGACGTCGGCGTCAAGCCGGAGATGGAGTGCTTCGACGTCGGGCACGTCGAGAGCTACGCCCCGCTGTTCAAGCTCGGGCTGCTCGAGGAGCCGATGCAGTTCTCGCTGATCCACGGGGTGCTCGGCGGCATCCAGGCCGATCCGCGCAACCTCGAGCACATGGCGTCGCGCGTTCCGGAGGGCAACAACTGGGGCGTGATCGGGGTGAGCCGTGAGCAGTGGATGCTGATCTCGGCCGCGGCCAGCCTCGGCGGCAACGTCCGCGTGGGGCTCGAGGACAACTTCTACCTCCCGAACGGCGACCAGGCCGCCGGCAACGGCGAGCTCGTCGAGGCCGCCGTTCGGTCCGTGGAGCAGGTCGGTCGGCGCCCCGCCACCCCCAACGAGGCCCGCGAGATGCTCGGCCTCGAGGTCCCGGATCGCGCCAGGTAGCCCGCTGGAACGTCGACTGCCGCCACGGTCCACATATGTGGACTCCCGCGGCAGTCGACGTGTGGGAACGGTCCTCGGGGGGTGGTTCGGGGTCGTCGTCTGCGCCGTGATGGTGCTGGTGGGGGCGTGCGCCCCGAGCGATCCGGAGCCGATGCCGGCGGCGACGACCCCGTCACCACCATCGCCCGCGTCCGAACGCGCGAGTTCCCCACCCGTGGAGCCGAGCCCGTCACCGGTGGCGGAGGCGGTCGAGGTGCGCTACCGGATCGAGCGGCGGACCGGCGACCCGGCGACCGACGGGTTCGCCGAGGTGGCCCGTGAGACCCTCGAGGACCCTCGCGGGTGGCAGCGGGCGGGGTTCGACCTGGTCCACGACCCCGACGCCCCGTTCGTGGTCGTTCTCGCCGAGGGTCCCGAGGTCGACCGGTTGTGCGCGCCGTACGAGACCTCCGGGCGGTACTCGTGCCAGATCGGGCCGGTGGTGGCCCTGAACGCCGACCGCTGGCGCACCGCCACGCCGGAGTGGACCGGCGACCTCGAGACCTACCGGCGGTACCTCGTCAACCACGAGGTCGGGCACCTGCTGGGCCTGCACCATCCGACGCCCCAGTGCCCGGCCGCAGGGCTGCCCGCCGCGATCATGTCACAGCAGAGCACCGAGCTGGACGGGTGCGCGCCGAACGGCTGGCCGCTGCCGTGGGAGATCGAGCTCGCCGCCCGCCACGATCTGCCCCTCGCGCCCGGGTACGAGCCGGACCCGTCGCCCCGTCCGACCGACCCACGGGCGGCCCCGGACGGGTCGCCGGGTTCGTAGGCTGGTTCCATGGCTCTACGTGATTGGGGACGTGCCTGGGACGTCCTCTACTGGTCCGGGGTGGTCGTCCTGCTGCTGGCCGGGCTCGTGTTGCCTGCGCGGGTCGGGGTGGCGCCGCTGGGGCTCGCGGCGTTCCTGGTGGTCCTCGCCCCGTTCCGCGGGCGACCCACCACGTTCTGGCCGATCCTGACGGGGTACGTCGGGTTCGCGGTGGGGTTCACGGTCGTGGGTCTGACCGTCGACCAGCCCGTCGTCCCCGGCCTCCTGGTGGGCATCGGGGCGGGGGGAGTTGCCGCGGTGGCCGCGCGGGCGATCACCCGGAAGCAGGAACGACTGGCCGAGGAGCGACGACGTCGGGGGTCCTGATGCCGGCCCTGATCGGTGGTCCTGATCGGTGATCCTGATCGGCGGTCCCCAACAGGCGGCGGTCCTCGACGGGTCGCGTCATCCGGCCTGCTCAGGGGCGCTGGCAGGTGGGGCAGTAGGTCGTACCGCGCTGCGCGATCGTGGTCTTGCGCAGCTCGCTGCCGCAGCGCTCGCAGGGACGCCCCGCCCGGCCGTAGGCCTGGAGGTAGGTCGCGTTGCGTCCGCTCTGCCCGTTGACCATCTCGTAGTCGCGGAAGGTCGTTCCCTCGCGTTCGATCGCCTCGGCCAGCACCTCGCGGATCGCCGTGCGCAGACGACCCGCACGCTCCGTGCCCACCCGTCGGGACGCGGGGTGGATCCGTGCCCGCCACAGCGCCTCGTCCGCGTAGATGTTGCCGACGCCGGCGACCGCCCGTTGCGCCAGCAGCACGGCCTTCACCGGGGCGCGGGTCCGTGCCAGCGCGCGGGCGAACGCCTCGGCCTCGAACGCATCCGACAGCGGCTCGGGTCCCAGCTGGGCCAGCGTCGGGATCGCCGAGTAGTCACCGGCGTCCACGACCGCGAGCCGGCCGAACCGGCGCGGGTCGCGGAAGACCAGGGTGCGACCGTCGTCCAGCGCGAGGCGCGCCCTGGCGTACTCGTCGACGACGTCGAAGCGGAACGAGCCGGTCATGCCGAGGTTCATGATCAGCTCGCGGTCCCCGTCCAGGGGGCACACGAGGTACTTGCCGCGCCGTCCCACCCGATCGACCGTCCGGCCGGGCAGCCGGTCGAGGTGGAGGAACCGACGCTGCGGTTGGGCGTCCACGTCCACGACCGTGCGCCCCGCCAGCTCGGGATCCAGCTGACGCCGGACGGATTCGACCTCGGGCAGCTCGGGCATCGCGGCGAGGCTACGTCCACGCACGGGCCGACACGTCGGGACCGCCGTCCTCACGTAGCATCGTCGGTCACGCGACGCCTCACGGAGGAACCGTGCCCGAGGAGATCCGGACCGACAGCGGTCGGGTCGTCAAGACCTACGAACGCGATCGTGACGAGCAGGGCCGTCCCGCGAACGCCCGGCCGCGCGACCGTCTGGGCCGCCCGTTGCCGCGTGACGCGGACCCCGAGATGGTGATGGAGGAGTTCGAGTTCGACCACCTCGACGCGGCCGTGGCAAAGGCGGTCGAGCTGTGGGACGACGAGCGCTTCTTCGAGGCACACGAGGTCCTCGAGGAGGTCTGGCACGCGGCGCCGGACGACGACCAGCTGTTCTGGCAGGGCGTGATCCAGGTCGCGGTCGGTTGCTGCCACCACCAGCGCGGGAACGTCCGGGGTTCGGTGGCGCTGCTCCGCAAGGGGGCGGCGAAGCTGCGCGACTACCCCGACGTCTACTACGGCGTGGACGTCGAGCAGTTGCGGGTGTACGCCGAGGGCGCGGCCGACGCGGTCGAGGACGCCGACGAGATCTTCGAGATCGGCTACCCGGACTTCCCGGCCATGGACGGCGGTCCCTGGTTCGAGGGTGGGCCGCGCGGACGCACGGAGGCGGACGTCCGATGAGCACCCCCGCCACCGGCCAGGACCTGGCGCGCGGCTTCGACGAGGGGATGCGGTTCCGCTGCGAGGCCTGCGGCAACCTCACCCGTTTCGACGTGGTGGAGAACGCCACCACCCGTCGCTTCCACCACTTCGACCTGGGGGGCACCGACGAGGTCGAGGAGGAGCAGGTGCTCGACCGTGCCGTCGAGTCCGTGATCTGTCGGTGGTGTGGCCGTGACGACGCGGTCGCGGTCGAGTCCGCCCCGTCCGGGGGTTCAGGGAGATCGGGCGGATGAATCCCTTTCTGCGGGCAGCGATCGGCTCGCTCGACGGGTCGGATCCCTCGGAGGTGCGCTGCGTCGACTGTGGGTTCGCCTGGCAGTTGGCGGGTCCGGAGGCCGAACGGATCGTGTCGGAGGCACCGCAGCGCTACGGATCGATCCTGGGTGACTGGGATGCGCGGCGCTCGACCCCGGAGGGCACGTGGTCGCCCACGGCGTACGTCTGGCACGTCGTCGACGTGCTGCGCTCGTGGTCGGAACGTTTCCGGGCGTTGTCCGAGGATCCCGACGCGACCTTCGTCCCGTGGGACCAGGACCGGTTGGCCGAGGCCCGGGGGTACGAGCGGCTACCGCTGTCGGGTGCGCTGTGGACTCTCGAGCGTGCGGCCGGCGACGTGCGCGCCGCGGTCGCCGACCTCGATCACCGGACGGGCCTGACGCATCCGGACTGGGGCGCCGGTGAGGTCGAGGACGCCCTGCGGTGGATCGCCCACGAGGTCACCCACCACGAGGTCGACATCACCCGGGGCGTCGGCGGGTCCTGACCCGGTCACCCGTTCGTCCCTCACGCGTCGGCCTCGCCGAGGGTCCGGGCGATGCCCGCCACGACGACCACGAACACCCCGCCCAGCACCGCGAGACCGATCGCGGGCAGCACCTCGCCGGAGACGGGGGCGCCGAGCGTGGTGTCGCCGATCCCGTCCTCGCCGGCGGGCCAGGGCCACAGGACGCGCAGCGAACCGATCATCAGGCCGATCAGTGCGGCGAGAACGATGTCGTGGAAGCGGCGCAGCAGCCAGTTCAACAGAGTCGAGAAGCTCCCGAGGCCGGCGACGGCGCCCGCCCCGACCGCGGCCACCGTTACCAGTTCCCGGTCGCTCACCGCGCCGAGGACGAACTCGTACAGGCCGATCATCAGGAGGATGAACGAGCCCGAGACCCCCGGCAGGATCATCGCACAGACGGCCAGCGCCCCGCCCGCGAAGACGATCAGCAGCGATGGGTCCTCGAACCGACCCGTCCGCAGACCGAGCAGGAGGAACGTCGCGATCGCGCTGGTGATGATCACCGCGGTGGTGGACGGCCGGTGTGTGTGGATCTCGGTCAGGGACACGGCGACCGATCCCAGGATCAAGCCCGAGAACGCGGCCGCCAGCAGGACCGGCTCGGTCTCCAGGAGGTGCTCGAGACCGGTGGCGAGCGTCACGACTGCGGTCCCGATGCCGGCCAGCAGGGGGAGCAGGAAGCTCCACTCGACGTGCCGCAGGGCCCGGAGGCCGTCACGCAGGTCCAGCCGCAGCAGGAGGCTCGCCGCTCGCGCCCCCTGTCGGATGTTGGCGACCAGCCGCTCGTAGATCCCCAGGACCAGGGCGACGGTGCCACCGGAGACCCCTGGGACGATGTCCGCCGAGCCCATGAGGAAACCGCTGCCGTAGACGACCATCATGGTCCGGAGGCCGAACGCCCCCACGTGCTCGCGGGCGTCGGGCGGTCGCTCGACGACCGCCGGATCGGCCTGCGCGACCTCGGCCTGATGGTCGGCCTGATGGTTGGCGCTGGGTTCGGTTCGCATGAGGCGGAACGGTAGCCCAGGCCGGGCGGAGTCTCGGCACGGAATCGGCCGTCCGATCGCCTCCGGGAGCGCCGTCGAACGGGTCGTCGGACCTGCCGGATCGGGTGTGTCATCGGCCTGTCAGGTGCACGGTGCCAGGGGTAGGGTGTCGGCATGGCGACCGGATCCTGGAAGACGTGGGTGATCGGCGGGGCGATCGCGGCGGCGGCGACCGCGCTGGCAGCGCTCGTCATGTGGCGGCGCCGTGAGGACCGGTTGGGACCCGAGGGCGTCGTCGACACCGACGAGCGGCGCCGCGAGGGGTCACCTCGCGACCGTGGCCGTCGCGGCGCGGTCGCCATCAACGTGGAGGAACTGCGCCACAACGAGGGGTTCAAGCCTGCGGTGGAGTACCTCACGTACATCCAGTCCCGCCGCGGCGTCGATGAGCACCTGCTGTTCGTGCGCAACGAGGATCTGGATGCGATCGCCGCGCTCGAAGGACAGGATGCGGGCGAGCTCCTCGAGCGGTTGCAGCACCTCGGTGTCGTGATCTCCACGAACTGAGCGGTGCCCGACGCGGTCGACGACGACCCCACTCCGGTCCCCGACGCCGAGCATCTGCAGCGTCTGGACCGGGCTCACTGGACGGTGCTGCTGCGTCACGCCCGCGAGGCCATGAAGGACCTCGACGTGCACCTGCTCACGCCGCGTATCGAACGACTGCGTGCCGTTCCGGTGTCGAAGCTCGCCGGAGGGCGCTCCCGCCGTGATCTGGTGAGGCTCCTGGCCGAGGGGGGACCGCTGTGGCGTGCGACCGTCGACCGAGTGCACACGGATCCGGGCGTCGAGCTCTCGGAGCTGCTCTCGGATGCGGCCCTGGCGGCCCCGACGTCCACTTCCGAGGGAGCGGACGACGGGGGTGGGGACGGCGGGGCGGACGACCGTGGTGACGACGAGCGCGTCCACCGCCTCAAGGAACGTGCCCGGGATCTGAAGGACGAACGCGACGACGCGCGGCGGCGGGCCGAAGGACTCGAGGCGCGGCTGCGCACCGAGCAGGAGCGGTTCGACGAGCTGGAGGAGGAGCTCGCCCGGGTGCGCGCCGACCGCGATCGGTTGGCGGAGCGGCTGGACGAGGCAGCCGACGAGCGTGAGCAGGCACTCGAGCGGCTCCAACGACGTCACGACGCGCAGGTGTACGAGCTGCGCGAGGAGCTGCGTACCCACCGGCGCCGCAAGCAGCAGCGTGAGGAACGACGACGTCTACGTCAGGAACGACGGCGCGACGCGGAGGCGGAAGCCCAGGAGCAGATCGAGGCCCACCTCGAGGATCGCCGCGAGGGTCGGTCGGCGGAACCCGGTCGGCCGAGCACGCTCCCCGGGGGCATCCGGCCGGACACCGCGGACGCGGTGGACGCGCTGCTCACGCGTGGACGGCGGGTGGTCGTCGACGGGTACAACATCACCAAGCAGCACCGGGACCACCTCGACCTCGAACAGCAGCGGCGGTGGCTGCTGACCCGGGCCGGGCAGCTGGAGCGACGACGGGGCGTCCGCTGCGTCGTGGTGTTCGACGGTGATGCTGCCACACGCTCGCGCGGCGCCAGGCGCCGGGAGGCCAGCGCCGTGTTCACCGCCGACGGGACCGCCGACGACCGGATCGTCGCCATGGTCGACGGCCTGCCCGAGGACGAACCGGTGCTCGTCGTCACCGATGACCGTGAGCTGCAGGACCGGGTCCGCGGTCGGGGTGCGGACGTGGTCGGGACCAGGGCGTTCGTCGCGCACCTCCGGTGAGGCGGCGTCGCACGGGAGACCGTAGATGTCACAGGGGCCACGTAGCGTCCGGCACGAGTCGACGTACGAGGAGACGCGGGTGCACGAGGTCACGGACGGGATGGGAGACGGCGGAGGCGACGGCGGAGTGGACGGTCCGTCGGGCGTGCTGCCGAGAGGCAGCGTGACGATCGAGTGCTCGACGTGCTGCGCACGGGGGACGGCGGCGTGCGACGACTGTCTCGTGACGGCCGTGCTGTCGCGTCCCCCGGGCACGGTGGAGCTCGATGCGGAGGAGCGCGAGGCCGTCGGACGGCTGCAGCGTGCAGGTCTGGTGCCGCTCGTGCGCTACCGTCCCGCCTCGTAACGGCCCGCGCAGTCTCGCCCACGGCGGACGGGCGGGGCACGAGGCGTCGGGCCGACGGATCCGCCGGGGCGCGACGTGTGATCGAACTCCACCTCATCGGCTACACGTCCGACCTGCGTCACCTCGTGCTCGATCTCGATCCCGAGGGTGAGCAGGGTCGGTACCGCCTCGTCGTGGACGGGGATCTGTTGCTCACGCTCGATGAGCTGCGCGATCTGCGGGCTCAGGCGGGTATGGACGTGGGGATCCCCTACGAGCGACTCGAGGAACACCTCGGGATCGTCCTCGACCGGGGCACGCCCGCACCGGACGAGCGCCCCGGGACGGACGAGCGCCCCGGGACGGACGAGCGGCCCGCACCGGACGAGCGGCCCGGGACAGAGGTCGCTGGAGCGCCGCCGCCGGAGCCCGTCGACGACCACGGACCGCCAGACGGGTCGGTCACGGCACGACCGCCGACGTCGCAGCTGCCACCCGGCCCCGGGCCGGAGGACGAGCCTTCACCCGCCTTCCGTCTGATCGAAGCGCCGCAGGAGCCGGCGGAGCCAGCCGAGCGACCGGACGAGACGCGCGCGGCGGACGAACGGGACGAGGCGGTTGGCGGGGCCGCGGACGTCGGGGGACCACGGGAGCGCGACGAGCCCGAGGCTGCCGAGGAGCCAGAGGACACCGACGAACCCGAAGAGGCCGAGGAGGCTGAGGAGGCCGACGATCGCGGACCCGGGGAGGAGTCGGACACGGCGTCGGGCGCCGCCTCCCGACCCGACCTGCCCACGGGGCGCGACAGCGAGCTGAGCCCCGCACAGATCCAGGCCCGGCTCCGGGCGGGGCGCCGCCCCGCGTCCGTCGCCGAGGAGGCAGGAACCGACGTCGCATGGGTCGAACGCTGGCTCCCGCCGATCCTCACCGAACGCGCCCAGATCCTCCAGGAAGCGCAGGCGATGCACCTCGAACGTCCGCGGAAAGGTCGCTCCGGCGCACCCCTCGGCGAGGCCGTGGCGGCGAACCTGCGCCGACGGCACCTGGAACCGGAGGAGGACGCCGACTGGTCGGTCAAGCGACGGGCCAACGGTCGGTGGAGCATCAACGTCCGCTACCGCTACCGCAACAAGACCCGCAGCGCGACGTGGGCCCTGGATCGTGACGATGGTGAGCTGGCGGCCTCCAGCAAGGCGGCCCGCGACCTGGGCTGGGTCGATCGCGCGTAACCGTCGCCCGATCACCTGCCCCGTACCATCGGGGGCGTCGATGCTCCGTCTCCGCCTCCTCCCGCTGCTCGTGCTGGCTGCCGTCTCGGCGGCCTGCGCGTCCGCCCCTGCGGAGCCGTCGCCGTCCGTCGACCCGGAGACGGTCCAGGAGCTCCACCGGCGGATGGCCGACGTGGCGGAGGCGCAGCGGACGGCGGACCGCGGGCTGGCATCCGCGGTCGAGGCGGTCAGACAGCTCGACGGCATCGTGTCGGGTCTGCGTGATCCCGGACGGGTCGATGACGCGAAGGACTCCTGGCCGCGCGTCTCCGCGGCTTGGGGGGCGGCGTCGTCGGAGCAACTTCGCGAGGGCCTCGTCGACCTGGCCAGCGCCGTGGACGAGGCGCGCGTCGTGCTCGATCGGGTCCGTGACGAGGCGCACTCCGAGCCGTGGCTGCGCGACTACCTCGATGCCGAGGACGAGGTCCTGGTCCGGACCCGGTCCTACGCGGAGACCGCCGATCGTCTGGCCCGGGCACTGGTGCGGCACTGGCCGACGTACACGGACCTGCACGACCGGACGGCACGCTTCGTGGAGCAGCGGTGGTTCTACCGGACCTCCCAGGAGGCGGCCGACGCCTACGAGCTGGCGGTCCAGCCGCTGCTGGGGGAGCTGGCGTCCGGTCAAGAGGCGATCGCCGAGGCGCGCGAGGAACGCGATGCCGCAGCGCGCGAGGTCAACGAGTCCGTGGCTGCGGCGACGGACGCGTGGAGCTCCCGCGACGATCCCACGGCCTCGCCGTCGGGATGAGGTCGCGATGACGACGTCCGCCCGATGAGCCGTCACGTCCACGCGGCGGTGGCCCTCGGCCTGGCCGCGGCCGGGGTCCTCGCCACGTTCTGGCGTCCGACCGCGCCGCCCGTCACCGGGGTGGTGACGGACCTGGACCGGTTCGGTGCCGACGTGCTCGCCGTCGTCCACGCGTACGTGCGCCCGCGACGGATCGGGGCGTTGGTGAGCCTGTCGCTGACCGTCGCTGTGCCCCTGGTGGCGGTGGTGACACCGTGGGGGCGGCGGCTGATCGTCCGGCTGGCCGGTGACCGCGAACGCCGCTGGCCGGCACGGGGCGCGCTGGTCGCGGTCGCGCTCGCCGTCGCCGTCGACGTGGCCCGGCTGCCGGTCGCCGTCGGGTTCGGGTACGTGCAGGACGGCCGGTTCGGGTTCCGGACGAGCGGACCTCTCGGGTGGCTGCGCGACTGGGTGCTCGCGAGTGGGACCGGCTGGCTGCTCACGGGAGCGGCGGCCGCGGGGTTCGTGTGGTTGCTGTCGCGGAGGGACGACTGGCGGTGGATCCTTGTCTGGGCGGCGACCGCGGCGACCGCGGGGGTGGTCCTGCTCGGTCCACTGGTGTTCGAGCCGCTGTGGCTGCCGACCCGCCCCCTGTCGGACGGGCCGGTGCGCGAGGCGGTCGCGCCCGTGCTCGAACGTGCGGGTCTCGGTGACGTCCCCCTGCTCGTGGGGGACGCGAGCCGTCGCACCACCAAGGCCAACGCGTACGTCAGCGGGTTGGGTCCGTCCCGACGCGTCGTGCTGTTCGACACGCTGCTGGAGCTCGCACCGGACCGGGTCGCGTGGGTGGTGGCCCACGAGATCGGGCACCGCGAGCACCGCGACGTCGCGCGGGGAGTGCTCCTGACGGCGACGGGCATGCTGCCCGCCGCCTTCGCGCTGGGGGCGGTGCTGCGGTCCGACCGGGTGACGTCGTGGTTCGCGCCCCGAGGTCGAGCCGATCCCCGGCTGGTCGCCGTCGCGGTCGCGTTCGCGGCGGTCGCGACCACGGTCGGTCTGCCCGTCGCCAACGCGGTGTCGCGGCGTGCCGAGGCCGCCGCCGACCACCGCGCGCTCGAACTGTCGCGCGACCCGGCGGTGGCGATCGCGGTGCACCGGGGTTTCGTCGTACAGGACCTCGCGGACCCCAGACCTCCGTCCTGGTCGCGGGCGCTGTGGGGGACGCACCCGCCACCCGCCGAGCGGATCCGCGCGGCGGTGGCCCACGCCGAGCGCAACGACCTGCCGCTGCCGTCGCTGGGCGAGCTCCGCGACCGGCTCGCGCCGTTGCGCCACCCGCGGATCGGGGAGCCCTGAGCGATGCGCGTCCTGTGGCTCACCAACGATCTGCCGCCCCGCAGCGGCGGGATCGAGCGCTTCGTCGGGGCGCTGCTGCAACGCACCTGGCCGGAGACCGCGCTCGTCCTCGGACCTCACCACAGCGCGGAGCACGACGCGCAGCGGACCTACGAGGTCCGGCGGATCGCCGACCGGGTCCTGCCGACGCCGGCGACCCTGCAGGCCGTGCGGGAGGCCGCGGCCGAGCACCGTCCGGAGGTGGTGGTGCTCGGGGCGTCGTGGCCGCTGGGCGAGCTCGTGCCCGCGCTGCACCGCGATCCCGCGGTCCCGGTGGTCGCGCTCACCCACGGGCACGAGGCGGGCATGGCGTCGGTGGGACTGGGATGGCTCGTGCGTCGTGCCCTGCGCGACCTCGATGCGGTGACCACGATCAGCGATCACACCGAACAGGCCCTGTCGCGGCACCTGCCCGAGGGGCGCGTGACCCGTCTGCCGCCCGGCGTCGACGTCGACGCGTTCACGCCCGATCTCGACGGCGACGCCTTCCGCACCCGGTGGGCGATCCCTCCCGATGCGCCGTTGGTCGGGTGCATCTCCCGGCTCGTGCCGCGCAAGGGTCAGGACGTCCTGCTGGATGCGTGGCCGGTGGTCCGCCGCCGCTTCCCCGAGGCGTGGCTCACGTTGGTGGGGACGGGGCCGTCGGAGGATCGGCTGCGCGACCGTGTCCAGCAGCTCGGACCCGGGGCGCAGGTTGTGCTGACGGGCGAGGTGGAGCCGGACCTGCTGGCGCAGGCGTACGGGGCGCTGGACGTCTTCGCGATGCCGTGTCGCACGCGCTGGTTCGGGACGGACGTCGAGGGGCTCGGGATCGTGTATCTCGAGGCCCAGGCGTGCGGTGTGCCGGTCGTGGCCGGACGTTCGGGGGGCGCGCCCGAGGCGGTGCGGGACGGCGAGACGGGGTTCGTGGTGGACGGTCGTGATCCGTTGGCGGTCGCCCAGGCGACCGGGAAGCTGCTGGAGGACCCGGTCCGTCGACGGGGTATGGGGCTCGCCGGCCGGGGCTGGGTCGAGCGTCGCTGGTCCTGGGAGACGATCGCGGAGCGGTTCCGGGGACTTCTCCGGCAGATCGCCGCAGGTCCGGTCAGCCCTGCAGATCGATCGTGACGGCGACACCCAGGTGGTCCGAGGCGGTGCTCTCGGGGACCACGAGGTCCGAAGCCGTCAGCGGCGACGAGACGTAGATGTGGTCGATCGCCTCCACGGGATCGGACGACGGGAACGTCGGGGTGCGAGCGTCGTCCTCCCCATGGTGATCGGGCGGGCCGACCGGGACCGTGACGTTGGTGAGCGTGTCCTCCAGCGGGCGCATCTCCTCGGCCCCGGGTTCAGCGTTCATGTCGCCCATCACGACGACGGGGAAGCCGGAGACCCGCAGCTCCCGGGCGATCGTCGCGACCCGTTCCGCCTGACGCAGGCGTGGCTCGGGCTCGTCCCCGACGTGATGCAGGTGGGTGACGACCACGCCGAGAGAGCGGTCACCATCTCCCCGGCCGTCCGCCCGGCCGATGTCGACCACGGCGGACAGCGCGCTGCGGCGCATCGCGGTGTCCCCCCGGAACAGCGGGTCCACCCGGGCGTCGCTGATCGGATGGCGACTGAGCAGCGCGTTGCCCCAGACCTCGTCGGCCGCCGGGGCGAACACGTAGGGCAACCCCACCGCATCGGCCAGGACGGGGAGCACGTCGATCGAACCCGTGGTCAGCCAGCCGCGGTCGATCTCGTTCAGCGCCACGATGTCGGGCTCCTGCGAGCGGATCACCTCGGCGAGCCGCTCGAGGCTGACCGCCCCGTCGATGTCGTAGCCCATCCTCACGTTGTAGGTCATCACCCGAACGGGGTAGCCGTCGCCCCGGACGGTCGTCGTGGGGACGTCCTGGCTCGCGACGGCGGCGGTGGCCACGAGGACGGCCACGGCCACCGCGACGGTCAGGGCGGGGCCGAACCACCCCCCACCGGGGACCGGGCCCGAGGGTCGCGGGGCGATCGCCAGCAGCGCGACGGCTCCGGCCCCCACCCACAGGAGGACCGTCCCGTCGAAAGGCAGTCGGATGTCGTAGCCGGCGTAGTAGCCGAACACGACCACGAACATCAGCAGCAGACCCCCGGCCGCGGCGAACCCGCGACCGAGCGGTCCACGCCGCCCCGCCGCCCACCCCACGGTCGCCACGGTCAACCCCAGTCCGACGGTCAACAGCGCTTGCCCGCCGGCCATCACCGGCGTGGTGTCGAACGCCATCGGTGGGGCGACCGTCGCGTACAGGCCGAGGAGCACCAGACCCGCGGTGACCACGCCGCCGAGACGAGACGGCTCCCGACGGACCAGCAGGACCGCGGCCACGGCGAGCACGTGCGCCCCGCCCAGCACCACCAGCACCGCGATCGGGGTGAGATCGGTGACCGACGCCAGACGCCCGTGTGTCCCGACGATGGCGTGCAGCGCGAGGACCGGTCCGATCGCCACCCACGGCCAGGCCGGACCCGACGACGGTGCGATCTGCCTGGCGCCCCACGTCCCGACCGAGAACACCGCGAGCACGACGAAGGTGCCGGTCCACCCGACCACGCCCGGTTGCCAGACCAGCCCGACCGTGCGCAGTCCCCCCTGCAGCGCCACGTCAAGGCCGAGGCCGGCAACGAAGCCGAACGCCGCCGCCCGGCGTGGGAGCGCTCCGCCGGCGACCGTGACCAGCCACGTGAAGGCCGCGAACGTCATCACGGTCGCCGCGATCAGCTGCGGGCCACCGCCGGAGGTGGCCTGGAGGAGGATCCGTGCGAGGACGAGCAACGTCGCTGCCGCGAGGGCCACCCGGCAGACGCCGACCCGACGGGCGACCGGAGGGACGAGGAACGCCGCGGCGAACGGGATCAGCGCGAACAGGCCCATCTGTTCCGCAGGGGTCGATCCGGCATCGGCGTAGACGAACAGGATCGAGGGTGCGAAGGCCCGGAACGCCTCCACGACGAGCAGCACGCCGGTCGCGGCGGTGGCGACCGCCGCGAGGGCGACCTGCTGACGTCGACGGAGGTCCATGGCTCCCGGGCTCGTCGGGCAGCGGCAGCCTACGCTCGGATCGCTGCGGTTCGCAGTCGCCGGCGACGGCCCCGGAACGCCGCCCGGAACGTCGCGTGCCACGTGCCCGTCACGTCGCCCGGTAGGTTCCCGACGCCTCCGCGACGACGACAGGGTTCCGCATGTCCGACCGCTACCCGGTGCTCGAAGGTGCGCAGGGATGGTCCGCCGACGGGCAGGGCAGCAACGCGCGCGTCGGTGTGGTCGTGGTGCACGGGTTCACGGGCAACCCGATCTCCACCCGGCCGCTCGGCGAGGCCGTGGCCGAGGAGGGCTACACGGTCGAGGTGCCGCGCCTGCCGGGCCACGGCACGCACTGGCGGGACATGGCGCGCTACCGCTACGCGGACTGGCGCGGTGCGGTCAGCCGGCTCGTCGACGACCTGCACGGGCGGACGGAACGGATCGTCCTCGTGGGCCTGTCGATGGGTGGGACGATCGTGCTGGACGAGACCGCTCGGCGCGCTCACGGCGACCACGAGCACCGGATCGCCGGCGTCGCCACGATCAACGCCCCGGTGCTCGACCCGGACAGCGCGCTCGCTCGGCTCAACTGGCTCCTCCAGTACATCGTCCCGGCCGCGCCCCGCGACATCGCCGGCCTCCCCAGCAACGACATCGCCAAGCCCGGTGCCGACGAGCGCGCGTACACGATCACCCCCGCGAAGGCCGGCTACTCGGTCCAGCGGGAGTACCCGCGGATCCGCCGCCGCCTCGCCGCGGTCGACGTCCCCGCGCTGATCCTGCAGGCCGACCAGGACCACACGGTCCCGCCGGAGAACGCGGACGCGATCCTCGAGCACCTGGGCACCGACGACGTCGAGCACGTCCGTCTCGAGCGGTCGTACCACGTCGCGACCCTCGACCACGACGCGGAACTCATCCAGGAACGGGTCCTCGCCTTCGTGGAGCGGGTCACCGCCTGAGCGAGCGCTCCGCCGTGCCGCGACGGTCGAGGGTGCAGATCGGCAGAGCGCAGCCGTCGTCGTCCTCACCGTCGTCCTCGCCACCGTCATCCTCGCTCGGCTCGTCCTCCGCCGGGGGAGGAGGTGGGGGCGGGATGCGCAGCGAGAACGTCCCGGCCTGATCCTGGATCACCGGATGCTGGGGACCGTTGCGGCCGTTGGCCGTGCGCTGGGCCGCGCGGGGCGCCGCGAAGTCGAACGCCTCCTGGACGGTGACGTCCCCGTCCCCGTCGGCGTCGGCCCCGCCCGCGAGCAGGCCGCGCTCGACCAGGTAGTACCCCCAGACGGAGTTGCTGGCGCTCGGGTCCTCGTAGGACTTCTCCGACTCCTTCGACGAGAACGTCAGGACGCGGCCGTCCCGCAGCATCCCGGGATCGGCGTACCCGGCGGCCTCACACGCCCCGATGTCGATCCACATCCGACCGGCGCCGACGTGCGCCAGCCGATCGGTGAGCTCACGGTCGGTCATCCGGTCGTTGTCGGCGGGCCACAGCGCCTCGTCGGGGACCTCTCCGTCCCGGTCCGGGTCCCAGCCGAACCACTGCTTCGTGTGACCGCTGTAGTGGAACACCGCGACGGAGTCACCGTTCGTCTTGCGGGCCAACCACGCGATCGACTGCTCGACCCGTTCCCGTGTCGCGTCGCGGTCCGTGAGCAGGACGATGTGGTCGCTGCGCCATCCGAGGTGCGTCAGGTGGCGGTACAGGTCCTCGGCGTCCTGCCGGGACCCGACGTTGTCCCGGGTCGGCCCGAAGTAGTCGTTGATCCCGATCAGGACGGCCCACCGGGTGGTCGCGGGCTGGCGCGGGTCCTGCCCGGCGGCCTCCTGGTCCGGGAAGTCCCGGGCGAACCGTTCCCCGGCAGGATCCCGTGGTGGCGGGTCCTGCTCGGGTGGGGGTGGCGGCGGTGGCGGTGGCTCCACACGCGGGGGAGGACCGTCGTCCTCTCCGGCGCCGGGATCCAACGTCCGGACCGCCGTGTCCTGGGCCTCGGCGGGCGTGGTCTCGGCGGTGTCGGCGGCGTCGGCGGTGTCGGCGTCCGGCGGCGGCACCGTGGCGGGTGAGGTGGGTACGGCCTCCGCGCGACGAGTGGGGGTCGGTGTCGGCTCGGGTTCGTCGATCGCGATCGAGTCGGGTCGTCCGTCCGGTTCGTGGCGGGACACCACCACGGCGATCTGGACCACGAGAAGCAGCGAGACGGTGGCGGCGAGGATGCGTTCGAGCGTCGTCGTGCCCACCACCTCGCCACCTCACGGTCGCCTCCGGGCACACCCTTCGATGTCGCCGGGGCGGAGCCCTCCCGGACGTTCGGTCAGGGGACGATCGAGACCGCGACCGACCCGACGCTGACGACCGCGACGAGCACCGCGGCGGCGGCACCGGCGAAGCGCGTCGATCCCGTCCGTCGCCGCCGGGCGGGGATCCCACCCCAGGTCTCGACGGCGGTGACGGCCGCCCCGGCCAGCAACCCGCCGATATGAGCCTCCAGCCCGATCGCGGGCACGGTCAGCCCCAGCGCGACGTTGATCGCGATCAGGACCAGCGCATGGCGGGTCCAGGTCGACCCGACCGGGGTGTCCCGCAGGCGGTAACCGAGCACCCCGAAGGCGCCGAGGAGCCCGAAGATCGCCCCGGATGCGCCGGCGCTCACGCTGTTGGGGGACACGAAGAACGCGGTGGCCGCTGATCCCGCGAGCCCGCTGGCGATGTACAGGGCGGCGTAGCGCACGCGCCCGACGCTGCGCTCGAGCAGCGGACCGAAGATCACCAGCGCCCACATGTTGGCGACGATGTGCAGCAGGCCGATGTGGAGGAACGTCGAGGTGAACATCCGCCAGATGTCGCCCTCCTCGAGCAGGGGCGTGGCCTGAGCGCCGAACGCGACCAGCACGCCCAGGTCCGTGCTGCCGCCCGCCGCCTCGACCACCAGGAACACGACCACGTTGACGGCGGCGATCGCGGCCGTGACCGGAGATCGCCGCAGCACGCCGGCGATGCCGTCGAGGGCACCGCCCGTCGGCGGCGCAGGGTCGTGTTCCACGCGGCGAGGGTGGCTGGTCCGACGCCCCGATGCGAACCGGAGGTCGGCACGGCAACGTCATCGAGCGTGTCGCGCCTCCGGGTGAGCGCCCCCGGGTGAACGGTGGCGTGGCGGGTCTGTGACGGGTCTGTGACGGGTCTGTGGCGGTGAGTACCCTCACCTCCGAGATGACCCGGCTCGACATCGACCACGAAGCCTTCGTGCGTGCGCCCCGCGACCTGGTGTACGCACGGTTGCTCGACGTCTCGAGCTACCCGTCCTGGTGGACCGGGTTCCGCATGGACCACGAGCGGATGGCCGGTCCCACCTGGGACCACGAGGCGACCACCGGCCCGCCTCGGAAGCCGGGCGGTCTCGAGGGGCGCCCCCCGGAGCCGGGGGAGACCGAGTTCCGGTTCCGGTTGACCGACCGTCGGTTCTGGCGTCGGGCGGTGCGGCTGACCGCACGTCCCTACCGCTTCCGCCCGGGGAAGGGGCTGTTCTACGACCTGCACGGCGACCTGGAGGGCGCGGCGGAGTGGTGGCTCGAGGAGGGTTCCGGCGGCACCGTCGTCCACCACCTCACCAAGGCCGACGTGCAGCGCGGCGGCGCCCGGACGGCCGACACCTACCGGCGGGCGATCCGGCGAGGTGCCTGGGGTCTCAAGGACGTCGTGCAGTCCGAGGTTCGCGACCGCATCGGCCTGCACCCGTGAGGTGTCCCCGCTGCGATGCGCACAACCCCGACGGCGCGGACTGGTGCAGCCAGTGCTTCGCCGATCTGCGGCCGCGACCGGAGGAACCGGAACAGGACCAGGAACCGGAACAGGACCAGGAACAGGACCAGGAACCGGAACAGGGCCCCACCCAGGCCGCGCCGCCCCCGGATGTGGAGGACGCCGAGGGCACAGACCGCACAGCGGGCACGGAGGGTCAGGTGCGGTCCGGCCGGGGACGGTTCCGCACCCGTGACGGCGAGCTCGAGTGGCGCTGCGCCGTGTGCGGTGAGTGGAACCCGCTCGGGGCGGGCGCGTGCACGGTCTGCGGGGCGGCGTTCGGTCGGACCCTGGGGGCCGAGGAGGAGGCGCCCCTCGCCGACGTGGAACCGGGGACGGTCGTCCTCGCCTCGGGGATCCTGCCCGGGGCGGGACACATCTTGCTGGGGAGGACGGCACAGGGGGCCATCCGGGCGGCGCTCTTCCTGTTCTGCCTCGTGGGCGGCTACCTGCTGCTGCGCAGTGCGGCCGCCAGTGGGCAGTCGCTCCTGCCGGCGGTCCCGCTCCTGCTGGGTGCGGCGATCGTGTGGGCCGGCAGCATCTACGACGGGTTGGCGCTCCCGGGCGGCCAGCAGGAGGTGCTCACCCCTCGCGTGCTGGTGTGGCTGATCGTCGGCGTCGTGGGACTGCTCCTCGTGTCGTTCATCCCCGGTCTGCTGCGGGTCGGTCAGCTGGGTGACGAGACCACCGGGGTCGAGCAGCAGCCCGACGTCCCGGCGCCCATCGAGACGGTCACCGTCACGGAGACGCCGAGCGAGCCCGGTCCGACGACATCGCCCTCACCGGGGGTGTTCCCGCCGGTGACTCCCGCCGCGGACGCGGCCGCGACGACCAGCCCCTGAGGCACGGTCGGGAGGCACAGGGGCTGCGCTAGCCTCGCCGGATGCAAGCGACTCAAGTAGCGGGAGCGGTAGTCGCCAGATGATGACCCGAGTCCTCCTCTTCACCGGGAAGGGCGGCGTCGGCAAGACGACCGTCGCCGCCGCGACCGCCGTTCGTGCGGCCGCCCGCGGTGAGCGGGTGCTGGTGACGTCCACCGATCCGGCCCACTCGCTGGCGGACGTCTTCGACCTGCCGCTCGGGGACCGCCCGACGCCGGTGGCCGAGCGGCTCGTGGGCCAGCAGATCGACGCGCAGGTCCGGCTCGAACAGCACTGGCGCGAGGTCCGGGACTACCTCGTGGAGCTGCTGTCCTGGGGCGGACTCCGGGGGGTACAGGCCGAGGAGCTGGCGCTGATCCCGGGCCTGGACGAGCTGTTCAGCCTGATCGACCTGCGCGGCCAGATCTCCTCGGGCGACCACGACGTGATCATCGTCGACTGCGCCCCGACCGCGGAGACCCTGCGGTTGCTGTCGCTGCCCGATGCGTTGCGTTGGTACATCGACCGCATCGCCGGGCCGGGTCGTCAGGTCGCTCGTGCCGTCCGTCCCGTGGTCTCCCGTGTCAGCACGATGCCGGTCCCCGAGGACGGGGTGTTCGGCGCGTTGCAGCGGCTGAACCGCGAGCTGGTGGCGGTCCACGGGATCCTGCAGGACGCCGACACGACGAGCGTCCGGTTGGTGATGAACCCCGAACGGATGGTGATCAGCGAGGCGATCCGCACCGCGACGTCCATGGGCCTGTTCGGCTACGCCGTCGACGCCGTGGTCGTCAACCGGTTGCTCCCCGACGAGGTGTCCGACCCGTACCTCTCGGGCTGGAAGGAACGCCAGCGCGAGCACCTCGACACGGTCGAGGGGTCCTTCGCCCCGACCCCGGTGCTCACGGCCCGGCTGTTCGGGGACGAGATCGTGGGCATGGCCGACCTCGAGGAGCTGGCGGCGTCGATCTACGCCGACCGCGACGAGACCGCGGTCCTGCAGCGCGGGCGTCCGATCGACCTGGACCGTGACGGCGACACCTACGTCCTGTCGATCACGTTGCCGTTCGCCGCCAAGGACGACGTCTCCCTGCACCGGCGCGGGCACGACCTGCACGTCAAGGTCGGCACGGTGAAACGGACCGTGCCCCTGCCGGCGGTGGTACGGCGCCACGAGGTGGCCGGGGCCGGCCTGAACGACGGGATGCTCCGGATCCGGTTCGCCGCTCCGGAGCCGGAGCCGGCGGCGTCGGGGGCGGGGCGGTCACGCGCGGAGGGGGGCGTATGAGCGGTCGACCCTGGTGGGCATCCGACGGACCGGGCGAGGGCGGCGGTGTCGGCGGTGCGGATGGGGACGATCCCCAACGGGGAGGCGATCCCGGCCAGCAGCGTCACGCCCACGACGCCGATGACCCACCGCACCGACACCGCGCCGACGCGCCCACAGACGTGTGTCAGGTGTGCCCGATCTGTGCCATGCTCCGGGCGGTGGACGACGTGCGTCCGGAGCTCGTCGAGCACCTGACCGAGGCGGCACGACACCTGACGCTGGCCGCGAAGGCGTTCGTGGACGCGCAGGCCACCGGGTTCGAGGGTGACGAGGGCCTCCAGCGGATCGACCTCGACGAGTGAACGCCGAGGCCACGGGCAGCGACCTCGTCGCCGTCGGGGTCGACGTGGGCGGAACCAAGCTCCTGGCGTTGGCCGTGGCCCGGGACGGCCGCGTCCTCGGGCGTGAGCGGCGGACCTCGCCGACCGGCGATCCGGAAGCCCTGGTGGACGCGGTGACCGATCTCGTCCGTGGGTTCGACGACCAGGTCCCGGTCGGCGCCGGGATCGCCGGCATCGTGGACCACGACGGAGTGGTCCGGTACGGACCGAACCTCGGTGTCGCGAACCTGCCGCTCCAGGATCGGCTGGTCGCGGCGCTGGGCGTCCCGGTCACGGTGGCCAACGACGCCACGGTCGCGCTGCACGGCGAGCTGCGGGCCGGTGTCGCACGCGGTGCTCGCGATGTCGTGATGGTGACGCTCGGCACCGGGGTCGGCGGAGCGGTCGTGGTCGACGGCCGGCTCGTCGACGGGACGACCGGGATGGCGGGCGAGCTCGGCCACGTGATCGTCGCCGACGGCGGCCGGGAGTGCCCGTGCGGCAACCGCGGGTGCCTCGAGGCGTACGCGTCGGGGTCCGCGATCGGCCTCGTGGCGCAGGAACGGCTGGCGGAGACCGACGATGCCGGCGGTCTGCGCGACGTCGATGTCGTGGACGGCAAGGCGGTGACGCTCGCGGCACTGGACGGCGACGAACTGGCGCTCGACGTCCTCCGTGAGGCCGGCTACTGGCTGGGCGTCGGCCTGACGGGGATCGTCAACATCCTGGATCCGGAGCTGGTCGTGGTCGGGGGCGGGGCAGCCACCACGGCCTCGCCGATCATGCTGCCCGCGGCGTTCGAGGTGCTGTCGCGGCGCCTGCTGGGGGCGGAGCACCGACCGGTCCCGGAGCTGGTGAGGGCGTCGCTGGGTGACGACGCCGGGGCGGTCGGAGCCGCGCTGCTCGCGCACGAGCGACGTGACCGCGCATGAGGGTCGTGGTCGCGCTCGGCGGACACGCGCTCGAGGGGTTGTCGCACACCGGGGGTGTGGGTCCGGCGGCGCGGCAGCTGGCCGAGCTCATCACGGCGGGTCACGAGGTCATCATCACCCACGGCAACGGACCGCAGGTCGGCGAGCTGCTGCTCGACCAGGAAGCACGGGGCGCGGGGCGCGACGCTCCGGAGCCGCTCGACGTCCTGGTCGCGATGACCCAGGCCCAGCTGGGCTACCTCCTCCAGCGCGACATCGAGGACGAGCTGGTCTCGCGGGGCGATCACACCGACGTGGTCACCATCGTCACCGAGGTCGAGGTCGACGAGGACGATCCGGCGTTCGCCGCGCCGTCGAAGCCCGTCGGTCCGACGCTCACGGAGCGACCCGACGACGGTCACCCGTACCGGCGCACCGACGGAGGATGGCGCCGGCTCGTTCCGAGTCCCGATCCGATCCACCTCATCGAGCGGCGGGCCCTGCGCGCCATGGTCGCCGACGGGATCGTCCCGATCTGTGCGGGCGGCGGCGGCGTTCCGGTCGTCCGGCGCCACAACCGCCTGATCGGTGTGGAGGCCGTGATCGACAAGGACCTGTCCAGCGCGTTGGTCGCGGCCGACCTCGGGGCGGACGCGCTGGTGGTGCTCACCGATGTGCCCAACGTCATGCTCGACCACGGCACGCCGGACGAGAAACCGCTGGACGAGCTGACCACCGGGGATGCGAGGATCCTGTTGGGTCGGTTGGAGGAGGGGACGATGCGCCCCAAGGTCGCCGCGGCGGTCCGTGCGGCCGAGGCGGGGATGCGGGCGGTGATCGCGTCCCTGGACGCTGCGGTCCCCGCGGTCGAGGGAGACGCCGGCACGGTGGTCAGGACCGGGGACGAGACGGGGCGGATGGACGAGCGATGATCCGACTGGTCGCCTACAACGTCAGCGGTGGACACGAGCGTGACGCGATCGGGCAGGTCCTCGCCGATGTCGAACCCGATGTCGTACTGCTGGCCGAGGCGTCTCCCCGGCTGCACCTCCACCGGCTCTCGCGGCACGCCGGATTGCGCGTCGCGGTGCGGGCCGGGGGCCGTCGACTGGGCGTCGCGGTGCTCACCGGCGAGCGCGTACGGGTCATCACCACGACCCACCACGACCTCACGCCCCACGACGGGAGCCCGGAGCGCACCGTCGCCCAGGCGATCATCGGTGTCGGGAGCATGCGGACGGCGGTCTTCGCGGTGCAGTTCGGGCTCAACCCGGACACCCGCACGGCACACCGCGAGGAGCTGGAGCAGGTACTGGCGAAGCTCGACGTGCCCGTGGTGCTCGGGGCGGACCTGAACGAGCCCCCGGGTGGTCCCAACGTCACCCGGCTGAGCGAGGTCCTGCAGGACGCGTTCGGGACCGCCGGACAGGGCGCCGGCCACACGTTCCCGAACCCGGACCCGATCACCCGCAAGAGCTACGTGTTCGTCGATCGGGCCCTGGCGGTGCTGCGCTCCTGGGTGCCGGAGGGACCTCCGGTCGGGACCGCCGGTCACCACCGTCCGGTCGTCGTCGAGGTCGCCGAACCCGGCGAGCAGCCGGTGGACGGGGCGCACTCCGAGGACGAGGAGTCCGTCGCGTGAGCGACAGCTTCCCCCGACGGTGGGTCCACACGGAGGGTTTCACCCGCGGTGCGCCGAGGAACGTCCGGGTCTCACCCGACGGCCGGCGGGTGCTGTTCCTGCGGTCCGCACACGGGGAGGATCCGGTCAACCGCCTGTGGGCGCTGGACGTCGAGAGCGGGCGGGAACGTCTCCTCGCGGATCCGGGGCAGTTGGCGACCGCCGGCTCGGACCTCCCGGTCGAGGAACGACGTCGGCGTGAACGCCTGCGGGAGTCCGGCGGGGGGATCGTCGCCTACGCGGGGGACCGTGACCTCCGCCGGGTCGCCTTCGCCCTCGGTAGCCGCCTCCACACGCTGGACGTGACGTCGGGCGACGGACCACGGATCGTCGAGACCGTTCCGGGCGTGGTGGATCCGCGCCCCGACCCGTCCGGCACGCGGATCGCGTACGTGGCCGACGGGGCGCTGCGCGTCACCGGGGTCGACGGGGGCGACCGTCCGCTGGTGGACGAGGAGGGCGTCACCTGGGGGCTCGCCGAGTTCGTCGCCGCCGAGGAGATGGGCCGGACCCGTGGGCACTGGTGGGATCCCGGGGGTGGAGGGCTCGCCGTGGCCCGGGTCGATGAGTCGTCGGTGTGCCGCTGGCACGTCGCGGACCCGGCCGAGCCCGCCCGTGAACCGAGCGCCGTCCGCTACCCGGTCGCGGGGACCGCCAACGCCGACGTGACGCTCTGGATCGTCGACCTCCACGGCGGCCGCACCGAGGTCCGGTGGGACCGCGATCGGTACCCGTACCTGGCACGGGTGCGATGGGGCCGCGGTACGCCCCTGACCGTCCTCGTCCAGACCCGCGATCAGCGTGTCACCAGGGTGTTCACGGTCGCTCCGGACACCGGCGCGACCGCTCCGGTGCGGGAGGACGAGGCCGAGCACTGGGTCGATCTCGTCGCCGGATCGCCCGACCGCCTGGGCGACGGGCGCCTCGTCAGCACGATCGACGTGGACACGACCCGACGTCTCGCGGTCGACGGCGAGCCGGTCACGCCAGCCGGCCTGCAAATCGCCGAGATCCTCCACGTGGGCGACGGATCGGTCCTCGTCCGAGCCGCCGAGGAGCCGATCGAGTCCCACGTGTGGCGGTGGACACCAGGGTCGTTGGAGCGGCTCACCGCCGGCCGGGGACGCCACACCGCCACGACCGGCGGCGACGTCCTGGTGGTGCGTTCGGCCACCCTGGAGCACAACGGTGCGGTGGTCACGGTGCGGTCGTCGGCTGCCGACGATCGCCCGATCGGGTCCAACGTCGCCGATCCCGGGTTCCTGCCGCGGC
>CAZHZQ010000010.1:26340-27671 GCA_964537235.1 uncultured Actinomycetota bacterium | reverse complement strand
GACCAGCGCACCCCCGTCAACGTCAACGGCACCGCCACGGTCAAGGTGCCGGTGACCCCCGACGAGCGCGCCGAGGCCTTCCCACAGGTGCGGACCGCCGCCTCGAACTTCCTCGGCATGTCCGTCGAACAGATCCGCGACGCGCTGACCAAGGTCGTGGCCGGCCACCTCCGGACCATCGTCGCCGGACTGTCCGTCGTCGAGCTGTACACGGATCAGGCCCGGTTCACCGAGGATCTCAAGGAGAAGGCCGCACCAGAGCTCGCGTCCCTCGGGTACGTGTTCCTGTCCTTCGTGTTCGAGTCGATCACCGACGACAACGGCTACCTCGAGGCGCTGGGCGTGCCCGAGATCGAGCGGGCACGCCGCGACGCGCGCATCGCGCAGGCCAACAACGACCGCGACGCGACCCTCGAGGAGGAGGACGCGCACCTCGAGAAGGAGCAGCGGCGCATCTCGGTCGAGAAGGACGTCGCGGAGGCGGACAAGGCGCTGTCTCTGAAGAAGGCCGCGATCCAGGAGGAGGTCGACGTCGCGAGCGCCCGGGCCACCAAGGCCGGCCAGATCGAGTCCAAGCTGCAGGACATCGAGATCGCCGAGAAGGAGGCCGAGCGCCAGCGGCGCGAGCTCGACGCGACCGTCCGCGAACGCGCCGAGGCCGACAAGTTCGCCGAGGAGCGACGTGCCGAGGCCGAGCTCTTCCGTGCCCAGCAGGAGGCAGAGGCCGACCGCGTGCGACGCCAGAAGGCGGCGGAGGCGCTGCAACTCGAGGGTGAGGCCGAAGCCGCCCGCGAGCGCGAGATCGGCGTCGCCGACGCGGATGCCATACGGGCGCGGGGCGAGGCCGAAGCCGACGCGCGCCGGCTGTTGGCCGAAGCGCTGCGCCAGTACAACGAGGCCGGCGTAAGCCTGGAAGCCCTGAAGGTCCTGCCCGACGTGGTGGCTGCCGCATCGGAGCCGCTGTCGCGGGCCGGGAAGACGACCATCATCAGCAACGGCGACAGTGCCGGAGGCACCGGGGCGTCGAAGCTCACCCGAGACGTGACCGAGGTGCTGACCACGACCGTCCCCGTCGTCAAGGACCTGGCCGGGATCGATCTGGCGGCGGTCCTGCGCAAGGCGCTGGCCGACGTGACCGGCGACGAGGCGGACGCCCAGCAGGAGTGATCCGTGTCCGAAGCCCTCGAGGAGCTCGTGACCCTGTTGCGCGAGCTGCGCAGCTCCTCCGCCGGCGTGCTGTCCCGGGCTGACACCGCCCGACGGATCCTCCAGCGCCTCTCCGGGCTGCAGCCACTCGAACGGCGCGAGCTCATGCTGGCGGTGGCCGAACG
>CAZHZQ010000010.1:0-26240 GCA_964537235.1 uncultured Actinomycetota bacterium | reverse complement strand
TCTCCGGGCTGCAGCCACTCGAACGGCGCGAGCTCATGCTGGCGGTGGCCGAACGGGCGGCGCCCGTGCTCGCCGAACGCCTGTCGTCGACCACCGGAGGGGAGGTCACCCCCGACCAGCTCACCGCGTTGGTCGATGCGCTGAGCGAGCTGGATGGATCCGACCTGACGGAGATCGCGGACCGGTTGGGCGATCCGGAACGACGTCGACAGACCGCAGAGGCCGCGGTCCGTGAGGCCGGCGCGGCGGTCGTCGAGGCGGTCTCCGAGCCAGAGCGAGAGCCGGAGCCGGACCCAGAGCCAGAGCCGGACCCAGAGCCAGAACCAGAGCCGGTCTCCGAGCCAGAACCAGAGCCAGAACCAGAGCCCGAGCCAGAACCGGACCCCGAGCCGGTGGCTCCCGCCGAACCGCTCGCCGCGGAGACGGCCGTACCCGCCGACCATCCGACGGAGATCGCGCCCCCACCAGCCGAGCCTGCCGGCGAGCGGTCCTGGTTCACGGGGCGACCGCTCGGGATCGGCGAGGTCGACACGAAACCGGACGTCGCGGAGCGGCTGCGCGCGGCCCGGAGTGCCGGCGTGGCCCTCCGCATGTTCGGGGCAGCGATCGACGACGTCGCACAGATGCCGGGGGCCCGCCAGGCCCGGGTCTTGCGGGCGATCCCGGACGGCTGGGCCCGGCGTCGCGCGCTCGAGCGACTGGTGCGCGCGGACGCGGTGGCTCGGGTCGACATCCCTGTGCTCCTGGGCACCCTCTCCGGCCGCTGGCCCCGCACGTGGGTCGTGGGCACCCTGCTCGAGGCAGGGATGGTCGGAGCCGACCAGCTGGACGAGCTGGTGGACCACCAGACGGCCGGCCGCCTGCGCCGCCGCATGGAGGCGGACTGAGGTGGAAGCGGGAGCGGGACTGATCGCGGGTTCGGGCTGGGCGTCCGGTCTGAACCTGTACGGGGTCGTCCTGCTCCTGGGGCTGTTCCAACGGTTCGGGGACGCGGACCTCCCCGAGCTGCTCGGCAACCCCGCGGTCCTGGCCGTCGCGGGCGGTCTGTACCTCATCGAGTTCGTGGCGGACAAGATCCCCTACCTCGACAACATCTGGGACGTCGCCCACACCGCGATCCGACCGCTCGGCGCGGCCGGCCTCGGCTACCTGCTGGCCGGCGAGGTCACGACCGCGCAGCACACGCTCGCGGCGGTCGGTTCGGGCGCGCTGGCGTTCGCCGGACATGCGGCCAAGGCGACCGCACGCGCCGCGATCAACTCCTCGCCGGAACCCTTCAGCACCATCGGCATCAGCCTGCTGGAGGACGGCATCGTGGCGGGGATGGTCTGGTTCGCCGTCGAGCACCCGGTGATCGCCGGCATCGCGGTGGTGGTGTTCCTCGCCGCCGGGGTCTGGCTGATGGTCGCGGTCTGGCGGCTCGCACGCACCGGGATCGCCCGAGCGCGGGAACGCCTCGGGCGCCGCGGGGCTCAGTCCCGACCGGGGACCTGGTAGTTCGGGGCCTCGTGGACCACATCCATGTCGTGGACGTGCGACTCGCGGGAACCGGCGCTCGTCTGGCGGACGAACCGTGCGTTCGTGGCGAGCGCTCGGAGATCGGCCGCACCCAGGTAGCCCATGCCGGAACGCAGACCTCCTTCGAGCTGGGCGACGACCTCCGCCACGGTCCCTCGGTACGGGAGCAGTCCGGAGACACCCTCAGGTACGAGCTTCGACGGCTCGCGCTTGCGATCGTCCTGGAAGTACCGGTCCGCCGATCCCGAGCGCATGGCGTCGATGGATCCCATGCCCCGGTACTCCTTGTAGCGACGCCCGCCGACGAGCACGAGCTCACCCGGGGATTCGTCGGTGCCGGCCAGCAGGTTGCCCACCATGCCGGCGGTCGCGCCCCCCGCGAGGGCCTTGACGAGATCGCCCGAGTAGCGGATCCCCCCGTCGGCGACCGTCGCCAGACCGAGCTCGTCGGCCGCTTCCACCGCGGAGACCACCGCCGTGAACTGCGGCACCCCGACACCCGTGACGACCCGCGTGGTGCAGATCGAACCGGGGCCGACACCGACCTTGACGATGTCAGCGCCGTGATCGGCGCACGCGCGGGCACCGTCGCCGGTCGCGACGTTGCCGACCATCAGGGGGACGTCGGGGAAACGGTCCTTGAGCTGACCCGCGAAGTCCAGCACACCCCTGCTGTGGCCGTGGGCGGAGTCGACCGCCAGCAGGTCGACATCCGCTTCGACGAGCGCGGCAGCCCGCTCGAGCCCCTCCGCCCCGACCCCGAGCGCAGCGGCGCACAGCAGTCGCCCACGGTCGTCCTTGGCGGCGTTCGGGTAGGCGCGGACCTTCTCGACGTCCTTGAAGGTGAACAGCCCCACGAGCCGCGCGTGACCCCCGTCTCCGTCACCGGGGTCGACGATCGGCAGCTTCTCGACGCGGTGCTCCTGCATCAGATCCCTCGCCTGCTCGAGGGTCGTGCCGACCGGGGCGGTGACCAGGTGCTCGGAGGTCATGTACTGCTTGACGGGGCTGTCGGGCGTGACACCGAACCGCAGGTCCCGGTTGGTGACGATCCCGAGCAGCCGCTGCTCGTCGTCGATCACCGGGAAACCGCTGACGCGGTAACGGGACATGAGCTCCTCGGCGTGCGCGACGGTGTCGTCCGGACGCAGGGTCACCGGCTCGCTGATGAATCCGGACTCCGAGCGCTTGACCTGCTCCACCATGTCCGCCTGCGCCTGGATCGAGGCGTTCTTGTGGATCACACCCAGGCCGCCCTGTCGCGCCAGCGCGATGGCCATCCGGTCCTCGGTGACACGGTCCATCGCGGCGGACAGCAGGGGGAGGCGCAGCTGCAGGCGCTCGTGCAGACGCGCCGAGACGTCCACGTCCCGGGGCAGCACCGACGAGGCGGCCGGGAGCAACAGCACATCGTCGTACGAGAACGCCTGTGGGTAGGTGCGATCGGTCACGTGATCGTCCTCCAGGACCGGGGAACGGCGGGTGCGCGGGGTCCCACGACGATACGTGACCACGACCGGAGCGGCACGTTGCCTGCACCGCTCCGCGTCCTCAGACGGCGCCGATCTCCTCGAGCACCTGTTCGTACTCCTGCTGATCGCGCGCCTCGGGGATCTCGTTGACCACCCGGAAACGTACGACCCCGTCCTTGTCGATGATGAAGGTCCCCCGCCGGGCCACACCGGCCCGATCGTTGAAGACGCCGTACTGACGCGCCACCTCCCCGTGGGGCCAGAAGTCCGAGAGCAGCGGGAAGTCGAACCCCTTCTGCTGAGCCCACTCCCGGTGCGTGGCGGTGGAGTCGCAGGAGACCGCCAGCACGGCGACGTCCTCGTTCTGGTACGTGCCGATGTCGTCACGCAGTCCCAGCATCTCCGTCTCGCACACGCGGGTGAAGCTCATCGGATAGAAGACCAGGACGACATGCTTCTTGTCCTGGTAGTCCGACAGGCGCACGGGCTGTCGGGACTGGTCGGGCAGTTCGAAGTCGGGAGCCTCGTCCCCGACCTCGACGACATCGGCGGCATCGGCGGCCATCCTTCCTCCTCCTGGATCTCCGACCGGTCACAGGTCCAGCGGACGCAGCGACCCGGGTGGCGGCAGCCTAGAGCCTCTGCCGAGGCGCTCCGCCAGGAAGGCGTGGACCGGGTCGAGGTCGGCGCCGACCGGCAACGGGATCCGCCTCCGGTCGAGGTCCCCCTCGGGGCGTCGCACGTCCACCACCAGAAACGGATCGCCGAAGATCCGGCGGATCTTGGCGACGTGGACGTCATCCCACGCCACCGTGCGACGCCCCAGGGGTGAGCGCGACCGGAGCTCGTGAGGGCGCAGTCGCACCTCCACGAACGACGGGAACACCAGTTGGAGGAGGAAGTACAGGGTCGGGAGGCAGAAGACCACGGCCAGCACCCACGCCACCGGATGTCCGTGCGAATCGATGACGAAGAAGACTCCGGCGGCCGTCACCGAGAGACCGAGCGCGGCCCATCGGCCCGCTGTTGCGGTCTTCCGACGGAGAATGATCTCGTCCACCTGCGCTCCTCGCCCCATGCCGCGCACCACGCACATCTAACCCGAAAGGGGCCATGCCCCAGCCCATCAGCCGTCGCGCAACCTCTGCAGCAGCGGGATCGAATCGATCTTCTCCTCGGTGAGATGGTCCCAGTGCACACCGGTCGGACGTGGGCCGCGGTGCCCGCGACAGTCGATCAGCCGCTCCGGTGTGACGATGACGTCCAGAGGCACGTCGTGGTCCGTCACCGGGATCGCCCCGGGGTCGAGGACCTGGAGCTCGTGGACGGTCGTCACGACGACGGTGTCATCATCGATCAGGCCGGCTTCGACCGCGACGGCGAACTCGAGGTCACTGAAGCCACCGCCCTTGCCCAACCTCGCCCCGTCACGTGAGACCCCGACGCATCCGGCCACCACGAGGTCCAGGTGGTGCAGTTCGTCCACGTCGACGGGGTCCCCGTTGCGTGATGCGCCCTTGATGGAGGACGCCTTGCGCGGGGTCTCGTGGATCGCCCCGGGATCCAGCCGGAGGAACGGTCGCTGGTCGGCCAATCTGGGAACGGCGAGGTAGACGAGCTTGCCGTCCTCCAACGCCCGCTGTCGCACGGGCCACTGGGGCGAATCCGGGTTCGACTTGAGAGCGTCCGCCTCCGTCCAGAGGTCGAGGCCGCGGAGCCGCTGCGCCGCATCTTCGGCGCCCGTGAAGTTCGGGATGCGGCCCTCCGCGCCGGGGAAGCGCGTGACGCCGGCCTCCTGCATGGCGGTCCAGATCCGCTCCCGGAGAGCCGCCTTGCGCTCGAGGAGCTCCGGATCGCCGCCGGCATCGTGATCGTGACGTTCGGGCACGGACCGAGACTACGGGACGAACCCACCGATCCGTTCCTCGACCGGATCGAAGGCGACGGCGGCATCGTGCATCGTCGCCCACGGGTCGTCCTTCTGCCCGAGACGTCGGGAGATGTTCCCAACCGTGTACGAGCGAGGTTCGACCCGACCGAGCTCGTCCAGATCGATGGGAGTGGCGACCGGCGCCCCGGGACGAGCCCGCACCGAGTAGGGGGCGACGTAGGTCTGTCCGAACGCGTTGCGGCCGACGTCGAGGTACAGGCGCCCCTGACGCTTGTGCTTGCGCTGGGCCGTGGTCAGGCGATCGGGTTCCCGAGCGACCATCACCTCGGCCGTCCGGCGGGCAGCTCGACGCACGCGGTCGAACCCCGGCCCGACCTCGATCGGGGCAACCACGTGGAAGCCCTCGGAACCCGTGGTCTGCACGAAGGGGGTGAGCCCCACCTCCTGGAGCAGATCCCGGAAGCTGCGGACCGCAGCCCGCAGATCATCCAGGCTGCCGCCCTCCGAAGGGTCCAGGTCGAAGACGATCACGTCGGGCTGTTCCAGGGTGTCGACGGGGGCAGGACCGACGTGGAAGGTGACCGTGCCCTGGTCGACGAGGTAGAGCAAGGTCGCTTCGTCGTCACAGATGACGTGATCCACGGTGCCGGCCCCCGACCGTTTCTGTACCTCGACGGTGCGGATCCAGTCCGGGAAGTGGGCGGAGGCGTCCTTCTGAAAGAACCCCTTGGAGTCGATGCCGTCGGGGAACCGTTGCAGGGTCAGCGGGCGCCCCTCCAGGTGCGGGATCATCACGACGGCGACCGACTGGTAGTGGTCCAGCAGATCACCCTTGCTGATGCCGGCATCCGGGAAGAACACCTTGTCGACCGACGACACCTCGATCGTGTGCCCGCCCACCTCCAGCGGTCCGTTCCTCACGTCGACGTCTCCCGTTCGCGCACCACCTCGGCGACGTCCTTGTCTTCCCTCATGCCCAGGAACCGCGGGTGGCGCAACCGGTCGTCGGACGTCCACTCGCTGAAACCGATCTCACAGACGAGCCCCGGAGCGACCCAGTGCGGGTCCTTCTCGGGTACCTCCTCGTCGAAGGGCGAGGTCTCCCGTTCGATCCCGTCGAGCCGTTCCCGGAGCTCCACGAGTTGGCGGTCGGTCCAGCCGGTTCCGACCTTGCCGGCGTAACGGAGGTCGTCGCCGTCGTGGTACCCGAGCAGCAGAGCACCGAAGCCGACGCGCGAACCCTTGGGTTCGGTGAACCCCCCGATGACGAACTCCTGCTGGTTCACGCACTTGAACTTCAGCCAGTCGCGCGAGCGGGATCCGGGCGTGTAACGGCTGTCCTCCCGCTTCGCGATCAGGCCCTCCCACCCCAGCCGGCACGCCTCCCGGTAGAAGGCCAGCCCGTTCTCGGTGCGGTGTGTGGAGAACCGCAGGGGATCCTCGAACGCGATCGCCCGCCGCAGGAGCTCCTTGCGGCGACGCAGGGGCAGCCTGCCCGTGTCGTAGCCGTCCAGGTGCAGGAGGTCGAAGAGGTACCAGTAGACGCGGATCCCGCTCCGTCGGGCCCGGTCCGGATCCTGGAGGCCCATCCGGCCCTGCAGTCTCTGGAAGCTGGTCCGGCCGTCCTCGAACGCGACGATCTCGCCGTCGACCACCAGACGCTGCGGGCCGACGGCACGGAGCGCAGCGACGAGCTCGGGGTTCGCGGCGTTCATCGACTTCTCGTTCCGCGAGATGAGTTGCACGTCGTCACCATCCCGGACCCCGACCGCGCGGACACCGTCAAGCTTCGCTTCGAACAGCCACTCGGGATCGCTGAACCGGTCGTCGGTCAGGGTCGCCTTCATCGGCGCGATGAAGCGCGGCTCCCCAGCCGCGAGCAGGTCACGCTGCTCGTCGTCGAGGATCTCGAAGGGATCGCTCACGAGCTGGTCCCGTCATGGGCTTCCTCGTCGTCGGGCACCGCTCCCCGCATGGTCGCTACCCCAAGGAGGCTACGACGAACGCGCGCGCCGCAGGACCGGCCGCTCGGCCAGCAGGACGGTCGAGGCCGACGGACCATCGAACGCCGTTCAGCCGAGCTGCTCGACGCTCGGGGGCTCGAAGCCGCCCAGCCGCTCGGGGTCGGGGTCTCCGACGTGCCGTCCGTCCTCGCGGACCGTGACCCCGTGCAGGTGGCAGGCCACCGTGCGGCCCTCCACATTCTGCGCGGCAGGATCGGGTCCGGACCGGAAGCGCACCACGACGTCGCCACCGTCGGTGGTCACGTCGGCGATCGCCGTGAACACCGCCGTGGGCAGCTTCGGGCCGTGCTCCTGGAGCCACTGCCCCAGCTCCGATGCGTCGCCTGCGGGGAACCGGACGTGGTCGCGTTCCACCTCCACGCCGTCGAGGCTGCCGCCGATCAACGCCAGCTCCCGTTCGAAGGTGTCCTCGTCGACCTGCGTCCACCGCTCCTCGAGAGCCTCGATCAGGTCCCGCCCCTCCCAACCGCACACCTCGAAGGCCTCCCGACAGCGGGGGTGGAACCGGCAGCCGGCGGGCGGGCTGATCGCATCGGGGATCTCGCCCCGGGGCAGGCGCTTGTCACGGCCACGCCGGGACGGATCGGGCAGCGGGATCGCATCCAGCAGCGACCGCGTGTAGGGATGCTGAGGATCCTGGAAGATCCGCTCCGACGGACCGACCTCCACGAACCGGCCGAGGTACAGGATCGCGATGCGATCGCACATGAACCGTGCGGTGGCCAGGTCGTGGGTGATGAACAGGTAGGTGAGCCCGAGTTCGTCCTTCAACTCGAGCATGAGTTCCAGCACGCGGGCGCGGATGCTCATGTCCAGCGACGCCACGGGCTCGTCCGCGACCACGAATCTCGGATTGGTGATCAGCGCCCGGGCGAGGACCAGCCGCTGCTTCTGGCCTCCCGACACGTCCTCCGGGTACTTGTCGAGGAAGTTCTCGGCGGGACTCAGGCCCACCCGTTCGAGCATCTCGGCGACCCGGGCCCGGGTCTGCTTGCGGTCGGAGGTCAACCCGTGGATACGCAGGGGGTGGCCGACGCCCTGCCCGATCGTCATCGCGGGGTTCAAGGCGGACGCCGAGTCCTGGAAGATCAGCCCCAGCTCGCGCCGGAGGAGTCGCATCTCCTTGGCCGGGAGCGGAGCGAGGTCCCGGCCGCGGTACAGGATGCGCCCGTGGGTCGGGTCGGTCAGCCGCAGGATGGTGCGCCCGAGCGTCGTCTTCCCGGAGCCGGACTCCCCCACGAGCCCGAAGACCTCGCCCTCGGCGACCTCGAAGCTCACCCCGTCGATCGCACGGACGGCCTCGGACGTCACCTTGCCGAGGAGGCCGCCCTGGACGGGGAAGTGGGTGTGGAGCCCCTCGACCTGCAGGATCGCCTCAGTCATGCGCCCACCTCCAACGCGGGATCGTCGGCGGAGCGGGAGCGGAGCCGACCGTGCGCAACGCGCACTGCTCGCCTGCGGCGATTCGGGACGAGCGAAGCGAGGACGGTCATACTCCCACCTCCTGGGGCCGACCGGACGGCGTGGCCGCGTCGTCGGGAACCGGCGCCCCGGCGCCTTCGTAGAGGTAGCACGCGACCTTCTGCCCGGGGTTGGGTTCCGCGTAGGCGGGCACGGCGTCCGTGCAGTGCTCCATGACGTAGGGGCAACGGGGCGCGTACCGACATCCCGGTGGCGGGTCGACGAGGTCCGGTGGGAACCCGTCGATCGAGTGCAGGTCCGTCGTCTCGAGCGAGATGGTCGACGCGAGCAGCCCGCGCGTGTACGGGTGCCGAGGATCGTTGAACACCTGGTCGGCGGTGCCCACCTCGATGATCTTGCCGGCGTACATCACGGCGACCCGGTCGCACGTCTCGGCCACGATCCCCAGGTTGTGGGTGATCAGGAGCAGCCCGATCTCCTGGCCGGCCCGGAGCCGTTCGAGGATGTCGAGGATCTGAGATTCGACGATGACGTCGAGGGACGTCGTGGGTTCGTCGGCGATGATGAGCCGTGGACGCAGCACGATGTTCAGCGCGATCATGATGCGTTGGCGCATCCCGCCGGAGAACTCGTGCGGGTAGTTGTCGATGCGCGTGGGGGGGATCCCCATCTGCCTCAGGGCCTCCCGCGCCATGTTGCGAGCCTCGTCCTTGGAGGTCCCGGGGCGGTGGGTGCGGATCATCTCGACGAAGTGGTCGCTGACCTTCTCCAGGGGGTTCAGGCGGGACATCGGTTCCTGGAAGATCAGCGTCATGTCCTCCCCCCGGCGTTGACGGAGCAGGCTCTCCTTCGCGCCGACGAGCTCCTCCCCGAGCAGCTCGACGCTGCCCTGCACCACACCCCCGGGGGGCATCAGCTGCATGAGCGCACGACCGAGGGACGACTTCCCGCACCCGGACTCTCCGACGAGGCCGAGGCTCTCCCCCGGATGCACGTCGAGATCCGCCCCGTCGACGGCCCACAGCGGCCCCCGCTCGGTGCGGTAGGCGACACGGAGGTCGCGGGCCCGGACGACCGGTTGCTGGCTCGGGGCGTCGGTCGGTGCGTCCTGTCGGGGAACGCTCATCGGTTCGCCGCCCCTTCCTCTGCCGGCTCGGGTCGGGGTTCGGGCTCACGCACCGCGCCCGGTTCGGATTCCTCGACCTCGGCCTCGGAGGGGATCTCGTCGCCCGCAGCACCGCGGGCACGCAGCAGCGGGTTGATGATGTCGTTCAAGCCCTCACCGACCAGCGTCAGGCCGGTGACGAGGATCACGATCGCGATGCCCGGCCAGAACGCGGTCCACCAGATCCCCGCGGCGACGTCGCTCACCGCCTGCGACACGTCGAAGCCCCACTCGGCGGTGGGCGGCTCGATCCCGTACCCGAGGAAACCGAGGGCCGCGAGCGTCAGGATGGAATCCGCTGCGTTGAGGGTGAGGATGACCGGGACGCTCTGCACCACGTTGAAGAACACGTACCGACCCAGGATCGTCCGGTCCTTGGCGCCCAGTGACTTGGCAGCCTCGACGAACGGTTCCTGTTTGACCGACAGGGTGTGGTTGCGCACCACGCGGAAGTACTGCGGGATGTAGGTGATCCCCACCGCTCCTGCAGCCGCCGCGATACCCCCGCCGAACAGGCCCTGCAGGACGAAGGCGATGATGATCGCCAGCAGCAGGGGCGGGAACGCGTAGATGGCGTCCATCGAGGTGGTGAGGAGCCGGTCGGGCCAGCCGCCGCGGTAGCCCGAGAACAGACCCAGGGGCACCCCGATCAGCATCGCGAGCGACACAGCCACCAGCACGACGATGAGCGCGAGCTGCGCCCCGCCGATGATGCGCGCGAGGATGTCGTAGTTGTTGCGGTCGGTCCCGAACGGGTGCTCCCACGAGGGGGATTGCAACTCCGGGATGCTCTCGAACTGCCCGGGCGAGACCTCGATCCGGTACTGGGTCGGCCCGTACCGCCACAGTTCCGTCCCGAACAGGGCCATCAGCACGAAGAAGACGACGATCCCGATCCCGATCCAGATCAGGACCTTGGAGGTACGGCTGGCCCGGCGGAACGGGCGGGTGGCGTGCTCGTACCGGACCGCCAGGTACCGGCGTGCCTGCTCGAAGGTGCGATCACCGTTCGCCGTGGTCTGTTCGGACATCCCGTCTCCTCAGTACCGCACGCGCGGATCGATCAGACCGCTCATGACGTCGATCAGCAGGGACACGCCCACGACCACGATCGCGATGAACGTCACGAGACCCTGGACCGCCGCGTAGTCGCGGGCCCCGATGAAGCCGACGATGGCCGCCGCCACCCCGGGCCAGCTGAACACGGTCTCGGTCAGGATCGCTCCACCCAGCAGGATCGCGAACTGCAGACCCATGATCGTCACGATGGGCACGAGCGCGTTCTTGAACGCGTGCCGGAACACCACCGAACGCTCACGGACGCCGCGGGCCCTCGCCGCCTCGACGTAGTCCGCCCGCAGCGTCTGCAGCATGTTGACGCGGACCATCCGGACGAAGACTCCACCGATGACCAGCCCGAGCGTCAGGCCGGGCAGCATCAGGTGGTGCAACGTCGACCACAGCGCGGACAGGTCCATGGCGATGATCGAGTCCAGCACGTAGAAGCCCGTCACCTCAGGCGGGGCGAGGAAAGCCCGGACCCTCCCCCCCGTCGGGAACCAGTTCCAGTTCACGGCGAACTGCAACTGGAACAGCAACCCCAGCCAGAACAGCGGGGTCGCGTAGATCACGATCCCGAACAGACGTCCCCCGATGTCGAAGGGGGTGTCGCGCAATCGGCCGGAGACCGCCCCCACCCCGATACCCACGAGGACGGCGATGATCATCCCCGCGACCGCGAGCTCGAAGGTCGCGGGTGCGGTGTCGGCGATGATCTTCATCACGCTGCGCCGATCGGTCACCGGATCACCGAAGTCACCGGTGAGCGCATCCCCGAGGTAGCGGACGTACTGCTCGTAGAGCGGATCCGTGAGACCGAGCGCCTCGCGCCGCTGTTCGACCTGCTCCGGTGACAGCCGCGACCCGACGGTCGCGGTGATCGGATCCCCGGGTGCGACCCGCATCAGCAGGAAGACCACGGTCAGGAGGATGAACAGCATCGGGATCGTGAGCGCCACCCGCACCAGCAGGTAGCGGCGCAGCGAACTGCCCTCCATCGACGTCCTCTCCCGGCTCGAACGCGGAGTCTACGCGTCCGATGGCGAGGCCCCCGGGTGGTCCCGGGGGCCTCGACCGTCGATCGTCAGCTGATGTCAGCCGCTCTTGGAGATGAGCCAGTACCGGAAGATCTGGGACGGGTCCATCGTGTCCTGGACGCCCTGCACGTTGCTCTGCGCGAACGCGAACGGGGTGCCCGAGTACACGGGGATGATCGGAGCCTCCTCAGCAGCGAGCTGCTGGATCTGACGGAAGACCTCCTGCCGCTCCGCGGCGTTGGGGTCCTGGAAGTCCGTCTGCTCCTGGTTGATGAGCTCGTCCATCTGGTCGTTCGAGTACATCTTCAGGAAGCTCTGCTCCGAGTGGTAGAACGGGTACAGGTAGTCGTCCGGGTCCAGGTAGTCCGGGTACCAGCCCAGGAGGAACGCCGGGTACTGCCCCGTCTCACCGGGCCAGGCCTGCTCCGTGAACTGCGCCCACTCGGTGGACTGCAGGCTCACGTTGAACAGGTCGGTCTCCTCCAGACTGCGCTGGAGGGTCTGGGCGAAGTCCGGCTCGGTCTCCGCGTAATGGTCCGTCGAGTACCACAGCTCCATGTCCACCGGCTCGGAGATGAAGTCCTCCGCGCTGGCGTCACCGTAGACCTCCTGGAACGACGGCACGCCGGCCTCGAACAGCGGCGGCACCATCGAGTACAGGGCCTCGCCGTCCCCGGCGAGCACCTCGTCGACGATCCGGTCGCGGTCGATCGCCGCCGCCATCGCCTTGCGGACGTCAGGGTCGTCGAACGGTTCGAGGAGGGTGTTCAGCACGATGTAGCGGATGAAGGCACCTTCACCCTCGATCGTCTGGATCTCCTCGCTGCCCTCGAGCGACTGGCGCTGCTCGGGGTTGAGGTGGCGGAACGCAACGTCGATCTCGCCGGCCTCCAACGATGCCTGCAGTTGCGCGGACTCGTTGAAGAACTGGACCAGCACCCGGTCGTTGGCCGGGACGTCGCCCCAGTACTCGCCGAACGCCTCGAGGGTGATCGACTCACCCTCACGCAGGTCGCTCAGCTGGTAGGGGCCGGTGCCGATGAACTCGTCCTCGTTGACGAACTCCTCCGCCGCCTGAGCCTCGGTCACGGGCTCCTCGGGAGCCTCGTAGGGACCGTCGGACGGCAGGATGGTCGCCACCGTGTAGGCGAGCTTCGACAGGAAGGTCACGTCGGGTTCGCTGAGGGTCACCTCGACGGTGTAGTCACCGGTCGCTTCGACGGACTCGATGCCGCCGAGGAGGAACGACGCGCCTTCGGGGTGCTGCAGGAGGCGACCGCGGTTGAGCGAGAACACGACGTCCTCGGCGGTCATCTCGGACCCGTCGTGGAAGGTGACGTCCTCACGCAGCTGGAAGGTGTAGGTCAACCCGTCCTCGCTGGCCTCCGGTTCCTCCGCTGCCAGGACCGGTGAGACGGTGTCGGACCCGGGCTCGAAGCCCATCAGGGTGTTCCCGGTGTTGTAGAAGATGTTCGAGCAGTAGTAGGAGTAGCACTTGGCGGGATCGATCGTCTGCACCGTGTCGGTGGTGCCGACGATGATGTCCCCGCCCGCGGCCTGCTCGCCGTCGGTGGCGGTAGGCGGTTGATCGGTCGCGCCTGGTTCGGGTTCCTGGTCTGGCGTGCCGCACGCGCCCGCAACGAGTGCGAACACGAACAGCAGGGCCACCCAGGTGGAAACGCGGATGCGTCCACGCATGTCGGACTCCCTCTCGTCGGTCGAAGATCGTTCCCGGTCTCGTTGCCGGTGCGGCCCGCGGGTCTGCACGGACCGGCGACAACTATCCCGGTAGTAGCCGACACTACCGCCTACCCGTCGGGAAGGACAGCGGCGGTTCGGGCAGATCGCTCGGAGGTCACAACTCGTCGGGGCCCGCTGCCTCGTTCGGGAGGAAGCGGGCCTCGTCGGGACGAGCCGGCAGCACGTGCTGGACGTACGAGCTCACCGCCTCCGACATCCCGACGTCGCGCCCCTCCTCCTGGGACCGCAGGTACTTGTGCTCGAGTACCTCGTGGAACAGCTCGGCGGGTTCGCGTTTGCCACGCAGTTCCTCGGGGACCCTGCTGATGGCGGGTTCGAACACCTCGTTTATCCAACGGTGAGCGACCACGGGGAGCGGGAGCTCCCGATCGTGCTCCTCGGCGAGGTGGGCGCGGTACTGCATGATGTCGTTCAGCAGGCGCCGCGCCTGGTTCTCCTGGACGTTCAGGCCCGTCAACGTGAGGAGCCGACGGCGGTGATGGCCCGGCTCGACCACGTTGGTGTGGAGCTTCAGCCGGACCCCGTCATCCGTGGTGACCAACTCCACCTCGTCGACGTCGAAACCAAGCTCGTTGATGCGCCGCAGGCGCTCGTCGATCAGGTAGCGCTCGTCCGGTGAGAACACGTCCTCACGGACCAGCTCGGACCACAGCCCCCGGTACCGCGGCTCGACCTCCTCGGCCACGGCGACGGGATCGAGGTCCTCGACCCCGTAGGCGGCCCGGACGTCGAAGAGCTCGCCCGCGATGTTCGTCCTGGCGATCTCGAGCTCGTGCGCCCGTTGACCCTCGGTGAGCTCGCCGTGCAGCTCCCCGGTCTCCGCGTCGACCAGATAGGCCGCCAACGCCCCGGCGTCGCGGCGGAACAGCGCGTTCGACAGGGAGCAGTCCCCCCAGAAGAACCCCACCAGGTGGAGCCGGACGAGTAACCCCGCGAGCGAGTCCAACAGGTGCGACTGCAGGTCCCGCATCCCGCCGCGGACGAACACCTCGCGGTACGGCAGAGCGAAGTCGAGGTGCCTCGTGATGAGCGCCGCCTCCAACCGCTGCCCTGAGACGTCCTCCCGGTCTCGGACCACCCCCACGACCTCCACCACGGGCAACGACTCCTCCTCGAGGTGACGCAGGTACCGGTACTCCCGGTCTGCGAGCCGCCGCGGGAGCTCCTTCAGGGCGTAGATCGTCCCCTCGAGGTTGACGAACCGGACCACGTGACGATGGATGCCGGCGGTGACCTCGACCAGGCGCTCGTCGTCCCAGTCCTCCAGGGGGACGTCCCACGGCAGGTCGAGGAAGTCCGGGTGACCGGTTCTGGCGGTGAGTTGGACGCGCACACGGTGGACGGTAGTCGTCCCCCGCGTGTGGACGGGGTCCCGGGTTCCGGTTCATCCCGAAGGAGTCGGCGATGTGGATCATCGACGTCCCGTACGGGTCGCTGCCGGTCATCCGTTCACGGTTGGGCGAGCTGGTCGGCGACACGGTCGGAGATGGCGGTGGTGCCGCCGAGGATGTGGCGGTGGTGCAGCCGGTGTCCGTGCTGGTCGAGGAACCGGATGGTCGCGTCGGCGTGGGTGAGGTCGTCGGGTGGGACCAGCAGCAGGATGCCGCCGGTGCGGGCGGCCAGTGCGGTGGCGGTCAGCCCGTCGGGGTAGCCGGTGCCGGTGGCGACCACCAACGACAACCCACGGTCGGGGTGGGCTTCGATGGCGGCGGTCGCGGCAGCGGCAGAGGTGGCGTACCGGTCGGTGCCGGCCAGCCGCCGCACCGTGTACCCGGAGGCCTGTAGCCGGTCGACCACGGCGTCGGAGATCGCGGCCGGGCCGCCCAGCACGTCGACGTGCTCTGCGTTGATGCGTTCCAGTGTCTGCACGGTGGCGTCGGGCAGCCGGTCGGGGCCGGTCAGCAGCACCGGGGCGGGCGGCCCGGGGGTGGCGGTCAGAGTGCCGGCCGCCAGCGCGTCGGGCCACGCGTCACGGCCGGCCTCGGCGGCCCCCAACGCCAGCATCACCCGCCCGCCAGGTGCGCCGAGGTGATCGGCGATGGTGGCGGCGGTGGTGAACCGGTCGGACCCGGCGATCCGATGCACCGTGTAACCGGCCTGGTCGAGGCGCTGTTCGACATCGCCGCTGAGTGCGGCCTGCCCGCCGAGCAGCCACACCGTGCCGGCGTCCAGACGGTCCAGCTCGGCCTCCACCGCTCCCGGGAGCCGGTCGGGTGGGGACAGCAGCAGCGGGGCGTCCAACGCCGCCGCCAAACCCCCGCCGGCCAGCGCGTCGGCGAACCCCCAGCCGGTCGCCACCACCACATGCTTCGAGGACGTCCAGCCGTCCTGCGACACCGCCAACGACGTCTCGACACGGCCGGTACCCGCCAGCCGCGACACCGACACCCCCCCAGACTCAGACTCGTATTCCGTTCCGGACGGCGACTCCGACGGTGACGGCGACTCGGTTGGTGACGGTGACTCGGAAGGTGACGGTGACTCGGACACAGACTCGGATTCGGACGGCGACGGGGACTCCGACTCGGTGGGCGACGGCGAGGCATCAGAGACAGGGGTCACCGGCTCTGACGCGGCTGAGGGTTCCGAGGTTCCGAAGCGGTTGGTCGCCGTGACGGTGAAGGTGTAGCTGTTGCCGTTCGTGAGGCCGGTGATCGTGGCCTCGGAAGCGTCGCCGGCCACGGTGACGTGATGGCCCCCGGGCTGTGACGAGACGGTGTAGGACTCGATCGCTGCGCCGCCACTGTCCTCGGGGGGCTGCCAATGGGTTGTCGCCTGGCCGTCACCGGCTACAGCCCAGACGTCGCGTGGAGCCGACGGCGCCGTGCCGGGCATCGCCGTTGTCTGCGCGGGCGGGCTCGATCCAGCTGTGTTGACCGCGACGACGTCGAAGGTGTAGGTGATCCCGTTGCGGAGATCGGTGAACGCGAGGTCGGTCTGGTCGCCGGGAACGGAGCGCGACGAGGGGCCGTCAACCTGATCGGACGGCTCCGCGGTGACGCGGTACTCGGTCACGGGGCTGCCGCCGAGGTCGGCTGGGGGACTCCAGGTCAGGTCGACCTGCTGGTCTCCTGCGGTACCGGACAGGGCCTCCGGGGCTGTCGGCGGTTCGACGCTCTCCAGGGTGATCGTGGCAGAATCAGCGATGGCGACGCCGTCCAAGGTCGCGGTGATCGTGGCCTCGCCCGGTTCGGTCCCTGCGGTGAAGGTGGCGGTGTGGGTCCCCGACCCGTCGTCAACTACCTGTCCGACCTGACCGAGCGTTGTCCCGACGTCGACGTCATGACTTCGCGTGGTGGAGTTGCCGTCCTCGTCTCGGAGTCGGACCGTGACGGTGGCTCGATCGGACCCGTCGGCGTAGAGCTCAGTGGGCGAGACGTCGACGGTCGTCGTGGAGGGGGACGCCGGCTTGGGGAGCACCGTGAAGCGGCGACGCTGGGGTTCGTCGTACACGTAGTGGGGTTCGCCGGGGATCACGTTGAGACCCCGGACGAGTTCGACGACGATCTCGTGCTGGCCGTCGGGTAGCCCTTCGGGCAGCCGGTAGTACTGCGGTACACCGACTTCCCACGCGGCGCTGTCGGTGACGAAGAACGGTGGTTCAGACGGGGGTGGCATGAACCACCTGCCGTTCCCTGCGGACTCCTCGAAGACCCCGAGGTGGTCACCGAGGCTTTCCCAGGTCTCCCCGTTCCAGAACTCGATGTCTTCGAGAACCTCGCCGGGAGCCGGAACACCGTCGAGCAGGAGGGTGTGGCGCCAACGCAGCGGGTGGAGGGGGTCCATCTGGACGATCGACGACGTGATCGTCCAACCGTCCCAGCCGGTCGAGGTGGGGTCGGTGGCCTCGCCCACGGTCGTGTCCCGCTCCCGTTCGCCGAAGCCCTCGAAGTCGGACTCGACCTGGGGCCCCACCTTGAAGGCGATCGTGTCCGGCGAGCCGATGGGGGGCTGGGCAGAGCCGAGAACGGTCGCCTTCCCGACGCCGTAAGTCACCGTGATCCCGATCCGCTCCCTGTGGAGGTCGTCCTCGTTGACCTTGAGGAGCTGCACCTCGAGCTCGTAGTCGCCTTCGAGGAGACCGTCGGGGACGCGGAAGTAGCTCGGCACGCCCTGCTTCCAGACATCGTCGCCGAGCTCTTCGATCTCGAAGGGCGGCTGGCCAACCGGCATGTACCAGCGCCCCGATCCCGGCATCACGGGCTCACCAGCCTCTCCCAGACTGACCCACCGCTGTTGCGGGTCGGACCAGAACTGGATCTCGTGCGCCTCGGCGTCGGTGACCGGCTCGCCGTCCCGGCGTAGCTCGTAGCGCCACCGCATCGGCGTGTGGTGCCGGAGGTTGCCGAGCCGTGAGGTGACCGTCCACCCGTCCCAGCCCGGGTCGGTGGGGTCCTGGTCGCTGCCGATCTCGGTCGACGGGAGGTACCCGTCGAACCCCTCGAAGCTCGATGAGGCGAAGTAGGGCTCTCCCATCTCGCACTCGCCGCTCCCATGGAACGCGGCGGCGTCGTTCACGAACAGCAACGGGCCACCGGGGTTGTCGTCGGTGTAGCCACACGGGGAGTCCTGCGGCACGGCCGCGCTCAGGACGGCCTCCCGGATGGATTCGACACCCGCACGGTCCCGGGCCGGGGACCGACCGTTCACGTGCAGGTACAGCGCGACCGCGCCCGCCACGTGGGGCGCCGCAAAGGAGGTGCCGCCGAACGAGGCCTGCCCGCCGCCGTTCGCGGTGCTGATGACGCATTGCCCGGGGGCGGCCACGTCGACGGAGGGTCCGTAGTTCGAGAAGTCGGCGAGCCGGTCGTCGAGCTCCTCGTCGGGGCGGCACCAGGTCCATCCCACACCCCCGGCCTTGCCGTCGAAGTCGGCCAGCGCCGAGACGGCGATGGCCGCCGGGTAGGCCAGCTTCTCGCGGGCGTCGTTGCCGGCGGCCAGCGTGAACACCACGCCGGTGTCCACCACTCCGCAGATCGCCGCGTGCATGGAATCGTTGGGCGCGGAGCAGTCGTTGAGCGAGTCGTACGTCTCGATGCTCATGTTGGCTACGGCGAAGTCCACACCGCCGTCCTCCGGTGGGGTCAGCTTGAGCTCGGCCACCCAGTCGATGGCCGCCGCAACCGCCGACACCCGGCAGCCTCCCCAAGTCTCATCGCAGGCTCGCGCGGACCACAGCCGCGCGCCCGGCGCCACCCCCACGACACCGGTCCCGTTGTCGAGCGCCCCGATGATCCCCGCGACAGGGGTCCCGTGCCCCCACTCGTCGCCCCAATCCTCGGGGTCGTTGTTGGTGGGGTCGTTCCAGAAGTTGCGCCCGCCTGCGACGTTGAGTTGCGGATGATCCGGATCGATGCCAGTGTCGATGACCGCGACGTCGAGATCGACCGGGCCCGTGCCGTGGGCGGGATTCAGCGGCGCCCCGATGCGGCGGATGCCCGTCGGCGGCTCGTGGTTCGCGACCGCAAACACCCTGTCCGGCTCGACCCAGCGGACGGCAGGGTGCGCCGCGACCCCGAGGGCCTGCGACGGGGTCATGAGCGCGGAGAAGCCCTTCAGGGCGTACTCGTAGCGATGTCGTGGGACGATGTCAGAGCCAGCCACGATCGCGTCGAGGACCGACCCGACATCAGGCGTGCTCTCGTGCAGCACGACGATGAAGACGGACCGCTCCACGGTGGGAGCCGTCGGTGGCTGTGTCGGGGCCAGCAGAAGCAGCGCGAGGCCCACGGCGATCCTCTTGGCCACTGACGAGGTCATCGCCCCACCCACCGATGCCGAAACCGACCCGAAGATACGGCCGTGCGGCCGACATCGATCCGGGCGACATCAGGTGAGGTCGATCCCAGCACCCGCGGTGCTGTCGATCCGGCGGGCACGGCGGTGCCGTTGTCGGTGTACAGCCCGACCGTGTACGGGGGAATGCATAACGGCAGCCAGCCACGCAGGTTCATGGACTGGCGAGCTGGTCGGCGACCCGGTCGGAGATGGCGGTGGTGCCGCCGAGGATGTGACGACGGTGCAGCCGGTGTCCGTGCTGGTCGAGGAACCCGACGGTCGCGTGGGCGTGGGTGAGGTCGTCGGCACTGATATTCCGCCACCGCACACGCCACCCCCGCCACCGTCGTGCGGGCACCGCGACGTGCGCCGCCGCCCGACCCGCCAGGGGCCGGGCAGCGCACGTCAACGTCGGGGCTGGCCATCAGACCCTTCCAGTCAGGAGCCGGACGTGCACTCAACGCGATCGGGTGGCTGCCCGTGTCGGCCCGGACGCCGTTCCTGTATCCACCCTGTCAACTACAGGTACGTGCGAGCAGGTGGCGTCCTTACGTTCGTGCCTGGATGGGCGCTCGTCCGGTCATGGTTCGGTGAGTTGGTCGGCGACCTGGTTGGAGATGGCGGTGGTGCCGCCGAGGATGTGACGACGGTGCAGCCGGTGTCCGTGCTGGTCGAGGAAGGCGACGGTCGCGTCGGCGTGGGTGAGGTCGTCGGGTGGGACCAACAGCAGGATCCCGCCGGTGCGGGCGGCCAGGCGGGTGGCGGTCAGCCCGTCGGGAAAGGAGGCGCCGGTCGCGACCACCAGCGGAAGCTCACCGTCCGGGTGGGCGTCGAGCGCGGCGGTCGCGGCGGCGGCGGACGTGGCGTACCGGTCGGTGCCGGCCAACCGCCGCACCGTGTACCCGGAGGCCTGCAGCAGGTCGACCACCCCGTCGCCGATCGCCGCCGGACCGCCCAGCACGTCGACATGTCGCGCGCCGATCCGTTGCAACGTTGCGACGGTGGCGTCGGGCAGACGGTCCGGACCGGTCAACAGCACCGGGGCGGGCGGGCCGGGGGTGGCGGTCAGCGTGCCTGCCGCCGAGCAGCCACACCGTCCCCGCGTCAAGACGGTCCAGCTCGGCCTCCACCGCTCCCGGGAGTTGGTCGGGTGGGGACAGCAGCAGCGGGGCGTCCAACGCCGCCGCCAACCCCCCGCCGGCCAGCGCGTCGGCGAACCCCCAGCCGGTCGCCATCACCACATGTTCCGAGGACGTCCAGCCGTCCTGCGACACCGCCAACGACGTCTCGACACGCCCGGCACCCGCCAGCCGCGACACCGACACCACCCCAGACTCCGACTCGGACACGGACTCGGTCCCGGACGGCGACTCCGACGGCGACTCGGACTCGGTCCCGGACGGCGACTCCGACGGCGACGGAGACTCCGACGGCGACTCGGATTCGGTCCCGGACGGCGATGGCGACGGCGACTCCGAGTCGGACGCTGACGCGCCGGCGTCGGCGTGGACGGGTTGTTGCCGCCCCAGCAGTAGGTTTCGCCCGCGTAGGTCACCGCACACGAGTGGTAGCCGCCGGCCGAGATGTCAGTCACCTCGAACAGGTCCAGCTACCTGCACTGGCGTGGACGAGCTCGCTGCATCGACCGGCAGCCGCTACCGGTGCCGCGCGAGCACGTTCTCGCGGATTGCCTTGACCGACCGTTTCGCCGCCTCATCGGCGCTGGCGTGCATGCCGCGACCGATCTCGACGTGCCCGTCGCTGAAGCGCCCTGGCGCTCGGCGTCCAGCCCGCTCCTCGGCGGCGGTGCGCCAGGCTTCCGGCGTCTCGTCGGGCAGCCCGAACCCGGCCATCTCGGCGAACCAGATCGTCCACGCACGCGGGACCACCTCGACCAGCCGGTACCCGCCACCGCCCGTCGCGACCCAGCGTCCGTCCGCAGCCTCGTGAGCGAGGCGGTGCACGCGGGCAGCCATCTGCGCGTAGTCGTCGGTCGTGAGCGCGAGGTGAGCCAGAGGATCGGTGGCATGCGTGTCGCAGCCGAGCTGGGTGACCAGCACCTCGGGGCGGAAGGCGTGCACGAGCGGCTCCACCGCCGAGTCGAACACCTCGAGCCAGATGTCCCCGGTCGTCCCCGGGTGCAGTGGCAGGTTCGCGGCCGAACCTTCCGCGTCCTCCCCGCCGATGTCGGTGGGGAAGCCGGTCCCGGGGAACAGGTAGCGGCCGGACTCGTGCAGCGAGATCGTCAGCACCCGGGGGTCGTCCCAGAAGATCCGCTCGACCCCGTCCCCGTGATGGACGTCCACATCGACGTACGCGATCCGCTCGACCCCGTCGCGCAACAGGTGGTCGATCGCGGCGGCGGGGTCGTTGTACACGCAGAAGCCGGCGCCCCGTGCGGGCATCGCGTGGTGCAGCCCCCCGGCGGGGTTGAACGCATGGATCGAGTCCCCCTCGCTCACCTGGCGAGCCGCCTCCTTCGAGGCCGCGCACACGTCCATCGACGCCTCGTGCATGCGCGGGAAGACGGGGGTGTCCCCGGGGCCCAGGCCGTACTTCATCGCCGGCCCGGCCGACGGGTCGGCGCTCACCCGCTTGACGACCTCGACGTAGTCGCGTTCGTGGATCCGGAGCAGCTCACCCTCGTCGTACTCCCCGGACGGCACCTCGACCCGCTCGGCACCGTCGCAGATCCCGAGCTCGCGTATCAGCTCGACGGTCAGTTCGACGCGGATCGGTTGCAAGGGATGGTCGGGGCCGAAGTCGTACTCGATGTCGCCGTCCCAGACCAGCGCGGTGCGCCCGTGTCCACCCACCCGTGGCTCCTCGCCCGGCTCGCCGCGAGCCTACCCGTGGCGGCCGACACCTACCCCCGCCGCCGGTCGGGCCTATTCGTGACGCAGCGCCGTGACCGGGTCCAGCCGCCCGGCACGTCGTGCGGGCCACACCCCGAACAGGATCCCGACGAGGACGGACACGCCGAAGGCCAACGCCACCGACCACCACGTGATCACCGCCGGCACGGGCGAGACCCGATCTGCGATCTCCGCCAGACCGATGCCCGCCCCGATGCCGATCAGCCCCCCGACCCCCGTCAGGACCACGGCCTCGAACAGGAACTGGAGCGTGATGTCCCGGGTGCGCGCCCCCAGCGCCTTGCGCAACCCGATCTCGCGGGTCCGCTCCGTCACCGACACCAGCATGATGTTGCTGACCCCGACGCCGCCGACCAGCAGGGATATCCCGGCGATCGCGGCGAGCACGACGGTCAGGAGCTCCAGCACCTCGCCCACCACCCCGATCAGGTCCTCCTGTGTGAGGATCGTGAACTCGCTGTCGTCGAACCGCCGGGACAGCGCGCGTCGGACGGTGCGCTCGGTCTCGTCGATCGTCTCGGTCGAGGTGGCCTCGACGAACAGCGCGTCGACGGTGCTGATCCCGAACACCCGTTGGGCCGTGGAGATCGGGACCAGGACCTGCGCGTCGCGGTCCGGACCGAAGCCGCCGCCCACGGCCTCGAGGACCCCCGTCACGCGGAAGCGCAGGCCGGAGATCGTGATCGTCTTGCCCAGCGGGTCGCGGTTCGGGAACAGCCGGTCCGCGATCGTCGCCCCGAGCACGGTGACCCGTCGGGCGGTGGCGACGTCCGAGGGCGAGAAGTGCTCGCCCCGTTCGAGCTCCCGGGTCACCACGTCCGGGAAGTTCTCGGTGATGCCCAGGACGCTCACGAACATCGACTCGCTGCCCGCACGGGCGGTCTCGCCCGACACGACGTCGGCGGCGACGCGCGAGCGGTCACCGAGCGCGCGTCCCACCGCCTCGACGTCCTCGAACGTGAAGCGCGACCGCGTCGGCGCCTGACCGAACTCCGCCTGTCCGGGGAAGACCAGCAGGAGGTTCGAGCCGAGGTCCTCGATGATCCCGGTGACCTCCTCCCGCGCGCCCTGTCCGACCGCGACGAGCAGGATCACCGCCAGGACCCCGATGACGACGCCGAGGGTCGTCAGCGTGGATCGCAGCCGGTTGGCGACGACGGCCTGCATGGCGACCCGGATCGCCTCGCGGAACCTCATCGGACCCCCACCCTCATCGCACCCACTCCGAGTCCGGCTCGTCGCGGATCGTCCCGTCGATCAGCTGGATCCGCCGGTCGGCCTCCGCCGCGATCCGACGTTCGTGCGTGATGACGACCAGGGCGGAGCCCCGTTCCTCGTGGAGGCGGCGCAGCAGCGACATGACCTCGCCGCCGGTGACGGTGTCGAGGTTGCCGGTCGGCTCGTCCGCGAGCAGGAGGTCCGGCTCCCCGACCAGCGCGCGGGCGATCGCGACGCGCTGCTGCTGACCGCCCGACAGCTGGTTCGGCCGGTGGTCGAGGCGGTCCCCCAGCCCCACGGCCGTCAGCACCTCCGCCGCGCGGTCCCGTCGTTCGGTCCGGGGCGTGCCCCGGTACACGAGCGGGAGCGCGACGTTGTCCAGGGCGCTGGCGCGGGGCAGGAGGTGGAACGACTGGAACACGAACCCGATCGCACGGTTGCGCAGCTCGGCCAGCTCCCCGTCCGACAGGTCCGCGACGTCACGGCCGCGGAACGTGACGGTCCCCTCGTCGGGGCGGTCGAGCGCCCCGAGCAGGTTGAGCAGTGTGGACTTCCCGCTGCCCGAGGGTCCCGCGATCGAGACGTACTCGCCCTCGGCGATCCGGAAGGTCACCCCGCGCAGGGCGTGGACCGTCGCGCCCTCGCCGTCGCCGAGGTGGTAGGTCCGTCGGACGCCGTCGGCCTCGACGATCGGCAGGTCGGCGGACGGGGCGTTCATCCGGGGATCGGGTCCCCGTCCTCGAGATCCTCGAACCCCGACACGACGACGTCCTCGCCGACCTCGAGCTCGCCCTCGACGGCGGCGCGCTCCTCGCCGACCGCCAGGAGCTCGACCTCGACGGTCCGGGCGACGGGGGCGCCGTCGTCGCTGCGGGACACGAGGACCACATCGCGCCCGTCGCGGACCAGCAGCGCCCGGGACGGGACGACCATCGCGTCGTCGACCTCCTCCACGACGATCTCGACCGACGCGGTCATGCCGACCCGGAAGGTGATCCCGTCGAGGTCGTCCTGGAACCGGACCGTCACGGGGTAGACCACACCGCCCGCGCGCCCCTCCGCCGGCGCGATCCCGATGTCGGAGACCCGAGCATCGAAGGTGCGGTCCTGGTACGCCTCCACGAAGATCTCCGCGACCTGGCCCGAAGCGACCTCGATCGCGTCGACCTCGTCCACGGTGGCCTCGGCGTGGAAGCGCGACAGGTCGTACACGGTGAACAACGGCTGTCCGACCCCGACGTCGGCGCCGACCGCGACCGGTCCGCCGCCGGACGATCCGCCGAGCAGCCCGGAGACCTCCGGAGGCAGTTCCGCCCCCACGTTCGGGGCAGCGGTCCTCACCTCGTCTCCCTCGGAGAGCTCGATCATCCCGGTGATGGGCGACGTCACGGCGAGCTCGTCCTCACGCTCCTGCGCGGCGTCGAGCGCGGCCTGCGCCTGGCGGCGCTGCGCCTCCGCCGCAGCCCGCTGCGCGGCCGTCGAACGGCGCGCCGTGGCTCGGGCCTCCGCCTCGGCGCGCGCGAGGTCGTCGACGACCTCCCGGTACCGGGTTCGGGCGTCGTTCAGCCGCAGCAGCAGCTGGGCGCGGACGTCCTCGTCGTCGACCTCCTCGGCTTGCGCCTCGAGCGCGTCCAACGCGGGAGGGACGACCTCCTGGACCTGCGAGCGGATCGGTTCGATCAGGACCGACAGGTCGACGGCCGGCGTGATCCCACCCAGCGCCCCGGCCGCATCCAGACCCGCCTGCGCCTGGCCGATCGCGGCCTCCAAGCTGGTCGACTCGAGCCGCAGGACGAGCTCGCCGGCCTCCACACGATCGCCCGACTCGACCAGGATCTCGGCGACCCGGCCGCTCGCCGGGGCGGTCACCGTCCGGCGGGCGGCCGGTGCGAGCGTGGCCGGGGCGGCGATCGTCTGGCTCACCGACCCGGTGGTGACCTCCTCGAGCTCGATCGGCTCGCCGCCACCCCCGGTGCAAGCGGCCGCGACGAACACCACGACCAGCGCCGTCACCCCCCGGAACGAACGTGGGAGGTTCACGACCCCGCGAGCTCCTCGCTGCGGTTCCTCGCCGCCTCGATCGCGTTGAGGAACGCCGCACGCACGCGCTCCTTCTCGAGCTCACGGATCGCCGCGATGGTCGTCCCGCCCGGGGAGGTGACCATCTCGCGCAGCTCGACGGGGTGCATCCCGGTGTCCCGCAGCATCTTCGCCGACCCCACCATGGTCTGGATGATCAGCTCCGTGGAGACGTCACGCGGGAGACCGAGCAGGATCCCCGCGTCGATCATCGCCTCGGCCAACAGCGCGAAGTAGGCGGGACCCGAGCCGGAGAGGGCGGTGACCGCGTCCAGGTGCTCCTCGGACAGGCGCAGCACCTTGCCGATGTGACCGAGGATCTTCTCGGCGACCTCGAGCTCGGCGTCGGATGCGTGCGTGCCGGCGGACACGACGCTCATGGCTTCGTCGACCTGGACCGGCACGTTGCTCATGACACGGACGACCGCGACCTTCGACGGGATCGACTTCTCCAGACGTGAGGTGGGGACCCCCGCGATCACGCTGATGACGGTCTGCCCGTCGCGGAACGCCCCGCCGTCGCGGTCCAAGAGCTCCCGCAGCGACTGCGGCTTGACGGAGAGGATCACCACGTCCGCGGCGTCGATCGCCGTCTGGTTGTCGGTCGTGGTCTCGATGTCGTAGGCCTGGTGGATCTCGTCGCACCGCTCCTGGCGGCGGGCGGTCGCGATGATCTGACCCGGCTCGACCCAGCCGGACCGCAGCAGACCGGACAGCAACGCCTCGCCCATGCGGCCGGCGCCGACGATCGTGAGCGTGCCGTCCATCGCGATGTCCTCCCTGTCCCGCCACAGCCTACGCGCGGCTCCGCCAGCCGACCTCCGGTCACCTCACCCCGTGAGCTGCCCTCGCAGCGCCCGCAGGAAGAACGCGACGTTGGCCGGTCGCTCGGCCAGCCGGCGCATGAAGTACGGGTACCACTCCGGTCCGAACGGCACGT
>CAZHZQ010000009.1:3199-27713 GCA_964537235.1 uncultured Actinomycetota bacterium | reverse complement strand
GGAACGGCCGAACAGCCGGCCTCGGACTCGACCGCAGGCGAAGAGGAGACCGCTGGAGCGACCGCGCCCGAGGCGTCACCCACGGACTGACCCGGGTCGTCACGCCCCAGGGCGCACGCCCCGGATCCGGCGCCACCACGTCCGGACCCACCGGGCGTAGTCGAACGCCTCGAACCAGCGGTCGATCACCTGCTCGGTCGGGACGGTGGCACGCTGCTGGATCACCCGCCGCTTGCGGAGCATCCGCGGCACCAGCCGCAGGCCTCCGAACGACCCGAAGAACGCCACGGGCACGGTGACGGCCAGCTCGGCGGCCTTCAGCAGGGTGGTGAGGAGGAACCCGGGGAGGTCCCTGGCGAACCGCGACGGGCTGTCGTTCTTGATCAGGGTCAGCAGCCGGTTCTGGAAGTTGAGCTGCTCCACGTGCGTGGTCCGGCGCGGTCCGGCGCCGCCCCGCTCGTGCTCCGCGACCGCCGTCGGTTCGTAGCGCACGGTCCAGCCGCGCTGTGCCGCCCGCCAGTCGAGGTCGACGTCCTCCCAGAACGCGAACAGGTCCTCGTCGAACACCTCACGTGATCCCGGGACACCGACCTCGAGCGCGACGTCGTCGAGCATCGCGCGCCGGTACAGGGCCAGCGCCCCGGAGATGCCGAACACCTCGCCGGGCTCGTCCCACTGCCCCCGGTCGATCTCGCCCTCGCCCCGGTTGCGGAACAGCCGCGTGCGGAACGCGACGTGCCCGGTGGTGTCGATCACCTCTTCACCGGACGGCGAGCGACGCGTACGCAGCAGCTTGCCCTGCACCGCCCCCACCCGGTCCCCCTGATCCAGCGCCCCGAGCGCCCCCAGCGCCTGGCGGACGTAGTCGGGGCGCGGACGCACGTCGAAGTTGGAGACGAGGACGGCCGGGGCGTCGGTCCTGGCCAGCCCCTGGTTGACCGCCCCGGCGAACCCCCGGTTGGTGTCGTTCCAGACCACCTCGATCGGGTGGCCGGCGCCGCGCTGCTGGTGGATCAGCCGGCGTTCCTGCTCGTAGCGGCGCAGCAGGTCCCGCGAGCCGTCGGTCGAGTCGTTGTCGACCACGAGGATGTCGAGGTCCGGGTGGTCCTGAGCCATGAGCGCGTCCAGGCAGCGGGTGAGCTGCCCCGCCCCGTTCCAGTTGACGACGATCGCGGTGACGCGCAGGACGTCATCCCCCGTCGTCGAGGCGCAGGGACGGGCCGTCGGGCACGGAGGTCGCGGCGACCATGTCGACCAGTCCGGCGCCCCCGGCGGCCGGGACGACCTCGAAGGTCAACGGCTCCTGCGGGGCGTCGTAGGTCATGCGTCCGCCACGGTCGGTCAGCTTGAGCGCGATCCGGTAGTGGCCGGCCAGCAGGTGGGCGGTGAAGCGGAACTCGACCGTGGCCGTCTGTCCGGGCGCGAGCGGCCCGATCCCGAGCCCCTGCCAGGCGGTGTGCACCTCGTACAGGGGCGTGCCGTCCCCGGTCTGGAAGATCGCGCCCGCGCTGCAGACGTCCACCGAGGTGCCGGCACGGAGCTTGACCCGCAGGGTGAGCGTCGTGGACGGCTGGATCTTGGTGACCGCGATCTCGTCCTGGTCGAAGAGTCCGACCTCGGTGATCCGCACGTCCCCGGTGCCGACCCGCCCCTCGTCGCGGGCGCCACCCGGGGCGACCGTCCCCATCAGCTGGGAGTACTGCTTGACGCCTTCGCTCACGGGCCCGTCGAAGATGAGCTCGCCGTGGTCGAGCACCAGCACCCGGTCGCACAGGTTGCGCAGCGCGCTCAGATCGTGGCTGACCATCACCACCGTCTTGCCGCGCTGCTGGAAGCTGGCCATCCGCTCGAGGGACTTCGCCTGGAAGGACGCGTCCCCGACCGAGAGCACCTCGTCGACCAGGAGGATGTCCGGATCGACGTGCACGGCGATCGCGAACCCGAGCCGCACGTACATCCCCGACGAGTAGTTGCGGACCGGCTGGTCGATGAAGTCACGCACACCGGCGAAATCGACGATGTCGTCGAGCCGCTCGGAGATCTCCTCCCGGGTCAGGCCGAGGATCGCCCCGTTCAGGAAGATGTTCTCGCGCCCCGTCAGGTCACCGTGGAACCCGGCGCCCAGCTCGAGCAGCGCGGCGATACGCCCGTTGATCTCGACGTGCCCGTCGTCGGGCGGCAGGATCCTGGCCAGGACCTTCAGCAACGTCGACTTCCCGGACCCGTTGTGCCCCACGATCCCGATCGACTCCCCCTGCTCGACCGTGAACGAGACGCCGTCCAGGGCGTTGAAGTCCGTGTAGCTGGCGCGCCGGAACGGTCGGGTGAGCCGCTCCTTCAGACCGCGCGGCCGTTCGTGGTACAGGCGGAACGTCTCCTCGAGGTCCCGCACGACGATGGCGGGGCCCTCCTCCCGCTCGTACCGGATGATGTCCCGCAGCTGCTCGAAGACCACGCCTAGACCTCCTTGGCGAAGGTGACGGCGTTGCGGTGGAAGATCAGGTACCCGAAGCCGAAGCTGATCATCGCCACCAGCGAGGTGCCGACCACCAGCATGGGGTCCGGCCACATCGGGGCGAGTGACTCCGGCGGGATCTCCTGGCTGGCGTCGCCGAGCCGGACGACGATCCCGTACAGGGGCTGGCGGAACAGGTCCACGAACCACGTCATCGGGTTCGCCTTGATGATCTGGAGGAAGAACCTGCCGACCGCGCTGTCCGCCGCCGCGTCGGTCGCCATCTCGTACGGGTAGATGATCGGGGTGGCGTAGAACCAGACCAGGAAGATCACGACCACCAGCTCCTGGAGGTCGCGGAAGTTGACGTTCATGGCCGCGAAGAGCATGGCCAACCCCGCGGAGAACACGCCCAGGAGGACCACCCCGACGGCGACGGCGGGGAGGTAGGTCAGCACCTCCCACCCGCGGAAGTAGACCAGGATCGGGCTGATCGCCAGCAGCGCCAGGAGGAAGTGCACCGCCTGCGCGAGCACGTTCGACAGCGGCAGCACCTCGCGCGGGAAGTACACCTTGCGGATCAGTGCCCCGTTGCCCGTGATGGCCTCCACCGAGCCCTGCACGGAGTTCTGGAAGAACGACCACACGAGGTAGCCGGCGATGAAGAAGGCGGCGAAGTTCTCGACGTTGATCCGGATCAGGAACTGGAAGACCGCGGTGAACACGGCCGTCATCAGGATCGGGGTGATCAGCGACCACAGGAACCCGAGGGCCGAGTGCTTGTAGCGGACCTTCAGCTCCTTGGCCGTCAACTGACGTAGGAGCTCACGGGCATGCCACAGGTCACGGAGCTTGTCGTCCAGCGTGGCGCGCACGGCCGGAGTATAGGTGGGAGGTCAGACGGGACCGGACGGACGGTGGGGTGCGGTGCGCATCAGCGTCACAACCCTCCTGGCCCTCCTGGCCCTCCTGGCCCTCCCGGCCCTCCCGGCCCTCCCGACCGTCACCTGCCGACGCGTTCGGTCAGGACGTGTCGATGTCGGCACGGGCCTGCGTCCGGACGTTCTCGGACACGACCTTCTCACCGCCGACCACCGTTCCGACGTCGAACCGGTTGGCCTCGTCCCTCAGGAACTGACGCGTCCCGGGGATGTGCTTCAGGTCATCGGGGATCACGAGGATGACCGGGCCGGTCACCTTGCCGGCCAGCGCCCCGCTCGTCAGACCGTCGGGGAAGTTCGAGCCCGTCGCGAACACCGGGTGGACCTGACCGGCGGGGTACCGATCCATCGCGATCCTGCCGGCCGCGACGGAGGTCTCGAACCGGTTCTGTCCGGCGACCCGTTGCACGGTGTACCCCTCGGCCTCGAGCTGCGCCTGGACCGCGGGCGTGATCGCCTCGGTCCCGCCCAGGAGGAACACCTTGTCGGTGTCCAGTTGCTCGAGCGCGCCCAGGGTCTTGTCCGGCACGAAGTCGCTGTGCGTCAGGAGCGCGGGCAGCGGGTCGGGCAGCGCGGCGAACGACCCGCTCGACAGCGAGTCCGCCCAGATCGTCTGGTTCTGATCGGCGTGCGCTCCGAGCGCGACCGTCACCTCGTTCTCGGCGGTGGGGCCGACCTCGACGGCGATGTCCGCCGCCGTACCGAACCGGGAGACGTCCGCGATGCGCTGGACCTCGTACCCGGAGCGGGCCAGATCGTCGGCCTGCGCCTGGGGCACCGCCTGGGCGCCGCCCAGGACGACGACCTTGTCCGCGTCGAGCCGATCGAGCTCAGCCTTCACGTTGTCCGGCACCTCGTCGCCGGTGTCGGTCAGCAGCATCGGGGCGTCGAGCTTCTGGGACAGCGGTCCGGCCGTCAGCGCATCGGGGTAGTTGTAAGCGGTCGCGAGCAACACGGTGCTGGCCTGGTTCCAGTGGTCGGAAGACACGTCGATCGCGGTGCTGATGCGCTCCGGACCCGACGAGCGGTTGACCGTTCCACTGTCCGTGATCGTCGCGGTCGTGGTGTCCGTGGAGGTGTCACCGTTGGCGTTGTCCTCCGCCGTGAGCGTGACGTTGAAGGTGCCCGTCTCGGAGAAGTGGTGCGTGACGGTGTCCCCGGTCTGCGTGGCGGTGCCGTCACCGAAGTCCCACATGAAGCTGTAGTCGCCCGAGCCGTCGGTCGCGCTCCCCATGAAGCTCACGGGAGCCTCGGACTCGCCGGACCTGTCGGGCCCGGCGTCGGCGACCACCGCAGCACCGATGAGCCCCTCGCCGCGGCCGTCCTCGATGCTGGCACCCTCGCTGTTCGAGAGGTTGACGAAGAACTTCTCGCTGCCTTCGTCCTCGTCGTCTGCGTGCACGTTCACGACTATCGGATCGGTCGTCGTCTCACCCGGAGCGAACTCCCGTGTCCCGCTCGTCGCCTCGTAGTCTCCACCGGCCTCGGCCGTGCCGTCCTCGGTCGCGAAATCGACGCTGACCGTCTGTTCTGCGGCGTCGGAGAGTTCGACGGTGAAGCTCATACCGCTGGAGCCCTCGTCGGGCTCGTCCGCGAAACCGTCCGAGATGCTCAGGGACGGTTCGTCGTCGTCGGCAATCTGGCCCACGCCCTCCTGGTCGCCCATCTGACCCGTGTCCGAGACGTTGCGCAGGAGCACGAAGAGGTCCTCGTCCTCCTCGACGTCCTCGTCGGCGACGATCTCGATCGAGATCGTCTGCCGGACGACCGGCCCGGGATCGAAGGTGATCGTGCCGGACTCCACCACGTAGTCCTGGCCGGCGACCGCGCTGCCGTCCGAGGTCGTGTAGTCGACGGTGATCGTCTCGTCGGCCGGAGAGCTCAGCGTGACGTCGAAGTTGATCGTGGTGTTCGACCCCGTCCCTTCCTCACACGGACAGTCCGTAGGGAAGGGCGGCGGGTTGTTCCGGTATCCGTCGCTGATGTCCACCGTCGGTCGGTGGGTGGCCCGTGCGTCCGGCCCGGATGCGACCATGAGCGAGGCGACCAAGGTGACGACCGCGAGCAGGACCGCCGACAGCGGGAAGCGGGATGTCGTCGTGGTGGTCACCCTGTGTCTCCGCAGTGTCGCCCAACGCGGGCACCGGGTCCGCACCGATACGTTCCCCGTACCCGTACAGTTCGCAGGCATGCACCCGGACTCCTGCACGTCATGGGAAGCGTACAGAACGTGACCTGCTGGGTCTTGAAGAACCGACCACGAGCACGCTTCCCGGTGCGACCGACGACTGGGCCAACGGCTGGGCCAGCGAGACGAGGAAGGTGACGAGGGTGGTGGCACGCCGAACGCTCGTGACCGTCTTCCTCGTGGTTCTGCTGGGCGGTTGCGCCGTCACCGGCGAGCCACGCCAGCTCAACTGGTCCGAGCTCCGGCGCGTGGAACCCGGGGAGTCCATCACCCAGACCGTCGTCCCCAGGGGGGACCGCTTCGCCCTGCTCGACGTGTTCATCGCGACCTACGGGGTCGAGGTACCCGACACCGTGATCCGTCTGGGGGTCCGCGGCAGCGGTGAGACCCGAGAGGTGATGATCGGACACAACGGTCTCGAGGACAACGGGTGGGTGACCTTCGTCTTCGAGCCGATCGCGGGTTCCAGCGACGAGACGTTCGAGGCCCAGTTCACGGTCCTCGGCAACGATCCCATCGGGTTCTACGTCAACCCGGCCGACGGGTACGCCGCCGGCGAACTGATGCCCGGCCCGGGCGACCTCGCCTTCAGGGTCGGGCACGCCGGCCGGGTCGCGGGGACGTTGGAGGCCACCGGCCGGATCGTCAGCGAGTTCACGGCCAACCTCCGGCAGGATGCGGCGTTCCTCGTCGTCTGGTTGCTCGCCGTCGTGGGCCTCGGGGTCGCGCTGATCCGATCGTTCCGGGGGCGCCGCCCCGACGACCCACCGACACGGGAGGACGCCGCCGTACGGTGACCTGCCCACCGACCAGGAGGCAACCGCATGGTGCTCGACCGGCTCTTCGGCCGCTCATCCCCCGCCTCGGAACAGGCCCCGGAACAGGCCCCGGAACAGGCCCCGGGACCGGCTCGGGGACCGGCCCCGACGATCGGTGCGGCTGAGCCCGACTACTCAACGGCCTACCCCTCGGCGCAGAACCAGCTGGACCTGTTCGCCGGACAGTGGACCTCGGCCGTTCCGGTCGAGCACACGAGCTCGGGTCCGCGCGACGACCTGTTCGACGACGAGCGGATCTCGTGGGCGCTGTCCGTCCTCGGTCCGGTCGAGGGGATGTCGGCCCTGGAGTTGGGCCCGTTGGAGGGCGGGCACACCTACATGCTCGAGCAGGCCGGGGCGCGCCCCATCCTGGCGATCGAGGCGCAGCACCAGGCGTTCCTGCGCTGCCTCGTGGTGAAGAACCTGCTGGACCTCGACGCCTCCTTCGCGTACGGCGACTTCATCCCCTACCTGCGCGAGAACGACGACGTCGTCGACCTCATGCTCGCCAGCGGGGTCCTCTACCACATGGTCGATCCGGTCGAGGCGCTGCACCTCATGGCCACACGCAGCCGCCGGCTCGTCCTGTGGACGCACCACTACGACCAGGAGGTGATGGACCGGCGCCCCGACGTGGCCGCACGGTTCTCCGGTCGGCGCGCGATCGACCTCAAGGGCCACTCCTACACGGTCCACCGCTACGAGTACCGGGAGGGGAGGCAGGAGTCGTCGTTCTGCGGCGGGGTCGCACCGCACAGCTACTGGATGGAGCGCGGCGACATCCTCGGCTCGCTGGAACGGTGGGGCTTCTCCGATATCGAGGTCGGGTTCGACGAGCCCGACCGCGACCACGGACCGGCGTTCGCGGTGGTCGCCCAGCGGTAGGTGTGCGCGGGGCGCACGCCTCTGGCGAGGGGCGGGGGCGTCCGTTCCCCAGCACGAACCTGTCGCATCTGACAGGTTCGTGGGTCAACGGATCGCTCCCAGCCTCCCCCAGACCCCCGCACGAGGTCCGGGAACGGCACGGCAACACGGCCACAACAGCCGGCATCAGCCGGCTGACGCCCCGTCCGGGGAGACGTGCGGACGCCCCGCCCGCGGATCGGCCCGCAGGGTGTCGATCACGAACGGGATCGCGATGGCCAGGGTGGCAACCCAGAAGGCGGTCCACAGGACGTTGCCGACCTGCGACGGGTCACCGGGGAACAGCGCCCGGTCCGGCAGGAACCGGCGTGCCGTCGCCCCGAGACCTCCGAGGTGGCCGGTCAGCAGGAACCCGCCGTAGATCGCGGCGGATCCGACCAGGACACCGCCGAACTGCACGAGATGCAGCGGCACGATCCCCTTGCGGTGCGTACGGCCGAGCAGCAGGCCGATCGCCGGCATCAACCACATCAGGTAGTGCGGGCTGAACTGCGAGAAGGCGAACATCGCCAGGTGCGTGATCGCGACCCACCGCCACAGGTGCGCGCGCGGGACCGGCCCGCTCCCCCACCAGCCGCGAGGGCGGCCCAGCAGGTACACGCCGATCGTGAGCGCCGCCGCCACGAACAGGAAGACCCCCGGTCCCCCACGGTCCGGCTGCAGCGCGAACGCGAAGAAGTTGCCACCGAAGCTGAAGTCCCCGACGGCCGCGAGCTCCCCGAAGTTCCCGCCCACGAGACGGTTGAGCGCCATCGTCGCGCCGAACGGGGCGACCGCCAGCGCCGCCCAGCCGATCTGGCGCGGCAGGTCCCGGTACAGGACCAGGGCGAAGATCGGTACGAACAGGATCGGGTAGGTCCGCAGGGTGATCGCGAACCCCAGCACCACCGCCGCCCACAGCACCCGCCCGCGCTCGGCCAGCAGCAGCGCGATCAGGATCGCCAGCACCGGGTACGACTCGTACCGGGTCCACAGCTGGGTCGCGTACAGCGCGACCGGCGACAGCATCCACAGGATCCACGCCCGACGGATCCGCCAGCCGCCCTGGACCTGTGAGGGATGCGAGTTCCGCGGCCACAGCAGCGCGAGCAGCACGAGACCCGCCGCGAGGTCCGCCAGCACGTACGGCAGCTTCAGCAGGGCGATGATCCGCAACGCGTCGGGGCGGGTCCAGAACACCTCCATGTGCGCGGGCGCCAGCGTGTGGAGGTTGTCCCACCACCACGGGTGCGTCCACAGCTCCTCGGCCGGACCCATCAGCGGTTGGACGATGCGCAGCCACACGGCGTGCAGCGCGTGGGAACCCATGTTCACGAGGTAGCGGTCGAACAGCTCGCCGTGGAACGCGATGAGGTGTGAGCGCCAGTAGACCGCCAGCGTGTCGGTGGTGATGCCGACCGGGAGCATCAGCACCCGGAGCAGCACACCGGCGAGCCCCCAGCGCACGAACGTCCCACGCCACCGCGGGTGGCGGAACGGACCGGGCAGCAGCCGCCACGCCGACCGCGCGTTCTCCCGAGCGTCGGCCGCGTCGGACCCGCGCTCCGTCGGCTGGGTGGTGGCCATCAGCCCCGCTTCACCTCACGCCGTTTGTCGGCCACGCCCCGTCGCACCCTGATCGAGTTCTGGGCCATCCGGATCGCGTTCGACAGGCCCTTGTCCCGGACCACCTCCACGAAGCGCGTCAGCAGTCGGATCGGCGACCGGCGCGGGTACTTGACCTTCCCGACGTCGACGTAGGGGTTGTCGGGGCGCTCGACGTCCGGGGCGCGGCGGGGGAACCGGCAGAACTCGAGCAGCGGCGCCAGCGCCTTGTCCCAGGTCATCTGCGGAGCCAGCTCACGGACGTTGGCCCGCGCCTCCTCGAACCGTTCGGGATCGGCCAGCCGCAGCAACGCCTCGGAGAGGTCGTCGGGGTCCTCGGCGGCGACGACCTCCCCCAGGTCGTGCTGACGCACGAGCCGCGACAGCGAATCGCCCTCGGTGCACAGGATCGGCAGACCGGCCCACAGGTAGTCGAGGATCCGCGTCCGGTACGACAGCTCGGTCTCGAGGTGGAGGAAGTGGGTCGACACCCCGACGTCCGAATCCAGCAGGTAGTTGGCGCGATCCTCGTAGTCGACCCAGCCGTCGTTGAAGAACACGTGCTTGCCGAGCACGCCGAGTTCGTCGGCGACGTTGAACGCCTCGGCGGCCCGAGCCATCTCGGGAACATCGGGGTTGGGATGCGCGGTGCCGAGGAAGAACAGCTTGATGCGCGGCTCGTCCTCCGCGGCCTTCGCGACGCCGCGGATCAGCGTGGCCGGGTCGAACCAGTTGTAGATCCCACCGCCCCAGAGCAGCACGAAGTCGTCCTCATCGATGCCTTCGAACGCACCCTTGATCGCCTGGCGCTCCTGCTCGGGCGGTTCCGACGGCAGGCCGAACGGGGCGACCTCCAGCAGACCCTTGAGGTCGGGGTCCTGGTCGTAGGTCGCCGGGTTGATCCGACCGACCGCGGCGAGCTGACCGAGCCAGAAGTCGCGCTGTTTGTCCGAGGCGCACAGGAACAGGTCCCCGCGTTCCAGCTGGTCGTTGACGACGTCCTTGTCGGACTTGAACGTCTGCCAGCGCTCCTCCTTGGACTCGTCACGCCGCAGGACGATCGCCTCGATGTGGAACGGGTCGTAGATGTCGACCACGATCGCGGTGTCGGACTCGACGAGCTCCGGGAAGTGGAACAGCCCGAACCCCTGGACGACCGCGACCTCGGCCCAGTCGGCGTGCTTCTTGGCATTCGCGGAGGTGAAGTGGATCGTCTTGAAGGACGGGTGGCTGATCTTCGGTTCGGACATGCAGCCGAGGATCACCTCATGCTCGACGGACAGCAGCTTGGCGGCCTCCCACGCCCGGATCGCCGGACCGGCCATCTTCGGCCCGACCGTGTCGGCGGTCAGGATCAGCACGCGGTTGCGGACGGTGGCGTGCCAGGCGAGGTCGAACGTCTCGACGGCCGACTGGAACACCGCCAGGAACGTCGGCTCCGGGACGTTGGGCATGATCGGTTTCTTGAACAGGCGCATGATGTCGCGGTCGTCGCGCTTGCGACGCAGCTGGATCCAGCCGCGCTTCTCGCGCAACTGGTCGATGCGCAGGCCGAAGTCGCGCACGGCCGCCATGTGCGCCCCGGTCATGGCGCTGACCACGGGGTCCGGTTCGGGGACGGTCTCGTCCGACCCGATCCGGTAGTCCCCGATGTCGCTGTCCTCGTCGTAGAACCCACGCAGCATCGCCAGGGTCACCGACGCCGGGAGCGTCCGGGCCAGCATGTCGTCGCCGTAGTTCTTGAAGATCGTGGCCAGCGCGTTGCGTTCCAGGAGGTAGCGGCGCCGTGCGTCTCCGAACCGTGACGCGGTGCCGTGGTGACGGTGCAGCGCGACCGAGGTGGGGACGAACCACACCTGGTAGCCGAGGATCCACAGGCGCCAGCCGAAGTCGACGTCCTCGAAGTAGGCGAAGTAGTCGTCGTCGAACCCGCCCACGTCCAGGAACACGCGCCGGTCGGCGGCCATCGACGCCCCGGTCGCGAAGATCGTCGGTTCCTGCTTGAGGTCGTCGGGAGGTTCCTCCTCCCAGTGGTCGGGGAAGCCGTGGCCGTAGAAGGCCATCACGCCGCCCGCGTAGTCGACGGTGCGGCCCTCCTCGTCGAGGACGAGCCCGCCGGTGCAGGCGACGTCCTCGTGCATGACGATCGGCTTGACCAGCTCGCGCAGCCACCCGGGTTGGGCGACGGCGTCGTTGTTGATCAGCGCGAGCATCTCGCCGCTGCCCGCCTTCGCACCTTGGTTCACGGCCGGGGCGAAGCCCGTGTTCTCGTCGTTGACGATGATCTCGACCGTGGGGAACCGCTCGCGCACGAACTCGACGGACCCGTCGTCCGAGGCGTTGTCGATGAAGACGATCTCGACCTGCTCGGCCGGGTAGTCCTGGTTCTGGAGCGACCCCAGGCAGCGTTCGAGGTAGTCGCGGCCGTTGTAGTTGACGACGACGACCGTGACGGTCGGCCAGTCCTTCGGATCCACGTGCGGTGCCTCGACGCTCGGGAGGTCCGGGCGATGCTACGCGAAGGAGGGCCGGTACCCGTGCGTTGCTAGCCTCCGGTCGTGTCCTCCACCGAACCCGCCCCCCTCACGGTCTCCGTCGTCGTCCCCGTCCACAACGAGGTCGAGTCGCTGCCGGCGTTCCACGACGAGCTCCTGGCGTCCTGCCAGGAGTGGAGGTTCGACGGCCGACCCCTCGAGGTCGAGATCGTGTACGTGGACGACGGGTCGTCGGACGGCTCGCTGGATCTCCTCGAGAAGTACCACCGGGAGCACCCCGGGTGGGTCCGGGCGGTCGTGCTGCGGCGCAACTTCGGCAAGTCCGGGGCGCTGGCTGCGGGGTTCTCGGAGGTCGAGGGTGAGGTGATCGTGACGATGGACGCCGACGGGCAGGACGTGCCGTCGGAGGTCCCGAAGCTGCTGGACCTGCTGGCCGGGGGGTACGACCTGGTCGGAGGCTGGCGACGCCGGCGTGCCGACCGGATCACCAAGCGGCTGACCTCCAAGCTCTACAACTGGGGGACGCGGGCGCTGACCGGCCTGGACCTGAACGACTTCAACACCGGGATGAAGGCGATGCGGCGCGAGGTGGCCGAGGAACTCCCGCTGTACGGGGAGTTCCACCGGTTCGTGCCGGTGCTCGCCCACGACCTGGGGTTCCGGGTCGGCGAGGTCGAGGTCACCCACCGCGAGCGCGTCGCCGGCGAATCCAAGTACCTGTCCTGGGTGCGGTTCCCGAAGACGCTGCTGGACCTGCTGACCGTGATGTTCCTCACGAGGTTCGCCGAACGGCCGCTGTACCTGTTCGGCGGCTTCGGTCTCGCGCTGTCGCTGATCGGCGGGGGCTCCGTCGGCTACCTCGTCGTGCTCAAGATCGCGACCGGCGCCGGCATCGGGGGACGGCCGCTGCTCAACCTCGGGATCCTGGCACTGCTCATGGGGGTCCTGCTGATCGGCATCGGGTTCATCGGGGACGTCCTGCGCCACACGATGGCCGCCCGCGAGACCCCCTACCGCGTCCGTCGCCGCCTGCGGTGACCCCTGGAGGAACCGACGACGGGTCCCTGCGGGCGCTGCTGCTGACGCACGTCTTCCCCCGCCACGCCGACGATGCGGCGGCCCCGTTCCTGCTGCGGTACGCCCAGGGACTCGTGAACGCCGGGGTGGAGGTCCGGGTGGTCGCGCCCCACGACGCGGGGTTGCCGTGGCACCACGAGGTGGCCGGCATCCCCGTCCGGCGGGTTCGCTACGCCGACGACTCCCAAGAGACGCTGGCCTACCGCGGACACATGCACGTCGAGTCCCGGACGCGGTCCGGGGCGTGGCGGGCGGTCAAGCTCGTCGCCGCGCTGCGACGGGGCGTACGACTCGAGATCGCGGACTGGCGACCGCACGTCCTGGACGTGCACTGGTTGATCCCGGGCGGGATCGTGACCCGGCTCGCCGGCGTCGGCATCCCGAGCGAGGTGGTCGTCCACGGGACCGACGTGGCACTCGCGGTCGAGAGCGGCCCACGCCGGGCGGTCGCGCGGTGGGCGTTGGGGGCGTTCGACGTGGTCGCGGCGGCCTCCCGACCGTTGGCCGACGAGCTCGAACGCAAGCTGGGACGACCCGTCGACGCCGTCGCTGCGATGCCCCCGGGGCCGCCCCCCTCCGACGTCCCGGATCCGCCGGGGGCCGCCCGCGTGCTGACCGTGGGACGTCTGGTGCCGGAGAAGGGGTACGACGACCTCCTGCGGGCGGTCGCACGGTTGCAGGGCGAGGGCCAGGAGGTCCGACTCACGATGGTCGGCGAGGGGCCCGACGAAGCGCGGCTGGTGGCGCTCGCCGACGAGCTGGGACTGCCGATCGAGCTGCGCGGATCGCTGTCCCCCGTGGAGCTCGACGCGGCGTACGCCGAGACGGATCTGGTGGTGGTTCCCAGCCACCGCGAGGGCTTCGGGCTGGTGGCGGTCGAGGCGCTGGCCCGCCACCGCCCCGTGGTGGCGTCGACGGCCGGGGGGCTGGCGGAGATCGTCGAGGACGGCGTCACCGGCTGGGCGGTGCCGCCCGGCGACGTGGCAGCGCTCGCGCAGGCGGTCGGCGAGGCGCTCGGGGCTCCACAGGAGGCGGCGAGGCGCGCCGCGGCCGGGGCGTCACGCTACGAGGACCGCTGGACGGTCGGGGCGCTGGGGAGCGCGGCCGCCGAGCGCCTCCGGCGGCTCGCGGAGGTCACCCCAGCGCGTCCCTGAGCTCGGTGACCACCGTGTCGGAGACCGCGGCCGTCCCTCCGGCCACCAGCAGCTCGGTCGTCTCCCACTCGAGCGCGCTGACCCAAGCGCGCGAGGTGTCCGCGAGCTCCGCGGTCGGCACCAGCAGCAGCGTCACGTCGAGCTTCCCGGCCAACGCCCCGGCCGACAGCCCGTCGGGGAAGTTGTCCGCCGTCGCGGCGAGCAGGGTTCCGGGCGGGGCGCCGTCCTCGGTCGCGACCTTCACGCTGGTCTCGTAGCGGGTCTTGCCGGCCAGTCGCCTCGTCTGGAATCCCTCATCGACCAGCCGGGCCTCGACGGTCTGAGGGACGACGGCGGTGCCGCCGACGATCACGACCTCGGAGACCGCGCGGTCGTGCAGCTGCTGGAGGGTCTCGTCGGGCAGCTCCTTGCCGGTGATCAGCACCGGCCACGGCGCCCCGGCCGTCGAGCGACGCGCTGCGGTCCCGGAGACCGCCAGTGCATCGGGCCAGGCGCGGGAATCGCCCGGGGCGCTGTACACGAGGTAGGCCTTGTTCGTGACGGACTCCGGCTCGAGCCGCTCCGCGATGGCGACCGCGGTGCCCACCCGACTCGGGCCGAACACCCGCGCGACGGTCTCGATCGTCGTGCTCTCCTCCAGATCGGCGACGACCTGCGTCGAGATCGCCTTCTCCCCGCCCAGGACGTACGCGGTCGTGGCGCCGAGGCGATTGACCTCCGCCACGACGGCTTCGTGGAGCGCGTCCGAGTTCGTGATGAGCAGGGGGGCGTCGTGCTCGCCGGCGAGGGTCGCTCCGGCGAGGGCATCCGCCGGATCGTCCGCCCGAGCGATCACGACCTCCGTCGCTCCCTCATCCCACCCGTGGCGGGACATGGCGACGGAGGTCCCGATCCGGTTCCGGTGCTCCTCGTCGACGAGCCGGTCGAACGGCACGTCCGACAGGCGCTCGAGGTGCACCAACCCCGAGAACACCCCGAGCTTCGACCGCAGGTCCTCCCCGTCGAGACACCGGTGAACGGTCTCCCCGTCGACGATCCCGATGGCCTGGGCACCATCGTCCGCGAAGGGCTCCTCGTCCTCGTTCTCGCCGCACTCCGGGTCGATCCGGTCGTTCTGCGTCGTCGGCCTTCCCCCTTTCCCCCGTTGGAGGATCTCGATCTCCTGGAACGAGTCGAACCCGAACCGCGATGCCAGTTCCTCGTCGGTGAAGCCGTTCGTCCAACGCTGACGCGGGTTGTCAGACTCGTCCTCCCACCGGGACGTGTCCACGGCCAGGAGGTAGGGGACGTTGCCGCCCCACACGTCCCGTGCCGCGTCGCTCCAGCCTCCGTGTGAGGACGAGTAGAAGCCGTCCGCCACGCGGGTGTCGCCCTCCTCGTCGGTGTAGCGCATCACGTTGGCGGTCGTCGCGTCCACGGCGGTGTCGTTGACCGCCTGCTTCCACGGACCGTCCTCGCCCTCGTCCGCGAGCTCCGCGTCGGCGGCTTCCTTGTCCCAGCCGCTGTAGTGCTGGTCCCGCACGGTCGCGTACAGGTGGCAGCGGCAACGATCCTTCTCGCCGAGATCCACCCGTATCTGCGCGTAGGAACGGGCTGCTACCGCCTGCGCCTTCAAGGCCTCTGTGGGCCAAGACGAAGGGACCTCGGCCAACCCCCACAGGTAGCGTTCCATCGACGAGTGCTCGTCGGTCCCATCGATGTGCTGGACCGCGAACATCTTCCCGACATCGCCTTCGACCCGGGAATCGAACTGCGTCCAGCCCCACTTGACGGTCCGCTTCACCTGCGGAGTGTCGACCGTGACCACCGTCGGCTCGTGACGAACGCGCAGGAAGACGTTGAAGTCGCCGCCGGACCAGATCTTCGCCCCTTCGGCGTTCGTGATGTGGTACCGGCCCCCGTCGTCAGTCTTGACACGCCACGTCGTGCCGGGCGGCTGGTCGGGAGGTTGCGGATCGCAGACCGTGGGATCAGGCGTCTTGTCACAGTCGGCCAGACGCCATGGGACCGGCGCCCCGCCGGCGGCCTCGCTGGCGGTGCTGACCGTGACGGTCGCGCTGTTGGACGACTGACCGCTGAGATCGAGCAGCCCGACCTGCACCACCGGTGGCATCTCGATCGGCTCGACGGTCACGTCGGTGTAGTAGGTCTGGAGGATCTGCTCGTGGGTGCAGCCGAGCAGCGCGGCGCCCTGCGCCCCGTACTGGCTCATCCCGACCCCGTGCCCCCAACCGCCTCCGGTGACGGCGACGTCGTCCTCGCCGTCGACGTGTTCGAGGTCGACCTCGAAGGGCCGGTCGGTGCCGCCGGGTTCGGGGCACTCCGCGGCCTGCGCAGCCGTGGCAGGCACGGCGAACGCCGCCACCGCCGAGAGCAGCGCCGTCAGGACCGCGATCCGTAACTTCAACCTCATCACCACCACGTGCAACGATCGTTCACACACGCCACAAGGCTAACTCAGCCGGGCGCGGGTTCCGTGGCGGTTCCCCCCGTCCGGACCCCTCTACCGAGTGTCGACCCGATGGCCGCTGAGGTTGAGTGCGCGTGCGTTCGACCCCCTCCATGAGGTGGAACGCACGCACACGGGCGGGTCAGGCTTAGGCGTGATCGTCGGGAGGGTCGAGCGCGATCACGCCCTTGTCCAGCCCGCGTCCTCGGCGCGCACGAGGTCGCGCGGGCGAGGACGGCGCTCGTGGTCGGCGAGCTCCTCGCCGGCATCGACGACCACCTCCGATCCCAGCACGACGCCCCGACCGAGCTTCGCCCCGGCCCGGATCCGGGCGCCGTGGCCGGCGATCAGTCCCGTGACGACGACGTCGGGGCCGATCTGGACCCCGTCGTGCAGCACCGAACCCTCGACGCTCGCCCCCGCCGCGATCGCCGCCTCCCGGCCGACCACCGTGTACGGACCGACGGTCGCTCCGGCCGCCACGGTCGCCCCGGGGAGCACCAGCACGGGGCCCTCCACGATCGCTCCTCCGTGCACATCCGCTCCCGGGGCGATCCGGACCCCGTCCTGTCGGGCCGGGATCTCGTCGAGCGACGGCCAGCGCAGCTCGCCGGCGAGCGCCGTGCGGTGTCCCTCCAGGTAGCGCTCGGGGGTGCCGAGATCCTGCCACGCGCCGTCCCACACGCAGCCCTCGATGTGACCGCCGCGGTCCAGCAGCTCGGGGAACACCTCACGTTCGAAGGACAGCCGCCCCTGGGGATGAGCGGTCATCACCTCCGGTTCGATCACGTAGGTGCCGGCGTTGACCGCGTTCTGCCCGGGCAGCGTGCCCGGCTCGGGCTTCTCGACGAACCGGGTGATGCGTGTCCCCTGGCGCACGGCGACCCCGTAGGACGAGGTGTCCTCGACCTCGGTGAGCACGATCGTCGCGTCCGCTCCGGAGTCCCGGTGGCGGGCGAACACGTGGGCGTAGTCCACGTCGGTGAGGATGTCGCCGTTCAGGATCGCCACGGGGCCGTCGAAGCCGTCCGCCACCGCGCGGACGCCTCCGGCGGTGTCGAGCGGTTCGGGCTCGGGCACGCTGGACACCGCGATCCCGAGCTCCTGGGCCAGCGGCCGCAGGGACTCGAACGGGGACGTGTCGGCGCCGACGATCAGATGCACGTGGGTCGTGCCGGCCTCGGCGAGTCGCCGGATCACCCCCTCGAGGAACGGTGCCCCGCAGAACGGGATCAGGGGTTTGGGCAGGCCCCGGGTCAACGGCTGCAGACGCGTGCCGCGGCCTCCGGCCACGATCAACGCATCACGGATCGGACGCTCACTCACCGGTGGGGCTCCTCCCTGCACGGACGCCTGCGACCACGCCCCAGGCCAGGACCAGCAGGACCCAGACGGCGAGTCCCAGGCGGACGAACGGTCGCAGCAGACGCCCCGGGCCGCGGTTGTAGACGCGACCGTAGAAGCGGTCGAGGCTCTTGGCGTGCTCGATGACCATGGCCGCACGTCGCCGACGCGTCGAGGCGCCCACGTGGTGGATCACCTCGGCGGACGGTTCGTAGCGGATCGCCCACCCGCTCTGGCGCATCCGGTAGCCGAGGTCGACGTCCTCGACGTACATGAAGTAGCCGGGATCGAACCCGCCGACGTCAACGAACGCCTCGCGACGCAACGACAGCGCGCAGCCCGAGAGCCAGTCGACGTCCTTCGGCTCGGTCGGGTCCTCGTCGAGCATGCGGTAGGCGCGGGTCCACGGGTTCCGGGGGAACCACAGCCCCAGGAGGGCATGGCCGATCGCCTGGCTCACCGTGGGGAACCGGCGGGCGCTGGCCTGTGGACGGCCGTCCGGGTAACGGACCAGGGGACCGGCCGCGCCCACCTCCGGGTGGGTGTCGAGGGACCTGCCGAGGCGGGTGATCGACCCGCGCTCGAACCGGGTGTCGGCGTTCGCGATCACGATGTACGGGGCCTCGGTCCGGGCGATCCCGACGTTCGCGGCACGGCCGTACCCGACGTTGGACAGCTCCACGACCCGGACGTCGGGGTACGTCTCACGGACGGCTCGGGCGGTCCCGTCGGTCGACCCGGAGTCGACCAGGACGACCTCCGACGCCCCGGCGTCACCGAGCGTCGCGAGGCAGGCCAGCGCCTCGTCGCGCGTCTCGTGTGTGACGATCACGGCCGCCACCGGGGGGTCCGTCATGGATCACCGCTGCCCGATGCCGACCAGCGAGATCCCGATCATGATGAACAGCACGCCCGCCCACACGGCCGGGCTGGGACGCTCGTTCAGGACCATGTAGCTGAACGCGATGATCAGCACGTAGGACAGACTGACCGCCGGATAGGCGGTCGACAGGGGGACCCGGGACAGGGTCAGCAACCAGAAGACGGCCGACAACCCGAACACCCCGAGTCCACCGACGACCTGCCAGGTGGTGAGCATCCGGGACAGCAGGCCAGTCGCGCCGGCCGCGGCCAGGACCTCGCTGAACTCTCCCACCTCGGTCATCCCGGCCTTCAGCAACAGCTGGCCGGTGGTGGCCAGACCGATCGAGGTGACGAGCAGGAGGACGGTGCTCACGGGGTCTCCTTGCCGGGGATGTCAGGCGGTCCGGGCGGCGTCGTCGAGCTCGCCGAGCTCCTCGAGGAGCCGGGCGAGTCCCTCGCGCCAGTGGGGCATCGGTGACAGGCCGGACAGCGTGCTGTGCCGGTCGCTCAGGACCGAGTAGGCCGGCCGGGGCGCCGGGCGGTCCAGGGCGTCGCTGGACATGCGCGACAGGTCGACGTCGAGGCCGGCCAGCTCGTACGTGGCGGCGGCGAGGTCGTACCACGAGCAGGTGCCGGCGTTCGTGCGGTGGTAGGTGCCGTGCCGCCCGCTCACCGACAGCTCGCGGATCGCGCCGGCGAGATCGCGGGTGAAGGTGGGCGAGCCGACCTGGTCGTCGACGACGCTGGCCTCGCCCCGTTCGCGTCCCACGCGCAGCATCGTCTTGACGAAGTTGCTGCCACGGGCCCCGCACACCCACGCCGTACGGACGATGTAGTGCTCACGCAGCGTCTCGCGGACCAACCGCTCCCCTGCCGCCTTCGACGCCCCGTACGTGTTCAGAGGCTCGATCGGATCGAACTCGGTGTACGGACGCGGGTCGCCGTCGACGTCGCGGGGCGCGGTCCCGTCGAAGACGTAGTCGGTGGAGACGTAGACCATGCTCGCGCCCGCGAGCCGACAGGCTCGCGCCACCCACCAGGTCCCCAGCGCGTTCACCCGGTGCGCGCGGTCCGGGTCGCCCTCGCAGCCGTCGACGTCGGTCCAGGCGGCCGCATGCAGGACGACGTCGGGCTCGTGGTCGCGCACGGCCGCCACCACCGCGGGTTCATCGGCCACGTCGAGGTCGGCGTGGGTGAGCCCGACCACATCGTGGTCTTCGAACGCATCCAGCAGATCGAGGCCCAGCTGGCCCCCGGCACCGGTCAGGAGGACACGCACGTCGTCAGTCCCCGTCGGCGAGGCCACGGCGGTCGGAGGCGCCCTCGTCCTTCAGCGGTCGCCACCACCACTCGTTCTCGCGGTACCACTCGACGGTCGCGTCGAGTGCCTCGTCGAAGCTCAGCTGCGGCTCCCAGCCCAGCTCGCGGATCCTCGTGGTGTCGACCGAGTAGCGCAGGTCGTGGCCGGGACGGTCGGGGACGAACTCGATCATCTCGTCTCCCGCGTCGAAGCGGTCGAGGATCGCGTAGGTGAGCTCCTCGTTGCTCATCTCGTTGCCGGCCCCGACGTTGTAGACCGTTCCCGGCTCGCCCTCGGTCAGCACGAGCCACTGCGCGGCGGCGTTGTCGACGACGTACAGCCAGTCGCGGACGTTGCTCCCGTCGCCGTACAGCGGAACCTCCCTGCTGTCCATCAGGTTGGTGGCGAACAGCGGGATGACCTTCTCCGGGTAGTGGTACGGGCCGAAGTTGTTGGTCGTCCGCGTCACGAGGATCGGGTAGTCGTAGGTCTCGCGGTAGGCCCGAGCGAGCAGATCCGCGCCGGCTTTGGACGCCGAGTACGGGCTGTTCGGCTCGAGGGCGTCGGTCTCGTGGAACGAGTCCGGCTCGGCGATCGAACCGTAGACCTCGTCGGTGGAGATGTGCAGGACGCGTTCGACCCCGTGCGTCCGTCCGGCGTCGAAGACCGCTCCCGCCCCGGTGACGTTCGTGCGGAGGAACTCGGCGGGTCCCTCGATCGAACGGTCGACGTGGGACTCGGCCGCGAAGTTCACGAGCGCGTCGTGCCCGGGCACGATCTCGTCGAGGCGCCCCGCGTCGCAGATGTCGCCCTTGACGAACGTGTAGCGGTCGGCGAAGCGGTCCTCGATGTCGCGGAGGCTCGCAGGGTTCCCCGCGTACGTGAGCTTGTCGAGGTTCGTGACCAGGGTGTCGTCGGTGTTCTCGAGGACCCACCGGATGAAGTTCGAACCGATGAACCCGGCACCGCCGGTGACCAGTATCCGCACGTTCCTACCTCCCCGTGAGCGGGTGTGGATCATGTCTCAAGTAGCCCGGAGGGCGGTAGACATGCCTCATCTAGATCCCCACCTGTGAGTGGTCGCCGAGCATGAACCGGTAGGCGGCCGGCTTGCGGCCCGCCCGTCCGATCTCGACGTCCCGTCCGAGCAGCGATCCGTCTATGCGTGGGATGTCGCGGACCTGACAGCGCTCGAGCACCACCGAGTGTTCGATCTCGGTGCTCTCCAGGATGCAGTTCGCGGCGATCGACGTGAACGGCCCGACGTAGGTGTCCACGATCCGCGTGCCACGCCCGATGATGGCCGGCCCCCGGACCATGGAGTTGACGATCTCGGCGCCCTCCTCGATGACCACCGGCCCGACGATCTGGGAGTCGTCGTCGACCTTCCCCTCGATCCTCTCGATGAGGGTGCCGAGGACGATCCGGTTGGCGTCGAGCAGTTCGTCCTTCTTCCCGGTGTCCAGCCACCAGCCGGTGACGACGGAGCTGGTCACGCGGTGCCCCTCGTCGAGCAGCTGCTGGATCGCGTCCGTGATCTCGAGCTCCCCCCGGTCGGACGGCGCGATCTTCTTGGCGGCCGCGAGGATCGCCGACGTGAACAGGTACACGCCGACCAGGGCGAGGTTCGAGGGCGGGTCGTCGGGTTTCTCGAGCAGCCGCACCACGTGACCCTCGTCGTCGAGCTCGGCCACGCCGAAGCGTTCGGGGTCCGACACCTCCTTGAGCAGGATCTGTGCGTCCGGGTGGCGATCCTCGAAGTCGCGGACCAGGTCGGTGATCCCGCCCTCGATGAGGTTGTCCCCGAGGAACATGACGAAGTCCTCGTCGCCGAGGAAGTCCTCGGCGGTGAGCACCGCGTGGGCCAGGCCGAGGGGCTCCTCCTGACGGATGTACGTCGGATCGATCCCGAGGTCGTCGCCGTTGCCGACGGCCGCGCGGATCTCGTCCTCGGTGTCCCCGACGATGATGCCGATGTCGGTGATCCCGGCGTCCCGGATCTGTTCGAGCCCGTAGTACAGGATCGGCTTGTTGGCGACCGGGACCAGCTGCTTGGCGCTGGTGTGGGTGATCGGGCGTAGGCGGGTGCCCTCGCCTCCGGCGAGCACGAGTGCCTTCATGCGCTTCTCCTCACATCAGCGGCGTCTGACGCCTCCTGCCCGGTCACCACGAGGACGTCCGTGTCGGGGGGGAGCTGCGCGCCCTCGGGGAGCTCGTCCACCAGTTCCGCTCCGAGGACGGCGGCGACCCATCCGGCGTGCTCGCGGTCCCCGGTCACGTAGACCCTGGTCCGCTCGGAGGGTTCCAGCGGTCCCCGACCGGCGAGCCGCACCGGGAAGCCGGACCAGAACAACGTCCGCTCGATCGCATCGGCTCCCTCCGTGAGTCCGGCGGTCCAGACGGTGACCTCGATCTGCTGGTGGTCGTCGGAGGTCCCCCGGAACCGGATCTGCGAACCGTCACGCAGGGCACCGTACAGGGCCTGCGCTCCCGGCTCGTACGGCACGACGTAGCTCCTGCCGTCGATCCGCGCGGTGTAGGCCGGGATCGTGGTCATCGGCAGCCGGCCGTTGGCGAGACCCCGCACCTCCTCGGCGAGCCGTCGCATGTCGCTCAGGCTCAGGGCGGAATCCGTGGTGACGTTGTCGGCGGTCCGCTCGACGACCCGGAACAGACGCGGCAGGTTGACCAGCGTCCGGGTGGCGACGAGCCGATCGATCATCGCGCGCATGAAGGTCTGCTGACGCTCCATGCGATCGAAGTCTCCCCGGGCCGTGCTGCGCGAGCGGACGAAGGACAGCGCCTGTGCGGGGGCCATGTCGTGACAGCCTGCCCCGAAGTCGGCACCGGCCTTGCGGTCCCGCAGCGGCTCGTCGAGGCAGATCTCCACCGTGTCGACGGCATCGACGACGCTGATGAACCCCAGGATCGAGATCTCGACGTAGTGGTGGATCGGGACCCCGGTCGTGGCCTGCAGGACGTCGACGACGTGGTCCGGTCCGCCGGCGAACGTCTCGGTGAGCTTCCGGCGCTCACCGTCGTCGACCACCAGCAGGTCACGCGGGAACGAGACGATGCTCGCGTGTTCGCGGTCCCCGCTGATCGACACGAGGATGACGGTGTCACTGCGTTGGCCGTCGAACTTCCCGAGGTTGTAGCGCTCGATCTGCTCCGCCGTCAGCCCCTCGCGTGAATCGGACCCGACCACGAGGACGTTCATCGGTTCACGGTCGCTGGTCCGCTTGGTCAGCGCGGGCAGATCGACCCGTTCGAGGTTGCCCTCGGCGACCGTGAGCAGGCTCGCACCCACGGTCACCGCGGCCACGGCGACGATCGTCAGCACGATCGCCAGGATGACGGCGCCCCGGCGCACGCGGCTGATGCCGCCCCTGACGGTGGGTCCCCAGACCCCCTCGGGAACGTCGGTCATCGGTCGCTGTCCCGATCGACCTCTTCGGCTCCCAGGACCACCACGATCCCGATGTCGCCGTCCACCAGCTCGAGGTCGGCGCTGGCGAACTGCTCCGCGACGAACCTGGCCTCGGCCTCGTCCCCCGGCCCGTGACGGACGACGGTCCCCTGGATGTCCTGGCGCCGGGCGTCACCGATCTCGGCGACCACGAACCCGCGCTCCTCCAGCGCCGCCTCGGCCCTGGCCGCCAGACCGGCGGTCGTCGTCCCGTTCAGGACCGTCACCCGGATATCGGCCGGCCGGAGGTCGGGGGAGGGGGCGTCGGGCGTGGCCGCGGGCAGATCGCCACCCGTGCGGATCGACTGGAAGATCGCCTCGGCCTCCTCCGGTTCCGCGACCGCGTAGTAGGAGCCGTCGATCGTCTCGCCGTGCACCGGCACGGTCAGGCCGGTCACGTCCTCGGGGTCGAGCTCCCGCAGCGACCAGGCGACCCGGAACATCCGCGACGTCCCGAGTGCGTCGTCGGTCAGCAGCGCGGAGGCGGCCGCGTCGATCAGCCGCTTCACCCGGAGCGGGTTCACGAGCGTCCCGGCCGACGCGACCTTGCGCATCGCCGCCTTGATGAACATCTGCTGCCGCTGTATCCGTCCCAGGTCGCCCCGGGGATCGCTCTTGCGGGCGCGCACGAACGCTGCGGCCTGCGCCGGGGTGAGCTCCGTGCAGCCCGCGGGCAGATCGGCACCCGCGTACCGGTCCTTCAGGGGTTCCTCCAGGCACACCCCCACGCCCCCGAGCACGTCGACGACCTGCAGGAAGCCGGCGATGTTGACCTGGACGTAGTGGTCGATCTGCACCCCGGTGTAGTCCTCGACGGTCTCGACCATGAGGTCGGGGCCGCCGAAGGCGAGCGCCGCGTTCAGCTTGCCGTCGCCGCGGCCGGGGATCGTGACGAGCAGGTCGCGCGGGAAGGACACCATGACGGCTTCGGGCCGCTCCGGCGAGAGGTGGATGAGGATGATCGTGTCGGCGCGTTCGCCCGACACCTCCTCGGTCCCCAGCTCCTGCAGCTGCTGGTCGGTGAGCCCCTCCCGGCTGTCGGTACCGACGGCGAGCACGTTCAGGGTCCCCTCGATGGGGGGAGGGGTCTCGCGCTCGAGCGAGCCGAGGTTCTGCTGCGCGAGCTGCCGGTCGGTGTACCCCCAGATCAGCGCCAGGACCGCCCCGCCGAGCACGGCAGCGGCGGCGACCCCGATCCCCGCGTACCGCAGGACCGAACGCCAATCGATCCCCCCTGCACGGCGGGCGGAGATGAAGAGCGAAGAACGAGGTTCGGTCACGGACGTCTGGAGCTCCGTCGAGGGGCCGGGACACGGAGGCGAAGCGGCGAGAGGCCGGTCGGCCACCAGGCGTCAAGGCTAGCATCGCCCTCCCCTCCATCACCGTCCGCGAACCAGCCGAGGTGCGCGTGCAACTGTCCGACACCCCCGGTTCGCTCCCCGAACCCGGTGA
>CAZHZQ010000009.1:0-3099 GCA_964537235.1 uncultured Actinomycetota bacterium | reverse complement strand
CCGAGGTGCGCGTGCAACTGTCCGACACCCCCGGTTCGCTCCCCGAACCCGGTGACCTGGCGGAGGCCCTGCGCAACGCCGCCGACCGTCTCGGCCACCGTCCCGCCCTGACCGTCGTGCGTCCCGACCGTCGCGACGAGCAGGGCTTCGCCTCGCTGGCCAGGTGGGCGTCCAAGGGTGCGCACCTGCTGCAGCTCGAGGCGCTGCTCGACCCGGGCGACCGGGTACGGCTGCACTCGCCCGCCGACTGGCCCGCCGTCGCGGTGTGCCTCGCCGCCTGGTGGATCGGGGTCGAGGTGACGATGGACGCCGATGCCCGTGTCGCGGTCGTGCACCACGCGCTGCACGCCCCCGACGACGCCGAGGAGGTGTACGTGCTCGGCGACGGGGTCGACGGTTCGCCCGACGGCCCCACGGACCACGAGCCGTGGTCCGTGGCCGTCCAGACCTTCCCGGACCAACCTCCGGAGCCCCAGGCCGCACCCGACCGACCCGCAGCCGCGGCGGGAGACGACTCGTGGACCCAGACCGGGCTCCTGCACGCCGCGACCCGTTGGGAGACGGACGGTCCACTCGGTGTCCAGCGGGACGAGCCGGCGTCCGGGTGGCTGCCGGCGGTCGTGCGGCCGTTCCTCACGGGTCACCCGACGGTGATCCTCGCCGGCGCGGAGCACACGGCGGCGGGGGCCGAGGGGGTCGCGGTCTGGGTCTGACCTGACGAGCATCCAACAGGGACCTCCGGGGCGGCCCTAGGCTGGCACTCCTGTGCCACGGCCGCCGATCCGGCACAGGGGGCAGCACACCATGACCGAGACCGACCACGGCGCGATCGTGGCCCAGAACATCCGTCGGCTCCGGGACCGCCAGGCGCTGAGCCTGTCGTCGCTCGCGCGCCGCTCAGGGGTCGCCAAGGCGACGCTGTCCGCGATCGAGAACGGCGACGGCAACCCCACGATCGCCACCCTCCAGTCACTGGCGAGCGCGTTGCGCGTGCCGGTGGCTCGGCTCGTCGGACCCCGGGATGTCGACGGGACACACCTGGTCCGTGGTGTCGGTGGGCGGTCCGGGACGGACGACGTCCCCATCGACTCCTTCCTGCCCGACGGGATCGTCGAGCTGTACGACGTGCGGTACGAGGCCGGGGACGACATCACCTTCGACGCGCACCAGGCGGGCGTCGTCGAGCGCGTGGTCGTGCAGACCGGGTCGCTGCGCGTCGGACCCACGGACGCGACCGAGGTGCTCGAAGCGGGCGACTACCTCGCCTATTCGGCCGACCGGTCGCACCGCGTCGCGGTCGTCGGCGAGGGCCCGGTCCGGGGGACGTTGGTCGTCACCTATCCGGTGACCGCCCCGAGCGACTCCCCGCTCCACGGCAGGACCCGCTGACTAGAGGTGCTCGAGGACGCCCTCGAGGTCCTTGCGGTACCGGCCGAACCTCGGCGGATGGAGGATCGACAGCGTCGCCCGCGGGCCGTCGTGTCCCTCACGCGGTTGCCCGGCTCGTCCGACCCCCGGCCAGTCCAGCGGCAACCGCCCCCACGCCTCGAGGGCCGGGACCAGGTACACGGGCGTGCCGTCGCGAAGCGTGAGCTCCGCCTGCAGGCCGCGGTCCAGGATCTGCGGGTGCACGTGCCGCAGGACCCGTTCGGCTCCCTCGACCTGTGAGCGCTTGACGCCGTAGAGCTCGAGGTCCGGGACGTCGAACCGCGCCGCACCGTGGGTGTGGACCCAGTAGGTCCCCTGGCCCTCGTGGTGGAGGTGGATCGCGTCCTCCTGACGGATCTCTCCGCCGGCCACACGTTCGAGCCAGTCCAAGCCGTGCTCCTGGGTGGAGGACAGGTCGCGGACCGCCTGCACCTCGCGTTCCACGTGCTCGGCCAGCCCGTGGAGGAGCTGGGCGTGCCGTCGCAGACCCTGGCGGAGCCCCTCGGCACCCACGTACGTCTCGGCGCGCAGGAGCGGCGGACCCTCGGCGCGCTCGACGCGACGGATCACGGCCTTCTGCATCCGCCCGCCCCAGGCGACCTCGGCGGCCTCGGCAGGATCGCCGACGGGTGCGTGCCGATCGACCGCGCCGGAGGCGCGGGCGTCCTCGACGACCGCACGGACGTCCGGGACCTGCTGCGCGAGCACCAGGGCCATCATGGAGGTGTACTTCTCAGCCATCGCCCACGACGCTATCCCGGGGACGTTCTCGCGACAGAGCCCCTCAGGACAGACCCAGGTCCCGGGCGATGAGCAGACGCTGCACCTCGGACGTGCCCTCGCCGATCTCGAGGATCTTGGCGTCCTGGTAGAAGCGCGCCACCCGGTACTCGGTCATGAAGCCGTAGCCACCGAACACCTGGCAGGCCTCCCGGGCGGCGGTGACCGCCTGCTCGGACGAGTACAGCTTGGCGACGGCCGCCTCCTTCTTGTACGGCAGCCCCTCGGCCTTGCGCCACGCCGCGTTCCAGTACATGTTGCGGGCGGTCTGTGCGGCGACCTCCATGTCGGCGATCTTGAACGCCACCGCCTGGAGCTTGCCGATCGGATGGCCGTAGGCCTCCCGCTCGTTGGCGTAGCGGGTGCACTCGTCCACGCACCCCTGCATCAGCCCGACCGCCAGGGCGCTGATGGCGATCCGGCCGTCGTCGAGGATCGCGAGGAACTGGGCCAGTCCGCGTCCGCGCTCGCCGAGCAGGTGGTCCTGCGGGACGCAGGCGCCGTCGAGGATCACCTCGCGGGTGTCCGATGCGTGCCAACCGACCTTGCGGTACTTGGACGCGACGCTGAACCCGTCGGTGTCCGCGGGGATCACGATCGAGGAGATCTCGTCCTCCCCGGTCCGGGCCGTGACCGTGCAGATCGACGTGATCGGGGTGCCGACGTTCGTGATGAACACCTTGCGTCCGTCGACGACCCAGTGGTCGCCGTCGAGCCGTGCCCTGGTCGCGGTCGAGTTGCGCAGGTCGGAGCCGCCCGACGGTTCCGTCAGGCCGAACCCGCCGATCCGCTCGCCCCGGGCGAGCTCGGGCAGCCAGCGCTGCTTCTGTTCCTCCGTCCCGAACCGGAAGATCGGCTCCGCGCCGAGACCCACGCCCGCCTCGAGCGTGA
>CAZHZQ010000008.1:27074-29821 GCA_964537235.1 uncultured Actinomycetota bacterium | reverse complement strand
CCGGGGTGCCGTAGGTCGTGGACAGGCGCAGCGCGGTCAGGATCCGTCCGAGGTCGCCGGGGACGTCCGGGAGCCGTCCCAGCTCGAGACCGGCCGCAGCGCGCCGCAGCGGATCGGCGGCGGCGGGAACCTGCTCGGCCACCAGCCGCAGTGCCGGTGCCGGTGGGACACCACCGCCGAGTGCCGTGGCGACCAGGTCGGCGACCTCGTCGTGCGGCGGTCCGGTCCGGCGAACACGACGCACCAGCAGCCACCCGACCGCCAGGCCCAGACCGATCAGCCCGAGCCCCGCCGCCCCGACCACCAGCCCCGCCGGAGTGAGGTAGAAGGGCCACAGGGAACGCCCGAGGACCCCTCCCAGAGCCGGCAGCGCGAGCACCGGGATCGCCGCCATCCCGAGGAAGACCGCCCGGGCCTGGGCGGTGGCCGCCGCGAGGACCCGGTCGCGCGTGGTGGCCACGGCACGGGCGGCCGCCGCGGCGTCCAAGGCCGGCACGGCGGGGGCGCCCGTGGTGTTCGCGACCGCCAGTGCCCGCGCGGCGCGTCCGGTGATCGCCCCGGTCCGCACCGGCAGCCCGGCGACCAGGCGGGCGCGCACCTCCTGCAACCGCACCTCCGGCAACCGCACCTCCGACGACCGGGTCACCGGTCGGCCGTCCACAACGGCGAGGTGGCGCCGTCCGCGGACACCTCGACGATCTCCTCCACGAAGCGCCGGCCCTCGCCGTCCCGCTCGCAGTGGACGATCACGTCGACGGCGGTCCGCAGCTGCGCGGTGGCGGCCGCCTCGGGGACGCCCGCCAGCAGCGCCATCCCGTGCAGGCGCACCAACGCGTCGCCGGCACCGTTGGCGTGCACCGTGGTCATCGATCCCGCGTGCCCGGTGTTCATGGCCTGCAGGAGGTCGGCGACCTCCGCCCCCCGCACCTCGCCGACGACGAGGCGGTCCGGCCGCATGCGCAGGGCGTTGCGGACGAGCATGGCGACGTCCACCGCCCCGGTCCCGTCGGGGCTGGGTGGACGCACCCGCAGCGGGACGGCGTGCAACCCGTCGCAGGCCAGCTCCGGAGCGTCCTCGATCACGATCAGCCGGTCGTCGCCGACCTCGCCCAGAAGGCGGGCGAGCAGGGTCGTCTTGCCGACCCCGGCCCGACCGGAGACCACCACGTTGCGCCGGTCGACCACGGCGGCGGCCAGCAACCCCCGCGCGTCGGCCGGCACGGCGCCGGACGCGGCGAGCTCCTCCCACGACGGGATCACCGCGGGCACGCGGCGCAGCGTGACCGTGGGGTGAGGAGCGAGCGGCGGCAGGAGCGCGTGGACGCGGATGCCGTCCGGCAGCACCGCGTCGACCCACGGGTGGGTCCGGTCCCAACGCGCCCCCTGCTGCGCCAGCACCCTGCTGACGACCTCGCGCAGGTGGCCGTCGTCGTCGAACCTCGCCTCCGTCCGCTCCAGACGGCCCTCGCGGTCGACCCAGACATCGACCGGCCCGTTGACCATGACGTCGGTGACCGCGGGATCGCGCACCAGCGCCTCGAGCGGACCCAGCCCGCACAGATCGTCGACCAGGTCACGCACCAACTGCGCCCACCGGGTCGGTGACACGACCACGCCCTCCGCGGCCAGCGCCCTGGCGACGGCGCCCCGCAGGGCCGAGCGGTCGGCGCCGCCGGCGACCACGACGTCGTCGTCCAGGAGGCGTGCGGCGACGGCATCGCGCAAGACGGTCGGGGCGGAGCTCATCGCCGCCCTCCCCGGCCCACCACCGGTTCCAGCGCACGCAGCCACGAGCCAGGCAGGCCCGCCGGGACCCGGTCGCGGAGCCCGGCCCGCGCGACGCGGGCCGACCAGTCGACCGTCACGAGGCGACGACCGGCGGCAGCTCGCTGGACGGCGGTGGTCGCGGCCGGCCCGGCGTCCACCGCCACGATCACCCCCGCGCTGGTGCACGTCGCCGCGCCCAGGCCGGCGCGGTCACGACGGATCACGAGCACGTCGGTCTCGGTCGCGACGCCCAGGTCACGGACCACCAGCGACGCCGGCCCCTCCCCGACCGGGACGGTCGGGTCCTCGACCGCGAGGGACCGCAACCCGCGTACCCCCGGGACCTCGTCGGCTCCGCGCCACGCCGTGGCACCCTCGAGCTCACCGATCGGGCCGCCGCTGCTCGGGCCGCCGGTGCTGCCCAGGACCAGGGTCGGGTGCCCCTTCCACGCCGCCAGTCCGGCGAGAGCCAACGCCACCGTGGTGGTGCCGACACCGCCGGCGCCCCCGGCGACCCGCAGGTCGTCGACGGCCACGCGACCGCGCCGTGCGAGCAGCCGCTCCGCGGTCCCCGGCAGGCTGTCGCGCCCGTCCGGCCAGCCGATCACCTCCCGCACCAGCGGGTGGGAGGCCGCACGGGCCGCGAGCACCGGCGCGTCGTCGTTGACGAGGAGGACCACGTCCTCGCCGTCGCGCAGCGTCCCGTCGGCCAGCACGGCCGGCACGTCCGCCACCGTGAGGACCGGGGTCACCGGCACCGCGGGGTCGGCCCCGACCGACTGCCAGCCCAGCGAGGCCACCCACCGGTTGACGGCGCCTGCCTCCGAACCGGCCAGACACAGCCGGACGGGCAACGCCTCGGTGGACGACGGGAGCATCTCGACCCTCACGTTCTCCCGCCGCCGAGGACCGTAGACGGCCGTCCGCGCCCCGTCGCCCCGGCGCCCATGCCGCCTGTGGGCAACCCGTCGAGTGGCAGC
>CAZHZQ010000008.1:25537-26974 GCA_964537235.1 uncultured Actinomycetota bacterium | reverse complement strand
TGGGTAGGCTCTCGGCGATGTCCGAGGATCAGGTCCACGAGGCCGAACCGCAGGCCGAGCACGACACCGAGGGGGGCACGGTCCCTCGGGATCCCAACCGTTCCGAGGCGGCCGAGAAGCTCGTCCGCGAGACCCCCGACCGGCTCTCCGACGCCGTCGTCGCGGAGCTCGCGCGGGGCGCGACCGGGGCGACCGAGGCCGCGTTCTTCGACCTGGACAAGACGGTGCTGGCCCGGTCGTCGGTGCTGGCGTTCGGCAAGGAGATGTACCGCGACGGGCTGGTCTCGCGCACGACGCTCCTGCGGGGTCTGTACGCGCAGGTCGTGTACTCGCTGGTCGGCGCCGACCACGACCAGATGGAGCAGATGCGCACCGCGCTGCTCGAGCTCACCAAGGGGTGGGAGGCCGAACGGGTCGACCGCATCGTCCGCGAGACGCTGGACGACGTCATCGTCCCGATCGTCTACAAGGAGGCCCTGGACCTGTTCGAGGACCACCGTTGGGCGTTCCGTGACCTGTGGCTGGTGTCCTCTGCGGGTGAGGAGATCGTGCGCCCCGTCGCCGAGCACCTCGGGATCCCGAACGTTGTGGGCACCCGCTCACACGTGGGCGAGGACGGCCGGTACGACGGGACGCTGGAGTTCTACGCGTACGGCCCCCACAAGGCCACCGCGATCCGCCAGATCGCCGAGGCCCGTGGCTACGACCTGAGCCGCTGCTACGCGTACACCGACTCGGTCACCGACCTGCCGATGCTGCACGCGGTCGGCAACCCGGTCGCGGTCAACCCCGACCGCGAGCTGCGCGCGGCCGCCCGGGCGATGAGCTGGGAGATCCGGGATTTCTCCAACCCCGTCACGCTCCGACAGCGTCTGCCGAACCCCCCGTCGACCCAGACCATGCTGGTCGGGCTCGGGGTCGCGGCGGTGGCGGGCGCGGCCGCGTGGTGGTTGTCGAACCGCGAGACCGGCGTGAGCGCCTGACCCCCTGACGTCGAGTGGCAGCTCAGTTGCGGATCTGCGACCCAGCTACCACTCGACGTCACGAATAATCGCGGTGGTAGGTGATCCTGCCGTCCTCGTCGAGGTCGAGGAACGACGACCGGGGCAGGTTGTTCCAGCGCCGGCCGGCGGCCGTGTAGGACATCGACCACTCGACGGCCAGACGCCCCTCCTCCTCGTCCTCGAGGAGGCGCTTGACGGTGACCTTGAACTCCTCCTTGCTGCCGAGGAAGTCCTTGAGGTAGGCGACCGTCAGCAGGTTGCCGTTGTGGGGCGGGTTGTACGGCTCGAGGTAGACCGCGTCATCGGTGTACAGCCGCTCGATCGTGTCCCAGTCCTGGTCCTCCCAGGCCTTCATGAGCTGATCCCAGACATCCTTGACGCGGCCCATCGTGCCTCCGGTGTGGTGCGGACGGTGTCAGCAGGATAGTGCGGC
>CAZHZQ010000008.1:0-25437 GCA_964537235.1 uncultured Actinomycetota bacterium | reverse complement strand
CGCGGCCCATCGTGCCTCCGGTGTGGTGCGGACGGTGTCAGCAGGATAGTGCGGCAGACGACCAGCCCGGGGACGAGTCGGTCTGACGCCCGACCAGCCCGGGGACGAGCCGGTCTGACGCCCGACTGGTCTTCCGCACGTCCCACAGGAGGTCGATCCCTGAGCGATGCGTCGGACGTCCCCTCGGTGCTCGAGCGGGCCGTCGACCGCTGGGACGACCTCGACGGGGTGGGGTTCATCACGGCGATGGCGACCGGTGAGCTGCCCACAGCGCCCCACGCCGAGCTGCTCGCCTACGAGATCTCGACGTCACCCGCGGCCACCTCGAGCTCGCGTGGGAGGTCCCCGACGCGTTGCTGAACCCGGCGGGCATCGCCCACGGCGGGTTCCTGGTCGCGCTGCTCGACGACGCCGCGGGACTGGCCTGCGCCTCGACCTACCCGCGATTCGTCCCGCAACTGACGGTCGAGCTGCGGTCGGACTTCGTCCGCCCCGTGGTCGCGGGCGTCCGACACCGCGTCATCGGAGAGGTCGTGCGGCACGGGCGGTCCTCTCCAACCTGGCAGACGCGCGGATCGAGGACCGCGACGGGCAGCTCCTCGCCCGCACCACCGGGACGTTCCTGCGCAACCGCCGGGTGATCCCCCGCGAGCGCTGGAGCGACGCCGGCCTCGGCTGATGCGGCCGGCAAGCCGCACGTCCGAGGTACACGTCGCTGATCGTCCGGACCGGGACTTCTGTGCCGATCGGTCTCGAACAGACCGGCTGAACCGGACATATCAGGCTCAAGTACGCCGATCGGCCGTCCGATGACTAGTTCAGAAGGGTCACTATTCGTGGCGATAGGACTACGCTATGTCATCACCTCGCCAGATCCTCGCGCTGCTCGCGCTCGCCTCGGTGGTCCTGATCACGTCCCCGGCCACGGCCTCGACGGTCGATATCGGTGCGATCTCCGCCGAGAGCGACGGGGCCGCCGACAGCGACGAGGCACTGGAGGTCCTGAACAAGCTGCGGTCGTTGTCGGGGCTGGCTCCCGTGAGCGAGGACGCCGGCATGACCGACGGCGCCCGGCGTCACTCCGAGTACATGGTGCGGACCGGCACGATGACCCACTCCGAGGATCCGGGCAGCGACTGGTACAGCGTCCAGGGCGACGTCGCGGCCCGGCAGTCCAACCTCGCGGTCTTCGGGAGCAGCACCGCCACCGCCCGCGAGGCCGTCGAGCTGCTGATGGTGTCCCCGTTCCACGGCCTCGCGTTCGTGGACCCGGCGCTGTCCACCTCGGGAGCAGCGCTGTTCCGTGACGGCAGCGCGAGCCCGTACCGCGCCGGGTTCACGATCAACGTCAACGGTGGGCGCTCGGCTGCCGCCCCCTCCGACTACCCGGTCCTGTGGCCCGGGCACCAGTCCACCGTCGACTTGCTGACGTACCCGGGCGGCGAGTACCCCGATCCGCTCGCCCCGTGTGCCGGGTACACGGCCCCCACCGGGACCCCCCTGCTCCTGCTCTTCGAGAGCGACCGACAGGTCAGCGCCGCGAGCCTCACCGACGACCTGGGCAACCCCCTCGAGGCCTGCACCTTCGACCGCTACGGCTACACGAACCCGGATGCCGACGCCCAGGAGGCCGGCCGTCAGGCGCTCGCCAGCCGCAACGCGATCGTCGTGATCCCCCGCGCCCCGCTCGAGGAGGCCCGCCGCTACCACGTCGATGTGGCAACCTCCGGCGGTGACGTCCAGTGGTCGTTCACGACCGGGGGTGCCGCGGTGGCGCCGCCCTCCGATCCCGTCGACCGCGTCGCCGGTCCGGACCGGATCGCGACCGCGATCGAGATCTCGCGTTCGACCTTCCTCGTGGCACCCACGGTCGTCCTCGCCCGCTCCGACGCGTACGCCGACGCCCTGGCCGGCGCACCGCTCGCCCGCAAGAACGCCGGCCCGGTGCTCCTGACCGGCCGCCAGGGGCTCGCGCCGGCCGTGGCCGACGAGATCCGTCGGCTCGGCACCGTCCAGGTGATCCTCCTCGGGGGCGAGGCCGCGCTCAGCGAACAGGTCGAACGCGATCTGCGGGCGGCCGGGGTGCTGAGCGTGGAGCGGATCAGCGGAGCGGACCGGTTCGAGGTCGCCGCCCGGATCGCCGAACGCGTCGGCGGCGACCGGGCGTTCGTCGTCGAGGGCGCCAACGCCGACCCGGCACGTGGGTGGCCGGACGCCGTCTCGGCCGGCGCGGTGGCGGCACGTGCCGGTGCGCCGATCCTGTTCGTGACGCGCGACCTCCTCCCGCGACCGACCGCGCGCGCCCTCGACGGGATGGGGGAGGTCACCGTGGTCGGCGGAACGGTCGCGGTCTCCGAGGCCGTGTTCCGGCGCATCCGCGGGACCGGGGTCGATCTGGTGACCCGGGTCGCCGGCACCGACCGGTACGAGACCTCGACGAGGCTCGCCGACGTCGCGGTGGCCGGTGACTCGGACTCCGACAACGTGTGGCTGGCGACCGGACGCAACTGGCCCGACGCGCTCAGCGCCGGACCGGCCGTGGCCGCGCTGGGCAAGGTCCTGGTCCTCGTGGACGGCTCCGACCGCACCGGGGCAGGTGCGACCTACGACTGGCTCGGTGGCCGCGCCGAGGACGTCGACGCCGCTGTCGTCGTGGGGGGACGCCGCGTCGTGACCGACCCGGTCGCCGGACGGGTCGGGGTCACGATCAGCGGTGGATGACCTCGCACCGCTCGTCGACGGCCGACTGGTCCGCTGGATCTAGTCAGCCGGTTGTCCCCAGTTTCCACAGCGCCTGGGGATAACCGGCACGAGACCCCCCGACCGACCGACCACGGCCTGTGGACACCGGTGTGGACATCCTGTGGACAACCTCTGGATGGCCGCGGCGGCCTGTGGACAGGTCGCGGACCACGGCCGGTTGTCCACATTGCCCAGGGGATCGCCCGGGGCGTGAAGGACGGACGTCGCTGAAGCGGCCTCCGGCGAGGTGCTTGACTCGTGTCCGATCCGACCGGAATCCGATCCGACCGGGAGCCGCCATGACCGCCCAGACCTCGCACGGAGACCTCACCGACGTCACCGGCGCCGTCGCCGGGCGTATGGACGAGATCCGCGACCAGCTCGCCGACCTGGTGCGGATCCCGTCGATCTCCGCGGACGGCCACGACCCCGCACCGGTACGGCGGTCCGCCGACGCGACGGCCGAGCTGCTGCGCGACGCCGGACTCGAGGAGGTCCGTCTCCTGGAGGTCGAGGGCGCGCACCCGTACGTGTACGGCGAGTGGCTGCACGCCGACGACGACGCCCCGACGGTCCTGCTCTACGCCCACCACGACGTTCAGCCCGTGGGCACCCCGGACCGGTGGAACTCCGAACCGTTCGAACCGACCGAGCGGGACGGACGCCTGTACGGCCGGGGCGCCGCCGACGACAAGGCCGGGATCATGGTCCACGTCGCCGCCGTCCGCGCGTGGCTCGAGACCCGCTCCCGACTGCCGGTGAACGTCAAGGTCATCATCGAGGGCGAGGAGGAGATCGGCTCGCCCCACCTCGAGACGTTCCTCGCGGGCTACACCGATCTGCTGCAGGCGGATGTGATCGTCCTCACGGACCTCACGAACTGGAAGGTCGGCGTCCCGGGACTGACCTACACGCTGCGTGGCCTCTCAGAGGTCTACGTGACCGTCCGGGCGCTGGAGCAGCCGGTCCACTCGGGGATGTGGGGCGGTCCGATCCCCGACGCCCTGACCGGCCTGATGAAGGGGCTGGCATCGCTGACCGACGACCGGGGCCGACCCGCGGTCGACGGGCTCTGGGACGACGTCCGCGAACCCACCGACACCGAACGTGAGCGCTTCGCGGCGCTCGACGCCGACCCCGACCAGCTGCGTGAGGAGGCACGGGTCCTCGACGGCGTGGAGTGGGTCGGCGACCCCGACCTGTCCGTCCTCGAACGGATCTGGATGCAGCCGACGATCACCGTCATCGGGATCGACGTGCCCTCGGTCAAGGACGCCTCCAACACCCTGATCGCCGAAGCCTCCGCCAAGATCTCGATCCGTCTGGCGCCGGGTCAGGACCCCGACCGGGTCGGCAAGCTCGTCGAGGACCACCTCCACGACCACGTGCCGTGGGGCCTGCACGTCGACACCCGCCCCGGCCACGGTGGCCAACCGTGGGCGGTCGACCCGGAGGGACCGGCCTTCGACGCCGCCCGTGCGGCGATGCGCGCCGCGTTCGGGACCGAGCCCGCGATGCTGGGCTGTGGCGGCTCGATCCCGTTCGTGGTGCCGTTCAGCGACGCGTTCGGTGGCGTCCCCTGCCTGCTGACGGGCATCGAGGACCCGGCCACCAACGCCCACGGGGAGGACGAGTCGCTGCACCTGGCCGACTTCGAGCGCGCGTGCATCGCCGAGGCCCTGCTGCTGCAGGAGATCGCCGACCGAATGGCCGACCGGTGAACGCCGACCGGCTGCGCATCCGCTGGCGCGCAGCGCAGGAGCGGTTCCGCGGCAGCCTGTTCTACCTCCCGGCCCTGTACGTGATCGGGGCGGCGCTGCTGGCCGGGGCGACGACCTGGTTCGACCGGATCTACGCCAGCGAGCTGCCGGGCATCCCGCTGCTGCTGCCGACGACGGTCCCCAGCGCCCGCGCGATCCTGTCGACGATCGCCGCGGCGACGATCACGGTCGCCGGTGTGGTGTTCTCGCTGACGGTCATCGCCGTCCAGCTGGCATCGAGCCAGTTCTCGCCCCGGGTCCTGCGCGGGTTCCTGCGCGACCGGTTCTCGCAGCGGGTCATCGGCGTGGTCATGGCCACGTTCACCTACTGCCTGCTGGTCCTCGCTACCCTCCCCGCCCCGCGTGACGGGGAGACCGTCCAGAACGTCTCGGTCACGTTCGCCCTCGTGCTCGCGGTCCTCGCGGTCCTCGCGATCGTCGCGTTCCTGGACCACTCCGCCCGATCCATGCAGGTCGGCGAGGTGATCCGCCGCAGCAGCGACGAGACCCGCGCGTTGATCCGCGAGCACCTCCTCGAGCTCGGGGAGGGCGTCGATCCCGCCTTCGCCGGCACCCGCCCCGACGACCAGCCGGACCTGCAGGTCACCGCCCGCACCGAGGGGTGGGTCCAACAGATCGACGACTCGGCGCTGCTGGCGGCGCTCCCGGAAGGAGCCGTGCTGCACGTGTGCGTCCGCGCCGGTTCGTACGTGACACCGGCGACGCTCCTGGCGGAGGTCTGGTCGGAGGGACTCGACGAGGACGACGCGGACGAGGTCGCCGGCGACGTGAGGGGCGCCGTGCACACGGGGCACGAACGCACGATGCAGCAGGACATGTCGTTCGGGATCCGCCAGCTCGTCGACATCGCGTTGCGGGCGCTGTCGCCGGGGATCAACGACCCGACGACCGCGATCGAGGTGATCTACCGGCTCGGCGGGCTGATCGAGGAGATCCTCGTCCACGACCTGCCGGCGCTGATCACGTCGGACGAGGAGGGCCGGCGGGTCGTGCGCACGGCCGAGGTGGACCACGACCGGCTCGTGCGGTACGCCTTCCGGCAGATCCGGGTCGCGGGGATCGACCAGCCCGCCGTGATCGACAAGCTCGTGCAGGTGCTCGGCGAGCTCCACGTCCACGCCCAACGTGAGGGCCTGCAGGAGCGAGCCACGCAGCTGGCCGAGGAAGCCCGGCTCGCCGTGACGGACCTCGAGGCCCACGTCAGCCTGAAGGAGGACGCCGCACCGATCCGACGGACCGCCCGACGCTTCGGACTGCTCGGCGGCGATGTCAGGTGATGGCGCGCCCGCCGTTCGCGACCGTCCACAGGTCGATGCGGAGGTTCCAACGCGATCCGGGGCGAGCCTCGTATCGTGCGGTGCGGACGGGACCCGAACGGACGGAGCGGGAGGTGATCCCGTGACGGAACCCATCCGGTTCGCGTGCGACTGCGGTCGGCGCGTCGTGTGCGAAGCGGGTTCGGCCGCCGACCGTGAACGCGCGTGCTCCCGGTGCCGACGGCAGCGGGTGCGGCGTGCCAACGACCTGGTGCGCGACCGGGACCGATCGCGAGCCTGACGTACCCTGCCACCGCGACGGCACAGCCGGTCGCGAGGAGGCGTCTGGGCACCTGGTGGTCCCCCCGGTCTTCAACACCGGTGAGGGGGTGATGAGTCCCCTGGCGGGTTCGATTCCCGTCCGCCTCCGCTTCCGCTGGCCACGTGCCCAGCACGCAGGGATCCCGCACCTTGGGGCCGCAACGCGCTGCAGGAACCAGTCGCGGTTGGCCGACCGGATGCGTTCGGCATCACCGGCGCTGGCCAGCTTGTCCTGGGCGTACAGGCGGATGGTCTCCAGCAGCCGGTAGCGGGTCCGGCCGTCGACGGTCTCGTGACCGGAGCGCGCAAGAACGTCGACCCGGACCTTCCGCGAAGAAGGATGGATCGAGACCGGCCGACGGACGGCCACCGGGCAGAGCCGTCGCCCCCACGGCGGGACACCGCGCACGACATGGAGCCTTCCTCGCTGACGCTTCAGCAGCCGACCGGCGGGGTCGGGCCGGCGTGGGTTCATGTGTCGGTCGGGAACTCACCATCCGACTCGGCAACGTCGGTGAAGAACGTCGGAGGGACCAGGACGGCGGAGGCCTCCGCCAGCACCGCGAGGTTCCCGCGTCCGTCGTGAACCTGGCAGGTCGCCACGCGCAGGTTGCGCCCCGCGTGCACGACCTCGGCCTGGGCCTCGAGGATGCCGCTGTCGGGGAAGACCGGCCGCAGGAACCGAACGTTCAGATCGACGGTTGTCGCCACCCGCCCGCCGGGCGAGACCGTCGTGAACGCCCCCGACAGGGCGGTCTCGGCGAACATGGCGAGCATCCCGCCGTACAGGTAGGGCGCAGGACTGCACCACCAGCTCGAGGACGGGGCGATCCACTTGACCCACCCCTCGCGGCAGTCCACGGGTACGCACCCGGTCAGAACCCCGTAGGGGGGCATGGGCAGCTCGTCCGCGCACCACGCCTCGACCAGCTCGAGCCCCGGACGGTCCCACAGATCGGGAGACAGAACCTCGCCCTCAACGGGGCGCTGCCACGGGTCCGGTGTGTCGTAGCTCGCCTCGGCGTCGACCGGGGGCTGGTGCGTTGGGTCGACGTCGGGTCGCTGCTGCTCGGGATCCACCGACAGCACCACGTGCCGCGCGATCCCGTGTGCCAGCAGACGCCCCGCCGCGTCGGTCACCTCACACGACGACGACCCCAGGTGGCGACCGACGTGCACGCTGGTCGACTCGGCGACGATCCGTTCGGCTGACGGCGCCGCAGGGCGTACGAAGTCGAACGACAAGGCCGCGGTCGTCACGATCTGGTCGGGGCCGAGCTCGGTGATGACCGAACCGGAGAGCGGGGCGTCGGCCACGAGTACAGCGATCCCGCCGTGGAACACGCCCGCCGCTCCCAAGAGCCACGGAGACGCCGGTGCCGAGAACGTGGCGCGCCCGGGCGCCGCACGGGTGGGCGCCATGCCGATCAGATGGTGGACCGCCGGCGGTTTCGCTTCACCCGACACGAAGTGTCGCTGCCGTGCCAAGCCGTCCATCCCCACGATCGACGCCGACCCGAAGTGGCCGCGGGCCAACTCGCGGCCGGGGATGGTCGAGGCGAGTCTGTCGTCCACGTCCGGTCCGTCGGTCATGTCGCCGAGCCTAGTGGTCGCGTTCCGCAGGATGGTTGACAACCTCGAGCCTCCAGGGAGGCAACCCGATGCCCGCCACGAGAAGAGGATGAACAGTGCCGGCGTCAGGTGCGGTCAGAGCCAGTCAGAGCCGGTCGGCAACGTCAGGTGGAAGATCGCCCCGGCACGTTCGGCGGGGACGAGCACCAGGGTCCCGCCGTGCGCTTCGGCGATGCGCCTGGCGACGTACAGACCCAGGCCCAGCCCCCCGGGGGCGTCTGAACCGCGTACACGTGCCTGGAAGATCCGACCGGCCACCTCGGGTACGACCCCGTGACCCTCGTCGGCGATCTCGACGGTGACCGTGCCGTCGTCGGTCCAGGTGCGCATGTGGATGGCCGCGTCCGGCGGGGTGTGCTTGACGGCGTTTGATGTCAGGTTGAACAGCGCCTGGCGGATGCGGGCCTCGTCGACCAGCACCTGCACCTGCGGGTCGGCATGTCGCACGTCGATGGTGCGCAGGTCGCTGACCGAGGTCAGGTCAGCGACCGTGTCGTCCATCAGGTCGGCGACCTTCACCCAGGCAAGATCCAACGTGATCGGGTCGTCGCCCGGACGGGTGCCCTCCCGGTAGTTGGCCAGGAACTGCAGCGCCAGACGGATGTTCCGGTCGATGGCGTGCAGCGCCCGGACCATCTCGTCGTCCAGCCGTTCGTCGCCGGTCAGCTGCCCGGCGAAACCTCGGGCGATCGTCAGCGGGTTGGTCAGCTCGTGAGCCACCTCGGCCAAGACGTCATCGACCGACCCGGGCTCGACAGACGCATCACGATCCGACATCACCGCAGCCTGCCGCATCCGCTGCCACGACGCATCTGGCACAACGGCCCGCAGGTCACGGTTCTCTGCTTCCACTGCTGGTGTCCGATGTCGCTCGGCGGCTGCGTTGCGGGTGGGGCCGGTCGGCTGATCCAGACCAGGGAAGAGCGGTGAGGAGGGTCGCTGCCCCTGCGGCCAGGAGCAGTCCGGCTGTCGGTCCGCCGGCGCCGAGCAGGGGTGGCAGCGCCGCGGTTCCGGTGATGCTGCCGGCGTAACGAGCGGTCGACAGCAGGCCGGAGACGGCGCCGGCGTTCTCCCGCCGCGCGCGGTCGAGTCCCACGGTGAAGAGTCTGCTGAGCATGACCCCGAGCCCGACGCCTGCCAGGATGAGACATGCCGCCAACCACGTGGTGGTCGTCGGGTAGAGGGCCGGCCCCAACAGCGCGACCGCCGCTGCGCCGGCCCCGACACGGAGGGAGCGACGTCGGCCGATCCACGCTCCCACGCGGGCCGCGGTGAGCGCACCTGCGGCCGAGGCGAGGATGAAGGCACCCAGCAGCAACCCGGACACCACGGTCGAGGAACCGTCGGCGTCGAGGCGCAGCGGGACGACCAGCAGCACGACGTAGAACGAGAGGTTGGCGAGCGCGACACCGGCCGCGGGCAACATCACGGTTCGCCAAGGCTGCGGCGACGGCGGTGTCCCTTCAGCAGTTCGAGCGGGTTCGGCTCGCCAGCCCGTCAACTGCGTCGGCAGGGTCAGGGCGGACAGGACGGCGAGGACCACGAAGGCGGCCTGCCAGCCGCCTGCCGACACGATGATCCCCCCTGCGGCGACCCCGATCACCCCTCCGGCGGCCATGGTGGCGATGAACCTGCTGACCGCGCGGCCACGCATCTCGTCGGTGACCTGACGGCGGATCAGTGCCAGGCCGGCGGGTACGACGGCGGCTCCGGCCACACCCTGCAGCAGCCTGGCGACGACCAGGGTGCGGGGGCCGGGAGCCGCCGCCGCACCGGCCGAGGCGGCACCGAGCAGGACGGTGCCGGCGAGCAGCAGCCGGCGTTGGCCGACCCGGTCGCCGAGCCGACCGGCGGGGGTCTGGAGCGTCGCGACGAGCAGGAGGTAGCCGGTCACGAGCCACCACACGGCTGCCGTTCCGAGGTCGAGGTCAGCCATGATCGCGGGGAGCGCGACCGCGACGATGGTGGAGGCGATCGGGACGAGGGCTGCTGCCGGCAGGATCGACACGAGCAGTGCCCGCATCCGGACCGGACGGGGTGTCGGTCGGGGGCTCAGGATGTCGACAGGGCGGTGATCGGGCGGCACTGCAGCAGGTGCAGTCGACCGTCGCGGTAGGCGCATTCGAGGTCGACCGGCCATCCCATGTGGCGTTCGAGATCGGTGGCGAGCCCGGCGAGCTCTCGACACTGCGCTGCCGTCAGGGCCGGCTCCCGACGCCGATCGGTCGGGACCTCGACCTCGTGGGTGCCGTGGCGACCGGTGACGGTCTGGATGTCCTTGTCCGCGATGGTCTGCTCGACGACGGACAGGTCCCGGCGGTCCAGCACGTAGCAGTCCGGGGTGACCGTTCCGGCGACGACGGCCTCGCCCAGCCCCCACGCCGCGTTGATCATGATCTCGTCACGGGCCCCGCTGACCGGGTTGGCGCTGAAGACGACCGCGGACACGTCGGCGTCGACGAGTTCCTGGACGAGCACACCCATGTCGGTCTCACCGTCGAGGTCGTGGGTGTCGCGGTAGGCGCGCACACGGTCGGAGGAGGCCGACGCGCAGCAGGCGAGCACGGCGTCGGTGACCGCGCGGACGCCGACGGCGTTGAGGACCGTGTCGTGCTGACCGGCGAACGACGTGTCGGCGGTGTCCTCGTCGACGGCGGAGGACCGAACGGCGACCCGTGAGCGGCCCAGCAGACCACCGCTGAGCTCGCGGTAGGCGGGAGCGACGAGCCGTCGGACCGACCTCGCGGCGGGGCGGGGGTCCGTACGGCGCAGGCGACGGTGCAGCTCGACCGGCAGGCAGAAGCCGGGTGGCACCGGCCATCGGTGGGCGAGGCGGTTGAGGTTGGCCGCCTTCGCTCCGACGCGTCGCCGGTCGGAGGCCCGGGGGTCGCCGAGCTGCAGGACCGGCACGTCGTCCAGCGCCGGCCCGGTGTTCCGGAGACCTCGCAGCCAGTCCACGACGGTCACCGGATGGTCACCTCGCCGTCGGTGCCGTCGACGAGCACGTTGGATCCGTCGGGGATGCGGCTGGTCGCCTCACCGGTGGCCACCACGCAGGGGATCCCGGCCTCGCGCGAGACGATCGCCGCGTGGGACAGCGGACCGCCGCGGTCGGTGACGATCGCCCCCAGGAGGGGCAGCACGACGTTGAACGCCTCGGAGGTGGTGCGTGCGATCAGCACGTCGCCGTTGTCCAGGCGAGCGAACTCCTCGGGTCCGATGACGACCTTGGCGGTGCCCTCGTGCTGTCCGGCGCTGGCCGGGGTCCCACGGAGCACCCCGTCGTCGGTCTGTGCCTGCCCGCGCCCGAGGAACCCGCTGATCTGCGCGAACACCGCGGCGTTCATCTCCCGCAGTCCGGACGGCAGCCACTCGACCGGCGGTGGTTCGCCGGGCTCACCGCCCAGCGCCGCCGGTGCCTCGTAGTCGGCGTGCTGTCGACGGAACCGGGCCCGGTCGGCCAGTTCCGCGCCGTCGGGACCACCGGTGCCGGTGGCCAGCGCACGGACCTCGTCGCTGGTCGCCTCGATCAGGTGGACGGGCTCCTGCAGCTCGCCACGCGCCGTCAGGCGCCGTCCGAGCTCCAGCAGCGCCTGGCGGAAGATCCCGGCCGCCCACACGTCACCGAACACCGACCGTTCGTCGCGCATCCGGTAGGTCGCCAAGGTGTCCTCCAACAGCTGATCGAACCGACCGCGTTCGCCGGGTGGGACCTGGGCGCGCAACGCCGCGGCGCGTTCGTCCAGCGCGTCCTGATCGGTGCCGGACGGTTCACCCTCGACGGCCGTGCGGATCGTGCGGGCCATCAGCTCGGGAACCTCGGCCAGGGTCGGGTTGCCGTGGTCGATCGAGTCGCCCACGAGTCGGCAGCCGACGACCTGGTGGTAGTCGTCGTAGGCCGCCCCCAGCCCACCGTCCGCGGCCGCCAGCCGTTCGAGCAGGGCCTCGGGGTCGTCGTCGAGCCGGCTCCGTGCAGTGGCGTCGTCGCGGATCGCCGCTGCGAGTCGGCTCAGCTCCGGGGACCGTCCCGACGACACCGGCGACGCCCCCTCGAGCAGCCCGAGGACCGTACGGCCATCGCCGGTCCACTCGTCCATCGCGACCAGCAGCAACCCGACCGGCAACATCCCGCCGTTGTAGCGGTGGTGGATGCCGATCAACCGTCGCAGCGTCTCCCGGCACTCGTCGACGTGCTCGAGCAGTTCGGCATCGGACAGACCGGCACGGTCCACCATCGCGTTCGCCCGGTTGTCCGCCACGATGGCCGGCTTGGCCTCCTCCTCCCAGCGTCGGAGGTCGTCGAGCCACAACCGCTCCTCCAACGCCCGCTCTGCCGCACGGCGGCGGGCACGCAGTTCCGGGTGCAGCCGCACCAGCACCTTGAACACCAGCTTGGGAGGCGGACCCGAACCGCCGCCCTCGGGCTCACCGACCGCATGCATGCGTGCGTAGCCGAACCCGTTCACGAACGCCGTCTCGAAGTAGTCCAACAGCAGCCCGTAGCGGCTGGTCCACTCCTTGACGTACGGCACCGTCGCATCCGGATAGATCTCGCGGTAGCTGGCCGGCACCGGTCGCGGCCAGTGGTCCTCGTCGCGTTGCCACACGCCCGGACCCGGAGCCTCGAAGTCCAGTCGGTCGGTCGTCGCGGTCGTTGCCGTTTGCATCGTCACACCTCTCGGTACCTGTTGGTCGTTCGTGATCTGGTGTCGTTCGTGACCTGTTGTCGTTCGTGCCTACCCGTCGGCGGGGACGGGGCGCGGGTAGTACTGCTCCAGCTGCGGGGACTGGTCGCCCGGCAGCATGTGCATCGCGTCGGCGATCGTGTTCGCGAAACTGGCCTGGGCGACCACGGCCAGCAGTTCGATGATGTCCGCGTCGTCGAAACCGACCCCCCTGAGCGCCTCCAGGTGCTCCGCATCCATCCGCTTGGGGTCGGTGGCGCCCTGCCGGGCGAACACGGCAACCGCACGCTCACGGTCACCGAGTCCGCGGTGATCGTGTTCGGCGAGGGCCTCGAGGCGGGCGAGCGGCTGACCGAAGGCGGTGACCAGCTCCTCGCCGTGGCTCGCCGCGCAGTAGGCGCACTCGTTGGCCTGGGACACCACGACGAACGCCAACTGCTTGAGGTCGGGCGGCAGGTTCCCGCCGTACATGACCTCTGCGAACTGGCCCAGCGCGGCCTTCAGCACGTCGGGGTTGTTGGCCAGCATCCGGGGGAAGGCCGGGATCTCGCCGTCCGGATTGCGGACCCCGTCGAGCACGTCACGGGTCTCGCCGTCGAGGTCCTCCAGGACCGGATAGTCGATGAGCGGCATCGCTGCTCCTTCACCTGCAGCCTCGGACACTCGCACAGTTCGTGTGAGACAGTATGTAATAATTGGGGTATGTCTGTCAAGCGGGTACGATGCTCACCGTCCGCGACGATGGAGGTGCCGTGGCCGACGCCCCGGACACCCGCAGCTACCACAGTCCGCTCCGCGAACGGCAGGCCGCCGCCACCCGCAGCGCGATCCTCCACGCGGCCGCTGAGCTGATCCTCAGCGACGGGCTCGCCGACTTCTCGATGCGTGAGGTCGCCGCCCACGCCGATGTCTCGGAGCGCACCGTCTATTACCACTTCCCGAACCGACAGGCGCTCCTGGACGGTCTGGCCGAGTGGGTCGACGACCAGCTGCGCGAGCGCAGCCTGCAGGCCGACCCACGCGACATCGAGGACATGCCCGGACGGATCGCCGCCATCTTCGCCGCCTTCGACGACCTGGGCGCCCCCGCGCGGGCGATGGCGCGCCTGTCCGCCGCACGGGGCATGCGATCGGCTGCCTACCGCGAACGCACCGCCGCGTTTCGCGACCGCTTCGCCGACGTCCTCGACCCGCTGCCCGACGACCAGGCCGACCGCCGCTTCGCGCTCATCCGCCACATCGTCAGCTCCACCACCTGGCTGACCCTCCGCGACGAGTTCGAGCTCGACGGGCAGGAGACCGCAGACGCCATCGCCTGGGCGCTGGAGACCCTCCTCGATGACCTGCGCGGGGCGTAGGGAACAGATCCCCCAGGTCCCCCCTACCCCGTGGGGCAGAGGAGGACCCGCTCGATGACGCAGGTCAGGTGGTGCACGTAGTCGGCGCGGTCCCAGCCGTGGTACGCGGTCAGGTCCTCCCAGGTGCCGAACGACGTGAGCGTGGTGAGCAGGTCGGTGGCGACGTCCGCGGCGAGGTCGTCGGCGAGGTCGCCGTCGCGGTCGAGCCACTCGACCAGTCCCCGGCACGCGGCCTTGCGGCTCTCGAGCCGGTCGCGCCAGGCAGCGTCGACGTCGGGGTCGCTGGTCCGGGCGCTGTGGACCTCGGTCATGATGTCGAGGATCGTCGGGTAGTAGTCGGCGACCAGCTCGACGAAGCGGCAGACGGCCTCCCGGCCGGAGTCCGAGTCCCAAACGGGCGCCGCGCGGTCAGGGAGACGCTCCACGGACTCGTCGATGTAGCGGGCGACCTCGACCAGCAGGTGCGCGCGGTTGTCGAAGTGGAAGTAGACGGTCTGGCGCGTCACGCCCGCGGCGTCCGCCACGTCCTGCATCCGTACGGCTCGACTGCCGGCGTCGTCGAACAGCTCCCAGGCAGCCGCGAGGATCGCCGCGCGGGTCCGCTCACTTTTTGACACGTGTCAGATTCCTCCCTACGGTTACTTTACACGAGTAAATATATCTTACGCGCGTAAGAAAAAGGTGTGGAGATGACCGACGCGACGAAGCGACTGTGGAAGGTCGGTGCCGGGTTGTACGTCGCCTGGGGGGTGCTGCACATCGTCGTCGGAGCCATCCCGTTGGCGAGGTTCGCGGCTTCCGGGCCTGCCTCGATGCTGTCGTTCTTCGAGCTCGACGTGGCCACGGTCGACGGGCCGATGCTCCACGCCTCGCACCTGATCGCCGAGCACGCCGCCGAGCTGATCGGGTTCGGGGTGATGGCGGTGATCGTCGCGGTCGCGCTCGTCGCCAAGGGCCGTGCCCTGGGGTACTGGCTGAACGCCGTGGTGCTGGGGATCGTGGACCTGGCGTTCGTGCTCGGTGAGATCGTGCCGGGACACGTCTCCGCGGTCGAGACCGGCATCGGACCGCTGCTGTACGTCGCGGCGTTGGCGGTCACGACGGTGGCGGTGCTCCGGGAGCGGTAGCCTGCCGCGCCCATGTCGCGTTCCCTGCCGCTCCTCGTCGTGCTCCTGGCCGTCCTCGTCGCCGCCTGTCGGGGTCCCGCCGAGGACGTCGCCCCGACGGCGTCACCGACCTCACAGGCTGAGCCGACCCCCGGTCCCGCACGGTCGGCGCCGGCGGCGGCTCCGACCGCCAGATCGGCTGACGAACGGGAGGTCGCCCCCTTCGAGGACCCCCGGCTGCTGGCGACGGAGCTGATCGACGCGGAGACCGCGATCCGCGACCCGGACATCCCGGTCGCGGATCTGCAGCGCCCCGCCTGGGTGCAGCAGCAGGCCTACCGCGACCTCGTCCGACATCCCGAGTGGCAGCCCGCGGTCCGTGAGCGGATCCCGGATCGACTGCGGGACGCGTTCGACGCCAACCTCCACGCCACGGTCGAGCTGCGGCGACTGACCGCTCCGCGCGAGGAACTGCCGGACTGGACGATCGTGGCGCCTCCGCCGGCCGACGAGCTGCGCTCCCACTACGAGGCGGCGCAGGTCGAGTTCGGTGTCGACTGGTCCTACCTCGCGGCCATCCACCTCGTCGAGAGCCGGATGGGGCGGATCCGCGGCGACAGCGTGGCCGGGGCGCAGGGTCCGATGCAGTTCCTCCCGTCGACCTGGGAGGCGTACGGCGAGGGCGACATCCACGACTACGGCGACGCGATCCTGGCGGCCGGCCGGTACCTGGCGGCGCACGGGGCGCCGGAGGAGATGGACCGGGCGCTGTACGCGTACAACCACAGCGACCGGTACGTCGCGGCGATCCAGGAGCACGCGAGGGTGATGCGCGCCGACCCGCTCGCCTACCGCGGGTACTACCACTGGCGGGTCTACTACCGGCTCACCACCGGCGACGTCGTCCTCGAGGAGGGCTGGTCGCGGGACTGATCAGCCGCGCGCCTCGGCGACGAGCTCCTCGACCGGGCCGGTGTCGTACGGCGGACCGAGCCCGAGGATCAGGTGGCTCGCCCCCGCGGCGAGGTAGTCGTCGATGTCCTCGAACCGGTCGGGGTCGTTCATCAGGACCGTGCGCACGATGCTGTCGGGATCGCGTCCGGTCTCGTCGCACCACCGTTCGAGGACCCCGCTCTTGTGGGCGAAGGTCTCCGCCGGACCCATGGTGTTCCACCAGTCCGCGTGCTCGGCGACGATCCGCAGGGTCACCTGCTCCCCGCCCCCACCGACGAGGATCGGGAGGTCGCCGACCGGCGGCGGGGTGAGGTGACGCCGCCGACGGCGGATCCTCTGGAGGCTGTCCTCGAGGGCGGCGAGGCGGGCCGGGGGAGCCTCGAGCGTGTAGCCGTACTCCTCGTGGTCCTTGCCGTACCAGCCGGCCCCGATCCCCAGCACGACCCGGCCGCCCGAGAGGTGATCGACCGTCCTCGCCATGTCGGCCAGCAGGTCGGGGTTGCGGTAGGCGTTGCACGTGACGAGCACGCCGATGCGGGGGCGTTCGGTCAGCACGGCCTTGGCGGCCATCAGCGACCAGCCCTCGAAGTGCTCGCCCTCGTCGTCGCCGGTGATCGGGAAGAAGTGGTCCCAGGTCCAGATGCTGTCGACGCCGACGTCCTCCATCCGACGCCAGGCGTCCTTGAGCTGGTCGATGTCGGTGTGCTGGGGGTACAGCTGCACCCCGGCCTGGAAGCGAGCCATGGCGTCTCCTCGTGATGACGACGCCGTCGACGCTACCTACCAGCCGCCACCGGTGGCTTCCCACAGCGCAGAACCGCCCGGCACGCTGCCACCCGCCTTGCAAGTGTCACCGTCGTCCATCCCGAAGTGATCGCGGACCGGCGCCCCGTCGACGTCGTGCCGGATCCAGTAGCACCGCCCGCCACCCTGGGCCGCCATCACGACGATCGGACCTCTCTCGGCGCTGGCGTCGCCGTCGTCGCTGTACGTCTCGATCGAGACGACCGTCGGGCCGGTCGACTCCCCGTTGACGTAGGTGAACGCGGTGCCACCCTCGTCCTCGTAGGCCGACGGCGCGTCCGTGTACGTGGAGTCGTCGAGACGGATCGCCTCGGCCAGCGTCGAGGTGTTCCTGGCGGAGGAGATCGCCGAGGAACGCTCGGCCTTCTCGCGCTGGGTGAAGAACACCGCGATCGCGATCGTGGCCAGGATGCCGATGATGATCGTGACGACGACGAGCTCCATCAGAGAGAAGCCGTCGTCGCGTGACCAGCGTTCTGTGGCCCCCATCACCTGTCGCTCCCCTGACCCGGCCGGACCGGCCGTTACTCCGCCCGGAGTGTACCGACGCGTCTCGGACGGAGGGCCGAATTTCCATCAGCCGGGACCCAGGTCCTGCCACGGATCAGGAGGGCAGGGCCGAGCACCCGTGAGCTGCCCCCGCAGTGCTGCAGCGGCCGCTGCGCCGACCGCCCCGTGCACCGCCGACGGCCAGTGGATCCCATCCGGGTTCAACCGGGAGCGGTGCGGCGCCACCAGTTCCCGGATCGGGACGAACGCGATGCCGTGGTCTCCGGCTACACGCTCCTGCACGGCCTGCCCCGCCGCGAGGTGCGGGTTGCGGCGCCCGTACCGATCCGAGTCCTGGCCCGCCGGCCCCAGCGCCACGGTCGGGGCGCCGTGGGTGAGCCCGCGGATCTGCCCGAGGATCCTGTCGTACAGCCGGGTGAACTCGCCCGCGGTGACCCGTCGCCGCCGCCCCCCGGTCGCACGGATCAGGCCGGGGTCGAGCGCCCGGACCGCACGGCGGTACCCGCGGCGGAACCGGTCGGGGCGCAAGTACGGGACGACGGCCTCCAGGATCGGAGGGACGCCGGCCGGGAGGTGGTCGTAGCTGCCGACCGCGAGGACGACCGCGTCGGCCTCGGCCAGCACCTCGAACTGCAGGTGCCGGTCCTTGGTGAGCGCCCGCCACACCTGGCGCACCCCCCAGCCCGCACGGGCGACCGTCCAGGCGGCCACGGGCTGGTCCAGGTCGGCCTCGAGACGGCGGGCGACCACGTTGGGGTACAGGGTCGGTTCGTCCGGGAGCTGTGGCCCGCGGTCGTCGGTGAAGGCGAAGCTGTCGCCGAGCACGACCAACCGCAACGTTTGCGGCACGGAACCGACCTCCTCCGACGGTTGCGGACGACACGTCGCACAGGGTGGCACGTCGCTGGGCAGGGGGCCGAACCGGTAGCCTTCGAAGGGCTTCCCTCGCCCCGTCAAGGACCTCCCGGCGTGCCATCAGAGCCACTCGCACAGCCGCCCCACGACGCCGTGACGACCGCGGCGACGGACCGGCGCAAGCGCCGTCGGGCGTGGGTCCTGTTCGCCGCGGCGGCATGGAACGCCTACGTCTGGCTCACCCGCCTGGGGCTCGTCCTGGACGACCGTCAGACCGTCCCTTTCCGTGTCGTCCACGGGGTGCTGATCGTCGTCTCGTTGGCCTTCGCGGTGGCGCTCGCGGTGATCGGCTGGCGGATGTTCCGGGAGTCGCGGGGTGGAGGATCGGCGTGAACCGCCTCCAGAAGCTGGCGTCGTGGACCTACGGCATCACGGTCCTGCTCGTCGCGATCGGCGGGTTCACCCGGGGCAGCCGGAGCGGGTACGGCTGCGAGGACCGCTGGCCGCTGTGCGAGAACGGCCTGCTGGGCGGCCTGCTGCCGCGCCCCGAGTTCCACATGGTCGTCGAGTGGACCCACCGCTGGTTCGCCTCGATCGCCGTGGTGATGGTCCTGATCACCGCCGGGTACGCCTGGTGGCGGCACCGTGACGCCCGCCGGGTGACCTGGAGCGCGACCGCCGCGCTGGTCGCGATCCTGCTGCAGGCCGGCATCGGGGCGTTCGTCGTGATGACCGACCTGAACGCCGACCTCGTGTCGGTGCACCTGGGCGTCGCGATGATCCTGCTGGGGCTCCTGACGTTCGTGGTGGTCGAAGCGGGAGCGATCGACCGGCCCCTCGCCGAGCGCACCGGGGTGTCGGACCCGTGGCCGTCCCGCCTGGTCGGGGGCGCGGCCGGCATCTACCTGGTGATCGTCCTGGGGTCGCTCGTGCACGACCAGTACGTGGGCGGGTACCCGCTGGTCGGCGGCGAGCTGATCCCCGACCTGTCGAACCGGGTGGTCGCGCTGCACTTCGGCCACCGGGTGGCCGTGCTGGTGGTCACCGTGCTGCTCGCCGGACTGGCCGCCCGGGTCATCCGCCGGGACCGCCCCGCCGTCGAGGTCCGGCTCGTGCACGGGGGCCTCGCGCTGTTCCTCGTGAACATCGCGCTGGGAGCGGCCCACGTGTTCACCAGGGTCGAGTCCACGGGGCTGGTCGTCGCTCACCTGCTCGTGGCGAGCCTCGCCTGGTCGGCCTTGGTGGCGGCGGCCACGTACGCGCGGCACGACACCCGCTCCGAGGCACCCCGCGCGGATGCTCCCCGCGAGGCGGTGACCACATGAACACCCGAGCGGACCAGGTGCCGGGCGGGGCGACCGAGGTCGGCCCGCTGCACCCGGAGGACACGGTCTCGGAGGAAGGGGGCCGCACGTGGCGCGAGACGATCCGTACCTTCTTCTGGCTGACCAAGCCGCGCATCATCGAACTGCTGCTCGTCACCACGGTCCCGGCGATGGTGATCGCCGAGGACGGCTGGCCGGGGACGTGGCTGGTGCTGGCGACCCTGCTCGGCGGGAGCCTGTCGGCGGGCAGCGCCAACGTGATCAACAACTACCTCGACCGGGACATCGACCGGGTCATGGGGCGCACCCAGGGGCGACCGTTGACCCGGGATGCGGTCTCGCCCCGGGCCGCCCTGGCGTTCGGCCTGACCCTGGGTGTCGCCGGGTTCGTGTGGCTGACGCTGTTCGTGAACGTCCTGGCCGCGGCCCTGGCCACCTCGGCGATCCTGTTCTACGTGTTCGTGTACACGCTGGGGATGAAGCGCCGGACGAACCAGGCGGTCGTGATCGGCGGAGCCGCCGGGTGCGTGCCGGTGCTGACCGGGTGGGCGGCCGTGACGGGCGAGCTCGCCCTCCCGGCCTGGGGGCTGTTCCTCATCGTCTTCTACTGGACGCCGCCCCACTTCTGGGCGCTGGCGATGAAGTACCGGGAGGACTACGCCGCGGCCGGCCTGCCGATGCTGACGGTCACCCACGGCAACGACGAGGCGACCCGCCACATCCTCCTCTACAGCTACCTGCTGCTGGCCGTCACACTGCTGTACTTCCCGGTGGGCCGGGCCGGCTGGCTGTACCTGTCGAGCATCCTCGTCCTCGACGGGGTGTGGCTCGTGTTCGCCCACCGGCTGCGTCGCGAGCGCACGGTGCACCGCGCGATGCAGCTGTTCCACTACTCGACGATCTACCTGGCGCTGGTGTTCGCGGCCGCCGCCCTGGACGCGCTGCTCGTCTGACCGCGCCTCAGAACCGGTGCCGAACCCGTCGAGTGGCGGCTCAGCCGCATATCTGCAACCAGGCTGCCACTCGACGTGAAGTGACGGGGGTCCGGGGGGTCGGGGGTCCGGGTGAGGAAGGTCCGGGGTCAGCAGCCACGGCCGGGGCGGTCGGGGATCGACGGGTCCACGACCTCGAGGTGCACGTGCGGCCAGTCGCGGTCGGACGAGTGGTCGTCGACCTGCGAGTCGAACGGCAGCTGCCGGGGCCCGTCCGCGATGACGGTGCGCGCCGCCTGGACGCGGTCGCCCCGCTGCACGCGCAGACCGACCATGTGCAGCATCTTGACCTCCCACCCGGGGTGGTCGTCGGGCTCGATCACCGCGTAGTGGTCGGTGTGGTCGCAGTACAGGACGTAGGAGCCGGCACGGATCACGGTGCCGGTGACCGGGGCGCGCACCGCGAGGCCCGGTCGGGCGACCACGTCCGCCGAGGTGCGCGAGCCCGTGCCCCGGTAGCGGCTGTCCATCACCACCATCGTCGGCCCGGAGTCCAGCGGTTCGAGCTGCTGCGCCCCGTCGTGGCTGGACTCGTGGAAGCCGATCATCTCGACGCTGGAGGACGGCTGGCGCAGGGTCACCCCGCCGGTCGCCGCGAAGGCCGGCATGCGCAGGGTCTGGGAAGCCTGATCGCAGGCCGAGGCGGCCACCCGCGGGGCGCACACGAGCGGGACGGTCGGGGTGTCGATGAGGTAGTCGGTCGTCGCGGCGCCCAGGACGGGCCCGTCCGCCAGGACGATCGCGACGCGTTCGCCCGCCGCCCACGCGGCCGCCGAGAACCCGGCCGCCCAGGCGGCGTCGTGGTAGCCGTCGAGCAGCAGGACCCGGTCGGCGTCGGCGGCGGAGGTCAGGCCCCGCTCGAGGTTCTGGGCCAGGGCGGTGTCGGCGCGGGCGCGGCCCTGGGCGCGCCGGACCGCGATCCCGAGCTCCTCGACCCGAGCCTCGACCTCGGCGGACACCGCCGCGACCCCACCGGCGATCACCACCTCGGTGGTGCCGGAGTCCAGCAGGTAGCGCTCGACGGCGGGATGCAGCTCGTCGCTCGTGGTCAGCACCAGGGCACCGCCCAGCGTGTGCGCCAGCGCGGACCCGCCGAGCGTGTCGGCGAACGCGGCCGTGTCCTCGCCGTGTGCCCTCGCGAGCACGGCCGGGGCCGACGCCGACGGGTGGTACTCGGAGGCGATCCGCACCGCCGTCTCGATGCGCTCGGTCCCGCCGAGCCGGTCCACCGCGTAGCCGAGGTCCCGCAGCTCCTGCTCCACCGCATCCGAGATCGCCGCGGTACCCCCGAGGATCGTGACCGCGGTGGCCTCCAGGCGGGCGAGATCGTCCTCGGTCCGGGCATCGAGCCGGTCGCGGTCGGTCAGCAGCACGGGGCGCCCGGTCGCCGATCCCGCGGCCAGCGTGTCGCTGAACAGGTCCTCACGCCCCAGCAGGACCTCGTCCACGCCGTCGATGCCGTCGGCGGGGAACGCCATCGCGGTGAACCGGATCGCGGTGTCGATGTTGTCGGCGGCCTCGACCTGCGTGGTGGTCGCCGCCGCTGCTCGGGTCTGCGGGGCGACGACCAGCGTGGAGACCGTCAGGGTGACGACGGCCAGCACCGCCGCCAGCAGCCCCGTCGACCGATGTCTCACGACTCTCCGAAGGTGACCGTGCCGGTCATCTGCTGCGGGTGCACGGTGCAGTTGAAGTAGTACGTCCCCTGGGCCGGCGCCTCGAAGTCGTAGACCTCCTGGGCGACCCCGTCGAAGGTGCCCCCCTCGAAGACCGGCTCGTCGAGCAGCGGTTCCTCCTGCTCGAACGGGTAGATCCAGATGTTGTGCGGGATGCCCTGGTCCTCGTTGCGGAAGAGGATCGACACCGCGTCGCCCTCGCCGGCGTCCGGGAAGCCGATCTCCTCCGGCTCGAAGGCGATGTCGACACCGACGACCTCGACCGCGTCCTCGGGCACGCAGTAGTGGCACTCGCGCTCCGCGACCTTCGCATCGGCGGTCTCCAGGACGTCGAAGGCGACCAACGCCCCGACCACCACCGGCGCGAGACCGGCGAACACGATGACGCCGCGCTTGAGGTTGTCGAGCTCGTCCGACGAGCGCGACAGGGCCAGCGCGAACCCACCGATGATCGCCGCGGACACCACGATGGCCATCATCAGCGCCACGACCATCGGGTTGAACAGCAGCAGCATGCCGAACCCGACGGCGGCCGCCGCGATCGCGAGCAGCAGGCCGACCGGTACCAGCAGCGGGAGGACCAGACGGTCTCGCACGTCCTGTTTCATGACATCAGCTCCAACGTGTGGTGGGCGAGGGCTCGGGAAGGTCGTCACGCGGTCCGGCGACGGGACGCGCGTCCGCCTCCTCCCGGTTGGCCCAGCGGAAGAACATCACCGCGAGGATGCTCCACAGCAGGAGGCCGGCGCCGACCTTCATCAGCAGGCCGGCCAGCTGCATGTCGTCTCGGGGTGACAGCCCCCACAGGCGGGGGAACGTCTCGTAGACGCGGTACAGCGGGGTCTCGCCGAACGTGAGGAACGACGCGGGCACGGTCGGCAGGATCGTCTGGACGAACAGGAACAGCATCTTGCCGGGCTCCGACAGCGACCGGCGCACCTCGGGGACCGGGCTGTGCAGGACCGACCACATCAGGACGGCGCCGGCCAGGAACACGAAGTGGGACAGCTCGTGGAGCACGTCCGACGCGAGCATCAGGTCCACGATCCTCGGCCAGTGGATGAACGCCAACGCGGCGTTGAACGCGATCGCGGCGGGGATCGGCCTGGCGAGCTTGCGGTAGATCCGGCCGCGCAGGCCCCGGCCGAGCACCAGCTCGCCCATCCAGTCGGGCATGCCGAGCAGCAGCAGGGGCGGGACCACGAACCCGAGCAGGATGTGCTGGACCATGTGGGCGCTGTAGAGGTAGTTCTCGGCGATGTCGTGCACCGGCCAACCGACGGCCGCGAAGAACGCCACGACCCCGCCGGCGAAGGCGGCCTTCTGCCGCCCCGTCGCGACCTCCTGGTCGGGCCGGGGACGGAACAGCGGCCCCCAGCGCTTCAGCGCGTAGACGTAGCCGCCGAACAGTGCCAGGCACACTCCGATGACGTCCGGGTGCAGGTGGAACGTCCAGGGGGAGGCGACCGTCTGGGCGAGAACGGCGGTCATCAGTTCGCGGCGGCCGTGTAACCGGGCGCGATGAAGAAGAAGAGCGCGAGCACGAGCGCGAAGACGGTCAGCGCCAGGATGATCCCGAAGACGAACAGCCGACGGAACATGCGGTTGTCGAACTTCAGGTGCATGTAGAAGCCGACGACCAGCGCGAACTTCGCCACCGCCATCGCGGTCAGGCCCGAGATGAACAACCAGGTCGGCATCGCGACGTAGCTGGCCAGGACCTCCAGGGCCGTGATGACGAACAGGACCACGAAGATCTGCACGTAGTCGCGCGCCTCGGGGTGTCCGGCGTGATGGGCCTCGGCCTCGTGGTCGGCCGCCGTCTGGGGTGCCTCGGTGGTGCTCATGTGCGCGTCTCGTCTCCGGTCGGTGGTCGGCCCGTCAGCCGATCTGGATCAGGTACACGAACGTGAAGATGACGATCCAGACGATGTCCACGAAGTGCCAGTACAGCGCGATCATGTCCACGCGGACGTCGTCGTCCATGGGCAGCCGTCCCAGCTTGCTGAGCGTGTACAGCATCAGCAGCATCAGGATGCCGATGGTCACGTGCAGGCCGTGGAACCCGGTCAGCACGAAGAACGCCGACGAGAACGGGCTCGTCGTGATCGTCATGCCCTCGATGACGAACGTGCTGAACTCGAAGACCTGCCCTCCGATGAACACCGTCCCCAGCATCGCGGTGGCCAGCAGCCACCCGCGCATACGACGCTCGTCCCGCTTCACCATCGAGTGATGCGCCAGGACCATGGTCAACGAGCTCATGAGCAGCACGAACGAGCTGACCGACGTGAACGGCACGTCGAAGATGTCCGCCGGTCCCGGGCCGTCGCCGGTCCGACCGACGTACAGCAGGTAGGTGGTGATCAGCGAGCCGAAGAACATGCACTCGCTGGCCAGGAACGTCCACATCCCCAGCTTGCGGTGGTCCAGCCCCAGGGACGTCTCGGGGTGAGGGGACGTCGGGGCGGTGGCGGCGGGTGCCTCAGCCACGCGGATTCTCCTCGGTCATTGGATCGGGTGCGGTCGAGTGCGGTCGGGTCCTCGGCGGTCGGGTCCTCAGTGGGCGTGCTCGGTGCCGGGCTCCTCGAGGGGCTCGAGCACCCAGCCGAACATGCCGGCCAGCAGCACGATCACGCCCAGCGCGATCAGGCCGATGCCGCCGGCGGAGTACACGGCAGCGTCGGGTCCCGCCGGCCGCAGGAACACGATGCCGTAGCCCAGCACGGTGATGCCGGCGGCCACGATCATCGGCCAGTACGACGGATCGGGCAGGTGGACGCCGGTGGGCTCGGCCTCGCCGGCGATGTCCGGCTGGTCGAGGTCGGTGGCACCCCCCGCCTGGACTGGCACCGCCCGTCCCTCGCGGTCCTCCTCGTACTTGCGGTGCCACCAGTCGTCGCGGGCGTGCACCTCGGGCACCTCGTCGAAGTTGTGCGTGGGGGTGGGCGACGCGACCGACCACTCGAGGGTCCGCCCGTCCCACGGGTCGGCCGGGGCGTCGGGGCCCGAGATGTGCGTCTTCACGACGTTGTAGAGGAAGATCGACACCGACAGGGCGATGATGAACGCCCCGATCGTCGACAGCATGTTGACGAAGTCCCAGCCCATGCCTTCGGGGTAGATGTAGGTGCGTCGCGGCTGGCCCCACAGACCGGCGAGGTGCATCGGGAAGAAGGCGAGGTTGAAGCCCACGACCAGCGACCAGAAGTGGATCTTGCCGATCCCGTCGTCCAGCATCTTGCCGAAGACCTTCGGCCACCAGTAGTACATCCCGGCGAAGATCCCGAACAGCCCGCCGCCGAACAGCACGTAGTGGAAGTGGGCCACGATGTAGTAGGTGTCGGTCTGCTGGTAGTCGTGCGGGGCGATCGCGTGAGTGACACCGGACAGCCCGCCGATCGTGAACTGGGCGACCAGCCCGATCGCGAACAGCATCG